>UWSJ01000054.1 GCA_900549525.1 uncultured Coriobacteriaceae bacterium | reverse complement strand
GCGTGCCGCCCGTCTCGTAGCTGGAGTGCATGGCCAGCTGCGGCAGGCCCACGTCGACGGCGTGGAGGCTCACCTGGATGTTGGACAGGTTGCCCAGCGTGGAGCCGCCCATCATGTCGGAGCGGTTGGCAAAGGTCTGCGTGGGCACGTCGGCGTCGTCGCACACGGCCTCGAAGACCGCGCGGCTGAAGGCGTCAGAGCAGTACTTCTGGTTCGCCGCCTCCTTGATGACCATACCGCCGTTGAGCACGGGGTAGTTGGCCTTGTCGGCCTTGTCCGGCTGGTTGGGGTGGATGGCGTGGGCGTTGTCGCAGCTCACGAGCATCGACTTGGCGAGCGCACGACGCAGGTCCTCGTTGGTGCGGCCCAGCGCCTCGGACACGCGGCCGAGGGTGTCGCGCAGGAAGGTCGACATGGCACCCTGCTTGGTGTTGGAGCCGACCTCCTCGTTGTCAAAGCAGCAGTACACGCTCACGTGCTGCTCGTTCTCGCTCGCGAGGAACGCCTTGAGCGAGGTGAAGGCACAGGCGAGGTCGTCGAGCTTGGGCGTGGAGACGAACTCGTTCGCGGCACCCCACACCATGCCGGGCTGCAGGTTCACGAGGAACAGGTCACGCGAGACGATCTGCTCGGGCTCGATGCCCAGAGCCTCGGACACGAGCGCGTCGACGGTGCCGACCGTGAGGTCGCCGGCCGACAGGATCGGGCAGAGGTCGCTCGCGCGGTTGGGCGAGAACTTCTCGTTCATCAGACGGTTCATGTGGATGGCGAGGCTCGGGATGATGGCCACCGGGGCGTCGAGCGACAGCAGGCGGCTCTCGATGCGCGAACCCTCGCGCACGAGCACGCGGCCGGCGAGCGACAGCGGCTTGTCAAACCAGGTGTAGTCGATCATGCCGCCGTAGGCCTCGGTGTCGAGACGCAGGTAGGTGTCGGGGCCCTCGAGCTCGGAGACGGTCTTGAGCTTGAACGTGGGCGAGTCGGAGTGAGCGGCGGAGAGCTGGAAGTGGAAGTCGCCGCGCTCGGGATCGTCGAGCTCGGAGCCCACCTTCCAGGCGATGACGCTCGAGTTGTTGCGGACGGTGTAGTAGCGGCCGCCTGGCTCGAGCAGCCAGGTGGCAGACTCGGGCAGGTAGGCAAAGCCGGCCTCGTCCAGGTAGCCGCGAATCGTCGCGATGCTGTGGAACATGCTCGGACTGTTGTGGATGAAGCTCACGAGCTCCTCGGCCGCGGCCACGTCGGCCTCGGTCGTGAGCGGGGCCTCCACCACGGCGTCGTCTAGGTTGACGTCCATGTAGTTCCTCTTTCGCTCGGGTATTTGCACCTGCACAGCTTAGCATCACCGAGGGCCTGAGGGGAAACCTGCGCTACCTCCGCGAAAAGAGCTCGCGCACGCGGTCCTTTAGGTGGGTGGCGGAGATGACGCCTTCGTAGCGCGGAATCCTCAGGCGCGGGAAGGCGTTGAAGAAGCGCAGGTCACGACGGCCGGAGCGCGAGACGAGCTTCTCCGCCGCCTCCTGCAGCCACTCCGGGACGGAAGGCCTGCCAATGCTCGACACGGCGGCGCGCGGGTCGAGCTTCGCCACGAGGTTGGCTGAGGCCTCCTTCGTGCGCTCGTACGCCTGGCCCGCCGCAGCCACGGCACCCTCCGGAATCGCCTCAAGCATGCGATCGGAGGCCTCGCCAAGCGAGTCGTTCATGCGCATCTGCAGCTGGGCGCGAACCTCCTCGAGACGCGAGGAGAGCCTTCTCCAGCTTGCCATGGCAAAGACGAGGTCGACGAGCAGCAGGGCGAGCAGCACGAGCGCGATGGCCACGAGCGCGACGCCCGGGACGTGCGCCATCGCGGCGAGCAGGGCCGGCTCCACCACGCGGCAGACGAGTGTCGCCCCCGCGCCAAACAGGAGAAACCCGTACAGGCAGACGCGACCCTGGATGTTCATCGGCTTGTCGTCGTAGTCCCAGAACCGAGCGCCCGTTGACTTCTCGAGCCCCAGGCCCACGAGGTACTCGATGACGCAGCAGACCGTGCCCGACACGAAGAACAGCACAACCACGCTGGGGACGCATCTCAGCGATAACCAGCAGGTCAGCGCCCCAACGCCGTAGATCGGGCACACCGGCCCCAGCAGAAACCCGCTATTGGAGAAGCGATGGTCGCTCAAGAGCGAGCACACGGTGGACTCCCACGCCCAGCCGATGAAGCCGTAGACCATGAAGCTCAGGAACAACGCCGAGAGCGGCGCCTGGGGAACCGAAGCGGCGGCGAGCAAGACGGAGCCGGGCGGCACGGCGGGGGCTTCCGTGGCGGCCTCGGTCGCCGCGAGCAGAGCCACCGTCCCGAGGACGGGCCCCTTCACGCCCCCGCCTCCCTGAGCCAACGGGGCAGCAGGCAGGCGGGAACCCGCGGCGCCAGCGTCTCGCGCAGGGCGCACGCCTTGTCGGCGAGGCATACGATCCACGCCTCGCGGCAGGTGGGCGGAAACGGCGTCAGCGGGAACATGTGGTGCACGATGATGTTGCGCTCGCGACTCGTGAGCGCAAAGTCGTGCTCGGCGTTGCGTAGCGCCGTGTAGGGGTGGGTGAACCCGTGCAGGCGATGGCTGGGGTCGGGCACGTGCCAGTCATAGAGGAAGTAGTCGTGGAGCAGCGCCCCGCGCACAAGCGAAGAGCGGTCGACGCGTACGCCATGACGTGCCAGCGTGTCGGCGATGCGGCAGCTCTGCAGGGCCACGCTCGTGACGTGCGCGTACACGGAGACGTCCCCGTGCTGGATAAAGCCACGGCAAAGTCCCAGCCGCCCGTCGCGCTCGAGCAGGCGGGCCGCGTCGCGCACCTGCCGCGCAAGCTCGTGAGCACGGGTCTTGCCCCGGTCGTCCGTCGTCATTCTCGTCTCCCCCTTGCATATGAGCCCGTACAGAGCCCGTACAAGCGTGCTCAGGGCCGACTGCCTTGTCAAGACAGGGTTTCGCAAGGTGGGGGCCGCATGAGCGGCGATGGCACGCAGGGCCGTGCTAGCCTAGAGAGTTCAAGACGCACATTCCGCGCCGAGCAAGGCGCGCAAGGAGGCACACATGGCAAAGCGGCACATCTCGGAGGGGCCCGTGGCGTTCACGGAAGCCAACCTTCTCTACTTCTATAAGGTGCTGGCCGAGAAGATCGGCGTGGGCAGGCAGACGTTTCTGCCCAAGGCCGTCGAGGCGCTTGCAGGCGAGGAACTCACGGCCGAGGCCCTGGGCTACGAGGACGCGGCGGCGCTCTTCTCGGCACTGGACGGCATCTGCGACATGACGGCGTTCAAGGGAGGGCGCTTCTACGTCACACTGCGCAGGCGCGAGGACTGGGACGCGCTGCTTGCGGGCTCGGCCAAGGGCGAGGGCAGCTCCGGGAAGGGCGGCAAGGCTGGCGGCAAGCCGCGGAAGCACAAGAAGGGCTCGATCAAGCCCGTGCGCCCCAAGACGCGCGAGGTGGCCCAGCCCGAGGAGGAGACGTTGGCCGCGCCGGAACCCGCAGCCGCGTCGGAAGCGCCAACTGCCACGCCCGAGGCATCTGAGCCCGCGTCGCAGGAGCCAACGGACGAGGTTGCGCAGGGGCCCGCGGCGGTTCAGGAGTCTGCGGATGCGCCGGCACACGAGTCCGCGACAGTGCAGGAGCCCGAACAGGCGATAGCCACCACGCACGAGACCGCACCCACGCCGAAGCCCGCCGTGCCCTCCATCCTCGAGCAGATTGCCGAGCAGGAGCGCCTCGCCTCCGCCGAGCCGACGCCCACGCCGACGACGCCGGAGCCCGCTCCCGCGCCCGTGCCCGTCCCCGAAGCCGCACCCGTCGCAAAGCCACCCAAGCCAGTGGCAACCGTGCCGACGTCCTCCGCATCGGCGGCCCCCGCGCATACGCGCAACGACCTCCCCGCCTCCATCTCCGATGAGGTCTCCATCAAGTCGGCGCTCATCGGCCTGCTCACGCGCATCCTGCCCATCGAGGCCGACCTCATGGCCGTGCTCGACGAGGACTGGCGCGTCGCCCGCGCCACCGGCACCGTCACCGGCTCGCGCAACCTTGCGACCTTCCCCCTTCGCTACCTGCAGGAAGACGGGTCGGCACCCGTGAGCGTCACCATCCGCCGCATGTCCCGCCCGGGCGAGTCGAGGCGCTGGCACCTCACGCTCGTCGACGGCGACGACGGCACGGGGAATGCCCACGAGGCCGCGGGCATCGAGGGCCTTCCCCAGGCGGAGGGCGGCTTCTGGACCGACCTCTCGACCGGCCCGCGCACGGGAGAGCCCGCACCCGACCCCGTGCGAGACCTCGCCCAGTTCATGGAGATCGGCACGTGGGAAACGACCCTCGGCACGCTCGCCACGATGTCGGCTCCCGAGCACTGGAACTATCCCGGCGAGGGCGTGGGCAAGGAAAGCCGCTACGGAATCCTGCGCGACTACCTTGCGGCCACCCTCGCCCGCGTGCGGGCCGAGGGCAAGCTCGCCGTGAGCCCCGACGGCTCGCTCGCCGCCTTCGACACCGGCCTTTCCACGCCCGCCGACGAGCCGCTCGCCGCGGTGCTCTCCCCCACGGGCTCCGACATCCCCTGGCACCTCGACGGCTTTGCCACCCCGGGCGTGGGCGAGCTGGGCGTGAGACTATCGTCGTCCCTTGCCACCATGCCCGCGCAGGCCGAGTACCTGCGCTCGCTTGACGACATCCGCCCTCGCGCCGAGGCCCTTACGGTCATCAACTTCCGCGCGGTTCTCGGCGAGGGGCTCCGTCGCCTGCCGCGCGCATTCGTCTCGACGCTGGTCGAGGGCGCCGACGCCGAGCAGAGCCTCGACGCGCTCGCCAGCACCGACCCGGCCGCTCGCCGGTCGGCACTGCGCGAGCTGTCCCGCGCCGTCACGTCCGAGCCCGGTCGCTACCGCCGTGCCTGTCGTGCCCTCGACGACGCCGTCGAGCTCTCGATGCGCAGGGCGCGCCGGAGCTACCGGCACGTGGCGCCGGCCTACGACGCAGCCCGCAGGCGCATGGTGCTACTCCTGCCGCTTGCCCTCGTGGACGAGGTGAGCGTCGACTGCGCACTTGCGCTCGAGCTCATGCCGTCCGGCGCCTACCAGGCCTCCTGCGTCACGTCCCTGCCCCGCGCCTATGCGGCGGCGCGCGTCGTGAGCAGCGAGGCGCCCGCATGGCTCGCCCCGGGGCACGTCCTCGGCTAGGACGACGCGCCGGCGCAAGGCGCTCCGCCACAAAGGCGTCCCGTTGCCGGGGGCGCAGCCCATCCGCATCCGGGCGCTTCTCACAGCGGGAAGCACCCGGATGTTAACGCTATCGTCAACACCGCAGCTACATAAATTGCGCGTTTGCCGACAATTTTCTGCCGTTTACCGGTGAATATCACTTAACCAATTGCTAACAAAAGAAATCTGTGATTTTGGGTTGACTTCAATTCCCACCAGTCCGACAGTGTTCGGCAGCGAGCGCAGGGGGCGCTCGAGGGTGACGAAGACGTCGCCCGTAACGACCGGAGGATTCGCGCCATGACGCAGACCGCCACAACGCTAGTCGAGATTATTCGAGTTATTAGCTAGCACGGACGGTCATCCGTAACCGTCCGTGCTAACCCACGGGCGGCCCCGACGAGACCCGAGGCTGCCATCCAGGCGGTCGAGGGCTTTTCTTTTGCGCATCCCCGTTTCTCGACCGCATCACGATCGGTCAAGCACCAAAGGAAATCACCCGATCGCCTGGATGGCTACCTCACTCGCATCCGCGTCACACGCAATCCGATGAGAGGAGCTTCAATGCCAGGTTCACAAGCAGCCGCACTCACCACACAGGAGGGACAGAAGCGAGACTCGATAGCCGAGATCATCGCCGCCTCCATGGTGGGCACCGCCATCGAGTTCTACGACAACTACTGCTACTCGATCGCCGCCGCCTTCTTCTTCCCGAAGGTGTTCTTCGCCAACATCTCCGATCCGTTCCTCGCGACGCTGCTGTCCTTCACCACGTTCGCGGTCTCGTTCCTCGCCCGTCCGTTTGGCTCGCTGCTCTTTGGTCACTTCGGCGACAAGATGGGCCGCAAGAAGACGCTGGTCGTCGCCCTTATGACGATGGGCATCTCCACCTTCGTCGTTGGCGTGCTGCCCGGCTATGACACGCTCGGCGCTGCGGCGGTCGTACTGCTGTGCATCTGCCGTGCCTGCCAGGGCCTCGGCCTCGCCGGCGAGTGGTCCGGCGCCGCGCTGGTCGCCACCGAGAACGCGCCCGCTAACAAGCGCGCCCTCTACGGCTCCTTCCCCAACCTCGGTGCGCCCATCGGCTTCTTCTGCGCCTATGGCATCAACCTGCTCCTCGAGAGCAACCTCAGCAACGACACCATGCTCGCCTGGGGCTGGCGCGTACCGTTCCTGCTGTCCGCCATCCTCGTGGTCGTTGGCCTCGTCGTCCGTGAGCGCATGAGCGAGACCCCGGTCTTCCAGAAGGCCGTCAAGGAGGACCGCGTCGTCAAGGCCCCGCTCGTGGAGCTCGTGAAGTACTGGAAGCAGGTCGTCCTCGGCACCTGCGCCATGGGCATCACCTACACCCTGTTCTACGTCCTCGGCACCTGGTCGCTCTCCTACGGCGAGAAGACGCTGGGCTACTCGCACGCTGAGTTCCTCGGCATGCAGATGATCTCGATCTTCTTCTTCGCCGCCTTCATCGTCGTCGGCTGCCTCCAGGCCGACAAGCGTGGTCGTAAGGCAGTCCTGCTCTTCACCACTGCCGTGACCGCTGTGTTCAGCTTCTTCTCCCCGGCCCTGCTCGGCACCGCCGAGACCACCTCGGTTGTCGGCGTGCTTACCTTCCTCTGCGTTGGCTTCGTGCTCATGGGCGGCCTCTTTGGCCCTTGCGGCGCCTACCTGCCTGAGCTCTTCCCGGCCAACGTGCGCTACTCCGGCGCTGGCCTGGCCTACAACCTGGCCTCCATCCTCGGTGGCGCCTTTGCCCCGACGATCGCCACGTACCTGGTCACTGAGTTCGGCATCATGGCGCTTGGCTGGTACCTCGGCGGCATGAGCGTCCTCGCCCTCGTCGCCCTGTTCCTGATCAAGGAGTCCAAAGACATGGACTACGAGAAGTAAGGTCTTCGCTTCTCGGAACGACAACGCCCGGAGCTGCACGATTACGGCTCCGGGCGTTTTTGTGCGTGGGTGCGGTTGCGAGAGCACAGTTTCGGCCGGAACCCCGGCACGGCGGCGTACGCGCCTCTGGAACCCTTCCCACCAGCCAGCCTGGCAACGAAAACGGACCCCGCATGACAAGTTGGCCACGAACTGTATGGGTGCACGTGTTCATCGGTCGCTTAAAAGTCGCTACTTGCTTCTATATATTTGCTAAACGTTATTTTACTCCACTCTGAAGGACCCAGCGGAGCAGCTACTCAAGGCACATCCATACACTTCGCCGCGATTTCGTCACGGCTGTCACATGCGCTTGTCACCGACACGTCTGCCGTAAGTAAGTCGGCGCGGGGCCGCGTCACATAACGTGGCCCCCGATGCCCCGGAACCCGCCGAATGTACGATGGGCTCTGCGCAAGCCAAAGACCCTACCGAGAAGTGCTGCGCCGCCAGATGCGCCGCACTTGCATTATCCGAGGTAAACGTCCCGCGCTCCCTTCGCAATCGGCAAGACCACATATCCGAGAAGTACCAAAAACAACCACGCGACAAGACCAGTCGTACAAACGGCGCAATCCGGGTCACCAAGGCGCCCGAAATCCTGCGCGACTCACGGCAATCGTACAAACGGCGTGATCCGGGGCGCCGACGAGCTGTGGCCATTGCCAAGCTCCAAGCGCCACCGGGCCGCGCGAACCGCCCCTACACCAAATACCGCGCACGCAGCTCTGCAACGTCGGCATCGCTCACGCCCAGGGCATCGTGCACGTAGCCGTCGAGCCCGCCCCACTCGCGCTCGACAGCGCCCACCGCTGCGCGGATAAAGCGCAGGTTGGCATCGGTGCGACGGGTCGATGGTTCGTCGGTGTAGATGTTCGTGGCGAGGTAGTCGTCCTCGGAGGTCTCCATGGGCACGCCCAGCACATGCTCCACGAGCAGGCTCGCCATGCCGCAGCGGTCGCGGCCCACATGACAGTGCCAGAGCACGGCCCCGTCCTCGCACGCAAGAATGGTGCGCATGAACGCCCGATAGGCCTCAACCCCCGCATCACGGAGGAAAAGCCCCGGATAAAGCCCCTCCATAAACGCGGGAGGGTCGTCGACGCTCTTCTCCTCCAGCTTCGCCATGAGGCGGCGGCTCTCCTCGTCCTGGGAGATGCCCGCGAAGCCCTGCTTCATCACGTCGGCGTGCACGTAGGTGAGGCCCGGAAACTCGCCCACGGGATCAGGAAGCTCGGCAAGCTCCTCGTCGCCACGCAGGTCAACGATGGCCCGGAGGCGATAGTCGTCGCGCAGGCGCGCAATGTCCTCGTCGCTCGCATAGCACAGCATGCCCGAGCGCAGCAGTACGCCGCTCCGCACGTGGTGGCCATCCGCCGTCTCGAGCCCGCCCAGGTCGCGCGTGTTGGGCAACCCGTCAAACTCAATGTGCCCGTGGTCGCGACGCAGCTCGTTCTCGTCAAGGTGTCCCGCCTCGGAGCAGTCGGGTGCTCCGGACTCGACGGGCCACATGGCTTGGGTGTCGTTGCTCATGCGTGTCCTCCTCGTGGTTTCTACCTTAAACGATACCGCAAGAAGGGGTGTCATCGTGCGATGGCGGACGACGCATACACGCAGCTTACGTACCCGAAGCCGTCTACTTCCCCGGCGCGCTCGGGCAGATGTCAACGAGCGGGCACTCGCCGCACTTAGGGGCCTTGGCGGAGCAGATCTCGCGGCAGAACTGGATCCACTGGTGGTTGACGTCGCGCCAGTACTCGTGCGGCAGAATCTTGAGGAGGTCTTGCTCGGTCTTGAGCGGCTCGGCCTCGTGCGTCTTTGGCGAGAGCTTCATGCGGTGGGCCAGGCGGTTCACGTGCGTGTCGACCGCGATGCCCTCCACGATGCCGAAGCTCACGTTGAGCACGATGTTGGCGGTCTTGCGGCCAACGCCCGGCAGCTTCGTGAGCTCGGCCATCGTGTGCGGCACCTCGCCGCCGAAGTCGCTCATGATCATCTGCGCCGCCTCGACGGCGTGACGCGCCTTGCTCTTGTAGAAGCCGAGGGAGTGGATGACCTCGGCCACCTGCTCGGGCGTGGCGGCGGCAAGGGCGGCCGGCGTGGGCCAGCGGCGGAAGAGCTCGGGCGTCACGCGATTCACCTGGGCGTCGGTCGTCTGGGCGCTGAGCAGCACCGATATGACGAGCCGGAAGGGACTCACGTGGTCGAGGAAGCACTCGACCGGCCCGTAGCGGCGGTTCAGCCGCTCGCATACCTCGATGGCACGCGCCCGTTTGGCGGCGTTCGTCTCGCGCGGCATATCGTCCCCTACTTGCTTGCCGCCACGGCCTGCGAGGTCGTGGCCGCGGCAGCACCAGAAGCCGCCGCGCTCGCAGCCGCCGCGCCCGTGCCCGCCGCCGTGGCCGCCGCACCCGTCGCGCTTGCCGTCGCAGCCGAGGCGTCAATGCCCGGCACGGCATTGCCCGAGGGCGTGCCGTACGCAAGCAGCTCGTTGATGGTCACGAACTTGTACCCCTGCTCCTTGAGCTTGGGCAGCGCCTCCTTGAGCGCCGCCACGGTCTCCGAGCGGTCGCCGCCGCCGTCGTGCATCAGCACGACGTCGCCGGGCTTCACGGAGAGAATGGCCTTCTCGATCTTGTCGGCCCCCGGCTTGCGCCAGTCCTCCGTGTCGACGTTCCAGCCCACCTCGGCCACCACGTAGTCCTTGAGGTTGGGGATGATGTCACCGTGGTAGTTGCCTCCCGGAGCGCGCAGGATGCGCGGAGTCTGCTCGCCGATGGCCTGGTCAATAGCCTGGAAGCCCTTCTCGACCTCCTGAACCTGCTCGTCGGGGCTCATCTTCGTGAGGTCAACGCCGTTGCCCGATCCACTCGCGTGATCCCAGGTGTGCGTGCCGATCTGGTGGCCCTCCTTGTGGATGCGGCTCACCACGTCGGCGTTCTCGGCAATCTGGTTGCCAATCTCGAAGAACGTGGCCTTGGCGTCGTTCTCCTTGAGAATGTCGAGGATCTCGGACGTGGTGGTGGGCCACGGGCCGTCGTCAAACGTAAGGGCAATCACCTTGTCGTCGCCCGTCTTGGTCGTGTAGACCTGATAGCCGGAGTCGGTGGGCTGCTTCGTGACAACCGTGACGGTCTTGCCCGACACCTTGCCCGTCCGCACCGACTCAGAGCCGTCCTGCCCCTCGGAATACAGGTGGATGGAGCCCGCCCAGTACTCGTTGAACGAGTTCATGTCCGTACTGGACTGACCGTGCGGAATGCTCTGCACCGTCTCGGTGTAGTCCTCGTCGACGTCGTTGCCGTCATCGATGGTGACGGTGGCTCCGCGCGGCACGGGAGTGCTGGGGTCGGACGTGGGGTCTCCACCGTTGATGGTGGCCTCAAACGGGTCACCTCCGCCCTCCTTGGCAACCGAGCCGTCAACCGCGATAAGGTCGCCCGCCGTGGGCGAGGCGTAGCGCTCGTCGATAAGACCCTGGAGCGTGGTGCCCATCATGACGTTTCTGCCCGTGCCGTTGACCGTGACGCCGTAGAGCGGCGGGTTGAGGTACAGGTACGCCCCGCCGCCGACAAGCGCAACCAGCACCACGAGGATGACCGCCAGCACCGGTACGCGACGGTGCCTGCGCCTCCCGTACACGCCGCCGTAGACGCCGGCGTCGAAGCGCTCGCCAGGCGCCGCCTCGGGGCCCTTGGACTCGCCCTTCGCCTCCTTGCGCCCGCGCTTGGCCTTGCGCCCGTAGCCGGGCCCAACCTGCTCTGAGCGCATTCCCACGGCACCCGTGGCAGGGCCGCTTACGTAGGGGCTCTCCTCCGGGGCCTCATAGGGGCCCGCGTACGGGCCGCTCGCAGGGGCCTGCGAACCGGCATAATTCCCGGCCGCGCCCTCCGGCGCACCGTATCCATTCGGCTCGGGCTCCCGCGCGGGGGCACCCGGCTCCTTGAAGTGCTTGGCAGACATCTCACTCCTGACCTCGCGAGACAACCTCGCTCAAAACGTCATCGAACGGGAAGCTTCCCCACCATAGTAACCAGCGAGGGAAGCCGCCGCACCCACCAGCTGTCTCGCGCACGTATCGAACCATTAATCGCCATGAAATACTGCGCCGCTAGAGTCTTGGTTCGTCAAACGACGTTCGGCGTCGCCGCGCGTGCCACGCCGCCGCGCTGCGCAGCCGAACGCCGGGAGCCGAAGCGCCCTGGTTCCCGAGTTCAACCTCGACAGAAAGCGAGACCACATGGCATCAAAGGTCACCGAGGAGTACGGCAGCCTGGTTTTCAGCGACTCCGTCATGCGAGAGCGCCTGCCCAAGCCGACGTACAAGGAGCTCTCCCACGTCATCAAGGAGGGCCAGGCGCTCAACCTCGACATCGCCAACGAGGTTGCCCACGCCATGAAGGAGTGGGCGCTTGAGAAGGGTGCCACGCACTACACCCACTGGTTCCAGCCGCTCACGGGCATCACGTCCGAGAAGCACGACGCCTTCATGGAGCCCACGGGTGACGGCCGCGCGCTCGAGACCTTCTCCGGCAAGGCACTCATCCAGGGCGAGCCCGACGCCTCGAGCTTCCCGTCCGGCGGCCTGCGCGCCACCTTCGAGGCCCGCGGCTACACCGCCTGGGACCCCACCTCCCCCGCCTTCATCAAGGACGAGGTTCTCTGCGTCCCGACGGCGTTCATCTCCTACACCGGCGAGGCGCTCGACAAGAAGACGCCGCTGCTGCGCTCCTGCGTCGCCCTTGACACCCAGGCGAAGCGCGTGCTCAAGGTCTTCGGCAAGGACGTCACGAGCGTCTCCACCACCGTCGGCCCCGAGCAGGAGTACTTCCTCATCAAGGAGGAGGACTACGCAGCACGCCCCGACCTCATCATGTGCGGCCGCACGCTCTTTGGGTGCGAGCCGGTCAAGGGCCAGGAGCTTGAGGAGCACTACTTCGGCGCCATCCGCCCGACGGTCAACGAGTTCATGAAGGAGCTCGATGACGAGCTCTGGAAGCTCGCCGTGCCGGCCAAGACCAAGCACAACGAGGTTGCCCCCTGCCAGCACGAGCTCGCCCCCATCTTCGAGGCCAGCTCCAAGGCCATCGACCACAACCTGGTCACCATGGAGAAGATGAAGCTCGTCGCCTCCCACCATGGTCTCGTCTGCCTCGAGCACGAGAAGCCGTTCGACTACGTCAATGGCTCGGGCAAGCACAACAACTGGTCCATCTCCGCTGACGGCAAGAACCTCCTCGACCCGTCCGACACCCCTGAGGACAACCTGCAGTTCCTCGTCTTCCTCGCGAGCGTCATCGCCGCGGTTGACGACCACCAGGACCTCATGCGCTGCAGCGTTGCCAGCGCCGGCAACGACCACCGTCTGGGTGCCAACGAGGCGCCCCCCGCGATCATCTCCGTCTTCCTGGGCGACGACCTGGCCGCCGTCGTTGACGCGCTCATCAACGACAAGCCCTACCAGAGCCATCCCAAGGAGAAGATGGACCTTGGCGTCCCGCAGCTCGCGGACCTCACCAAGGACAACACCGACCGCAACCGCACGAGTCCGTTCGCCTTCACCGGCAACAAGTTCGAGTTCCGCATGTGCGGCTCGCAGCAGAACCTGTCCGACCCGAACATGGTGCTCAACACCGCGGTGGCCGAGAAGCTCGACGCCTTTGCCACCTACATGGAGGGCGTGCCCGAGTCCGACTTCATCGTCGAGGCCCTCGCCTGGGTCAAGAAGACGCTGACCGATCACCAGCGCATCATCTTCAACGGCAACGGCTATTCCGAGGAGTGGCCGGAGGAGGCTGCCCGCCGTGGCCTGCTCAACAA
>UWSJ01000053.1 GCA_900549525.1 uncultured Coriobacteriaceae bacterium | reverse complement strand
GCCGCGCCCGAGGTTGACCCGGCGCTCGCCAAGATGAGCCAGGAGTTCCTCGCCGGCCAGTACACCGCCGAAGCCTCGAGCTGGGGCGTCATCGATTCCGACCGTTGGTCCAAGTTCTATGCCTGGATGAACGAGAACGGCCTCACGCCGGTCAAGCTCGACGAGGCGGCGGGCTTCACGATGGACTACCTGGAGGCGTAGGCATGACGGGGCAGCAGCGGGAGCGCGCTGCCGCGACCGGGGCGGCGACCGTGCTCGGCGGCACGCCCGCGCTTGAGGTTGACGGGCTGACGCTTGCGTGGGACGGGATGCCGGTCGTGCGCGACGTGTCGTTGACGGTGGCGCCGGGCGAGATGGTGTGCCTCGTGGGCCGCTCGGGCTGCGGCAAGACCACGCTCTTCCATGGGCTTGCCGGCCTCACCACGCCCGAGGCCGGTCGCGTGCTGCTGCACGGCGAGGACGTCACGGACAAGCCCGGGCGCATCTCGTACATGCTGCAGAAGGACCTGCTGCTGCCCCAGCGCACCATCATTGACAACGTGTGCCTGCCGTTGCTGCTTGGTGGCATGCCCAAGCGCCCCGCCCGCGCCAAGGCCGAGCCGCTCTTCGAGCGGTTTGGCCTTGCGGGCACCGAGCGCAGCTATCCCAGCCAGCTGTCGGGCGGCATGCGGCAGCGTGCGGCGCTTCTGCGCACCTACCTCATGGACAACGACGTGGTGCTCATGGACGAGCCGTTCAGTGCGCTCGACGCGCTGACGCGTCGGGACATGCGCGGGTGGTTTCTGTCCATGGTGAGCGACCTGGGCATATCGTGCGTGCTCATCACGCACGACGTTGACGAGGCCGTCGAGATGGCCGACCGTATCCTCGTGATGCGGGGCCATCCCAACGGGGGCGTGCCGAGTACGCTGGTGGGGGAGGTCTCGATTGACGCCCCCCGCGCCGAGCGCTCCGATTGGCTGCTTACGCCGGCCTCGCTCGACACGAAGAGGCGCGTGCTGGGGCTTCTGGGCTAGAGCGAGGACGTTGGCGGCGCTCTGCCGAGCGGCGCCAGGCCGTTTTGCGTGCCGTATTTCGGCTTGCACGGCAAAAGTGCAGCAATTGTATGGGTATTTTTGCAGGTCGCCCAGTAGATCAGCGAAGTGCAAAAGAAAACCCGCAGGTAGAAGACCTGCGGGTTTTCTGTCTACTTGGCATCCCGTTGGGAAACCCATACATTCACTGCACTTTTGAAGCCTGAGGTTACTTTCGGCTTCTCTGGAGGGCCCTTCGGGCATCATGCGGGCAGTGCGCGCCCCCTACTTACCCTGCTCGGCGACGGCCTGCATGGCAAGCGCCCCGATGTAGTTGACCGGCTGCGAGAAGTTGGGCTGGAACAGCAGGTCGACGCCCGCGAGCTGGTCGATGGTGAAGCCGGCCTGGATGGCGATGGAGACGGCGTTGGCGGCCTGGCCCACGTCCGGCTGCTTGCTCATGAACTGGGCGCCCTTCACGAGGCGAGTCTCGGGATCCCACACGAGGGTGGCGGTCACGGGCGTGGTCGTGAGCATGAAGTCCGGGCGGTAGTCCTGGACAAGCGTGGTGGAACGGAGCTTGAGGCCGCGCGCCTCGGCGCCGCCGAGCGTGAGTCCGGTGGCAGCAAGTGACAGGTCGTAGAGCTGCACGGCACTCGTGGCCTGCGTGCCCATGGACGCCAGCACCGGCGCCTCCACGTTGGCGGCCGCCACAATGGCCTGACGCACGGCGTTGGTGGCCAGGGGGATGTAGTCGTAGGTGCCCGTGGGGTTGTAGCGGATGCAGGCGGCGTCACCGGCGACCAGCACGTCGTTCGTGGGCTCGTCGGAACCGGGCAGGTAGGCGCGCATGTACTCGTCGGTCTTGATGGCGCCGTTCTTGAGCATCTGGAGCTGACCGTCGAACAGGTCGGTGCGCGGCAGGAAGCCGGCGCCAAGAATGGCGAAGTCGACGTGGTAGCTGCCCTTGGTGGTGTTCACGGTGACGCCCGAGCCGTCCTCGTCAGGCACGAACTCGCTCACGAACTGATCCATGGCGAGCGTCACGCCATGAGCCTCGTAGGCCTTCTCGACCTCGCCGCAAATGGGTTCGTCGAAGTTCTTGGCGAGGACGCGGGGCAGGCCGTCGATGAGGACGGAGTGCACGTCGTTCTCGCTGAACTGCTCGGCGAGCTCGGTGCCGATGTAGCCGGCACCGATGACCGCGACCTCCTTGGCCGTCTTGGCGCGCTCCTTGATGGCAAGGCCATGCCCCCAGTTCTTGGCGAGCAGGATCTGGCCGCCCTCGAGGCAGGCGTCGAGGCCCTTGATGGGCGGCAGCACCGGCTTGGAGCCCGTGGTGACGAAGAGCTTGTCGAAGGCGTAGCCCGTGGTCTCGCCGGTCTTGAGGTCGCGGGCCTCGAGGGTCTTGCTGGCCACGTCAACCTTCGTGACGTCGGTCTCCATGTGCATGCGCGCGCCCGCCTTGGCCAGGGCCTCGGGGCTGGAGTAGAACATGCGCTTGGGGTCGCTCACGTGGTTGCCTACCCACAGGGCGATGCCGCAGGAGAGGAACGACAGCGAGTCGTTGCGCTCGAAGACATGGACGGTCCAGTCGGGATGGGCGGCGAGCAGCTGCGAGGCGGCGAAGGTGCCGGCGTGCGTGCAGCCGACGATGGCGACGGTGCTCATGGAAGTCCTTTCGAAGTGGTTGGCAATCCCCGGTGACGCGCCGCCTGCGCTTGTCGGGCGACCCCGCGAGGGGCGCGTGCACACAATTGCTAGCTTACTAATAGCATATTGAGCCACCGTTGAGCCGCTGAAAAGGGAGACGCGGGAACCCTGATCGGCGAACGTGCGGGTGGGTCGCGTGCGGAGGGCGCCCGTGACTTGATGGGTGCACCCCGCCTCGGCGAGCCTGTCTACGCCTCGACGGGCGCGTCGACGGGGAACTCGACGCCGGTCTGGTGGCGGATTTCATCGGTGACGGCGAGGGCGCCGAGCGTCACGTCGCGGAAGCTCGCGAATGCACCGCGCGCGTCGAGCGCGGGCCCCCAGAGGGTGTCGACGGGCTCGTCGCGCACGAGACGGACGAAGTCTGCAAGCTCGTAGACCATGCTGTTGGGGCGCGGCCTCACGTCGAGCCGCTCGTGGGTGTCGCCCACGCTCGTGGCGATCGCCCGGGCGTCGCCGCGCACGGCACGGCCGCGGTGCAGGACGCTTGCCCCCTGGGGAATCGAGACGCTGTCGATGGTGATGGTGCCGAGGTCGCCCTCGATCTGCGAGGGCAGAAGGTCCGTCGTGATCTTGGAGTAGGCGAGCTCCACCACGAGCCCCGGCGTGCCGGAGTCGTCGCCGTAGATGCACAGCACCGAGCCCGCGCCATCGATGGCCCCTCCGGTGAGGTGGTTGCCCTTCTCGGCGACGAGGGTGGCGGCGGCCACGATGCGCTCGGGCATGCCGAAGAGCGCCACCATGGGTTCGACCGTGTAGATGCCCATGTCCATGAGCGCGCCCGACGCCATGCGCGCGTCGAAGATGTTGGTATGACGCCCTGCCTTGAGGTCGTCGAAGCGCGACGAGTAGCGGCCGAAGCGCAAAGACGCGCGGCGCAGCTCGCCGACGGAGGGCAGCGCGGCCGCCACTGCGCGCCAGGCCGGGTCGTGGAGCGGTCGCATGGCCTCCATCACTACGACGCCGTGGAGCTCGGCCGCGGCGAAGAGCCGTTGCGCGTCGTAGCGGTTGGCACAGAGGGGCTTCTCCACGAGCAGATGCTTGTTTGCCGAGGCGAGCGCGAGTGCCTGGTCGAGGTGGCGGGCGTTGGGGGAGGCCACATAGACGGCGTCGACCTCGGGGGAGGAGGCGAGCTCCTCGAGCGAGGTGAAGGCGTGCGTGCCGCCATGGCTCTTGGTGAAGGTACGGGCGCGTTCGGCGTCGCGCGAGAAGGTGCCCACGTACGTGATGCCGTCCACTTCGAGCGCGGCTTCGAGCAGGTTGTCGCTGATGGGACTGGTGCCAATGGTGGCGAGGCGAATCTTATCGGTCATGTTGTCCCTCCGTCTGGCCCGGGCACAGGCTCGGGCTCACTACGCCGCCCGTTTCACCTGACGAGCCAGCGAAAAAACTTGCAAGAACATTCTTGCACCCTCGAGGGAGCATCAGCTATAGTAATTGCCCGTTGCCGGTGAGCGTGCGCTTCCGGCGGCCCTATGGAGTTGCCAGCTTAGCTCAGTTGGTAGAGCACCGCTCTCGTAAAGCGGGGGTCACCAGTTCAAGTCTGGTAGCTGGCTCCATCGAAACGTTCAGCCCGGGAGCCGTGAGGTTCTCGGGCTGTTTTCGTATCGGCCGGGGCGGGCTTGGAGGTCGCGAGGCCCGCTCCGGTTCGGAGCTCCTGTGCCGCCGCCTCGCCCACCGTTCTGCCGTCCGTTGGCCTGTCCCGCCTGCCGCCCGAGAAGCAAGGAGCCACGATGACCCGTCCCGAGAGAATCGACTGCGTGCTGTTCGACTGCGACGGGGTGCTCGTTGACTCCGAGCCCTCCGCCGCCCGCGTCAACCGCACGGTCTTCGAGAGCCTGGGCGTACCCGCCACGTACGAGGACTGCCTCGCGCTCGCGGGCAAGTCGGGCGCGAGTATCCCGCCCGTGGCCGCGCGCTACGGGGTCACCATTACGCTCGAGGACTTCGTCGCCGCACACGAGCGCCTGCGGGAGGAGGGCGCTGTCCCCAAGGAGGTCTACCTCGCGCCGGACATGCGCCTCATGTCTGGCGTGCGCGGGCTTCTGGGGCGTCTGCGCGCGGCGGGCGTGCGCACGGGGCTCGTCTCGACCACCGTGGCGCCGCGACTGCTCGCCATGGCCAACCGCTTCGGCGTGGCGTCGGCCTTCGACGTGATCGTCTCCGGGGACATGGTGGAGCGCCACAAGCCCGACCCGGAGCCCTACCTCACGGCCATGCGCTGGCTGGGCGTGGTGCCCGAGCACGCCGTGGTAGTGGAGGACTCGCCCTCGGGCGTGGCGGCGGGTGTCGCCTCGGGTGCCTACGTGCTGGGCTTCTGCGGGTCTGCCGAGGTCACGCAGGACGTGAGTGCCGCCCACGAGCGCCTCGCGTCGTTCTTCGACTTCGACCTGCTGTAGCGCCGCGTTGCGGAGGCGGCGGGCACGGCGGACACGGGAAGGACGAGAGAACGTGGGGGGAGCGCATGGGTGAGGGACGGCGGCTGCTCGACGCCGACTGGTTTAACAAGCTGCTGATCGTTGCCTGCGCGCTTGCGTGGGGCTTCTCGTTCTTCCTCATGAAGGACGTCACGGCGGAGTTCCCCGTGTTCTGGCTGCTCTTCGTGCGCTTTGGCGTGGCGAGCCTGCTCATGCTCGCGGTGTTCTGGCGGCGGATTCGCACTAACGCGACGTCTTCGGTGGTGCGCACGGGCGTGGTGCTGGGCGTATTCTACGGGCTTGCATACGTGTTCCAGACCTTTGGCATCGTCTACACCACGCCGGGCAAGAACGCCTTCCTCACGGGCGTGTACTGCGTGCTCGTGCCGTTCTGCGCATGGGCCTGGGGCAAGGGCGCTCCCAAGCGCATGAGCGTGTTGGCGGCCGTTGTGAGCCTTGGGGGCATGGGGCTCGTGATGCTCGACAACGGGTTTCCGCTCAACCTTGGGGACTTGCTTACCCTCGTGGGCGCGGTGTTCTATGCGCTCGAGATGGTCGTCGTGGCAAACGAAGGACGCGACAAGGACGTGTGGGCGCTCACGTTCTGGCAGTTCGTGACTATTACGGCGATCGTGGGCGCGGGGACGCTCGTGCTGGAGCAGCCTCCGGCGGCTGCGCTCTTTACGCCGGACAACGTGGCCTCGCTGGCATTTCTTGCCGTGGCGTGCTCCTTCGCGTGCCTGGCCGTGCTCAACTACGCCCTGACGAAGGTGGAGCCGGCGGCGGGGTCGCTGCTCAGCTCGCTCGAGAGCCCAAGCGGCGTGGCGTTCTCGGTGGCCTTTGGCTACGAGGCCCTCACGCCCAAGCTGCTCGCGGGGTTTGCGCTCATCTTCTGCGGCATCGTGCTGTCCGAGGTGGGCGAGAGGGTCGTCGAGGCGTTGCCGGGCTTCAAGCGCCCCGCTCCGCCTCGCTGCTAGTAGACGCCCCCGCTGCCCCCTGGGCCTCGGGGTCGCCGTTCGCTGGGGGAGGGGCGTCACCGGGAGTTGCGGCCCAGGCGCTCTCGGTCGGGCTGACAGAACGCGGGCTCGTGCGGAGCTGCTTGCGGGCGGCTGACAGAACGCGGGCTCGTGCTCGGCACGAGCCGGGGAATTGTCGCCCCGCCTTCCGCATGTGATTTCTCGTCTCGACAAAACACGAGTTACAGGGCTTGTCTGGAAGCCATGGCGTCGCGAGGCGTCAAGACGAGCTCCGCACGAGCCCCTGTTTTGTCACGCACGGCTGAACGGCTCCGCACGAGCGGGGGTTCTGTCACGCTCGGGTGCCACTGGGCGTCCCGCACGCCTCCTCGGGGCTTGCGTTCGTGCCCGCCCGCGCCAGGGTGTCCGCCTGCACCAGGCCGCTTTCCGTCGTGGCCCTCTTTGCCTATCCGGCGTCGCTGCCCGTTGAGGAGGGCGTTGAGCTGTCGTCCCCGTTGTCGTTCGTGCCCGCGGCGTCCGCCGCGTCAGTCGCGGCGGCGTCCCCGGCGCTTGGCAGCGCGGGCGGGTAGTCGACGCCGTGACCATCGCACCACGCGGCGATGCCGTCGCTCACGGCCTGGGCGTACAGCCTGCCGCCCGTCTCGTCCACGGGATGAATGCCGTCGTTCCAAAGGTAGTCCGGGTGGGCTGAGATGGCCGCGTCCCAGTCGACGAACAGCGTGTTGTCGGGATGGTTGGCGGCGTAGGCGCGCAGCCGGTCGTTGTTCTCGGAATACGAGGGGAACTGGCCGGCCGGGCCGTGGGGCCCCACGAGCACGAGCATCGTGTCGTCCCCCACCACCTGGCGCATCTGGTCGAGGTCGGCCTCGGTGACGACATTGTTGGTGGCAAGCCCGAGGACGAGCCAGTGCCTGAGCGCCCCGTCCTGCACCAGACCCCGAACCGCGTCCGTGCCCTGGGTGAAGTTGCGCGATATCTTCGCGTTCACCGTGATGCCGGGGAACGTCTCGTTGAGGCCGTCGAGTGAGGAGAGCATGACGGAGTCTCCCACGGCGTCCATGTTCTGGCCCGCCGGGAGCGTGCTCTCTAAGGCCCTCTGGCGCTCCTCTGCCGCCTGCTGCTCTTCCTGCTGCCGCTGGAGCTCCTCCAGCTGAACCTGCAGCGAGGTCTTGGCGGGCGCCGTGGCGAAGGCGACGAGGCAGGCAAGTGCGAGGACGGACGTGCCGACAAGCGAGCGGAGGCCCGGCGTGAGACGTTGCCCCGGCTCCCGAAGGCCCTGCTGCCCCAGCTCCCGAGCGCCTTGGGCGAGAAGCTCCACCAGCCGCTCGCAACCTGCAGACGCCGCTGCGGTGAGCGCGAGCACAAGTGCCACGACCACGATGCCGGGAAGGCCCCGAAGCAGCGGTGACACCAGCAGCCAGACGGGCCAGTGGCAGAGGTAGACGGCGTAGGAGTGCCTCCCGAGGAGGGCGAGCGGCCGCGTCTCGAGGAGCCGTACGAGCCAGGGGCAGCCACCCACCGCACCCGCCACGAGCGCTGCGGAGCACGCGGCCGCGAGGAAGATGCCCCCGCGAAACGCCAGCGGCCCCTGCCCGAGAAAGCGTGCGAGCAGCACGAGGATCGCTAGCGCCGCGCCGCCCGCGATAGGAGCATGACGCAGCACGAGCTTGCGGAGGTCACTCGGCCCGGTCACGACCGTGGCGAGCGCCATGCCCAGCAGAAACCCCGCCGCATGCGCGTCGGTGCCCTCGTAGACGCGCGTGGGGTTGGCGGGGCTGTACAGGGCCGCCATGGCGAGCGCGCTCACGGCGGCGAGGCAGGCAAGCGACCCCACCACCCGGCGGCGGCCAAATCGGCGCGTGAGCACGTAGAGGAGCAGCGGGGCCACGAGGTAGAGCTGCATCTGCACCGAGACGTACCAGAGGTGCTGGAAGAGCTGGGGGTTCATCGAGTCGAAGTAGCTCGCCCCCGAGGCGATGGCGTTCCAGTTGAACCAGAACGTGAGGGCGCTCAGGGCCTGCCTCCGCGTGTTGACGAGCAAGTCAGGCTGCAGCACGCGCGCGAGGACGGCCGACGCCATGACGACGAGCGCGAGGGGCGGCGCGATGCGGGCGAGCCGCCGCCGCCAGTAGGGAAGCGGTCGCAGGCGGCGCTCGCGACGGAGCACTCCGAGCAGGCCCACGCCCGCGAGGAAACCGCTGACGGTGAGGAACATGTCGACGCCCACGTAGCCGCCGGGCAGGGCGTTGCCACCCACGTGGTAGAGGACGACCGCCACGAGGGCAAGGCCCTTGATGCCGTCGAGCCCGCGATAGCGGATGTCATGCCGTCCCTGTGTCATCTCGCTGCCCCTCGAGTCCCCGCCCCGGCGACGCCCTGTCCCCGTCGACGTCCGAAGCCATTCACCATTGACAATAGCAGCACGCATAGGCGCCGACCCCGCGGTTTCTGCCATGCGGCGGCCGCGCTATACTCGAACGCTGACGTTTTCGACACTGCGCGGCGCCTCGCGGCCGCCGCATGCGAGGAGGGCATCCCATGGCGAACAAGGCAGAGGGAACCGAGGACCTGTACGGGGCGCGGATGCGCGCCTGGGAGCGCATGCAGGCGGTGGCGCGCGAGACCTTCGCGCCCTACGGCTTCGACGCCATCGAGACGCCGGCGATGGAGCAGGTCTCGACCTTCGTCCACGGCATCGGTGAGTCCACGGACGTGGTACGCAAGGAGATGTTCCGCGTCTTCTCCGGCGCGCTGCTCGAGCGCATCTTCGAGGCGGGCGGCGAGCAGGGACTGAAGCCAAAGCAGCGACTCGCCATGCGCCCCGAGGGCACGGCCGGCGTGGTTCGTGCCGCCGTGGAGAACAACTTTGTGCCGCAGGGGGGCGCGCCGGTCAAGCTCTGGTACGCCGAGCCGATGTTTCGCGGCGAGCGTCCGCAGAAGGGGCGTCTCCGCCAGTTCCACCAGGTGGGTATCGAGTGGCTGGGCGCGCCCGACCCTGCGGCCGACGCCGAGTGCATCATCATCCTCATGGACTTCTACAAGCGCCTGGGCCTGGCGCCGGAGCACCTGCACCTTGCCATCAACAGCATGGGCGACGCCGCGTGCCGCCCGGCCTATCGCGAGAAGGTGCGCCAGTTCATCCTCGACCATGCCGACGAGATGTGCGACGAGTGCCGCGAGCGTGCCGAGATCAACCCGCTGCGTGCCTTCGACTGCAAGAACGACCACTGCCGCGAGGTCATGAAGGCCGCCCCGCTTGCGCACGACAACCTCTGCGAGGCGTGCGCCGAGCACTACGCGCAGGTCAAGCGCTACCTCGACGAGGCGGGCGTGACGTATGAGGAGGACCCGACGCTCGTGCGCGGTCTCGACTATTACACGCGCACGGTCTTCGAGGTGGAGTATGCCGCAGACCCTGCCATTGGCGCCATCGGCGGCGGCGGTCGCTACGACGGGCTCGTGGAGCTCGAGGGCGGCAAGCCTACCCCGGGCATCGGCTTTGCCGTAGGTTTCGAGCGCATCATGCTTGCGCTTGAGGCGGAGGGCGTCGACCTCGCGGGCGAGGAGCCCGGCTGCGTCTACGTGGCTGGCACGGAGGCCGACCTGCGCCCGAACGTCTTCTCGACCACGCTGGCACTTCGTCGCGCGGGCATCCGCACCGAGGCCGACTACCAGGGACGCTCGCTCAAGGCGCAGTTCAAGCAGGCCGACAAGCACCGCGCGAGCCTCTGCGTGGTGATCGGCCCGGACGAGGTGGCGGCCGGCACGGCGACCATCCGCGACATGAGGACCCACGAACAGACGAGCGTTGCGGCGAGCGGTCTCGCGGCGCGCGTGCAGGAGCTGCTGGCGTAGGCGGTCGGCTCGTAAGGTGGCGGCGCGGCCCGGACTGGGGGCTTCGTCCAGGCCGCGCCGTTTTGCGTCGTGACGGTTGCCGACGCCCGTTGCCGTTGATGCCGTTGCCGTTGCCAAAACTCCAGCCCGTGCGGAGCTGTAGCGGCTTCGGTGACAAAACTCGGGTTCGTGCGGAGGTGGGGGAGAAGCCCCGCACTTCTCGGCAGTAGTCGTCAGCTCATCTACCAGCTAGTTTGCAGGATGAGGCAGGGGATGGCGGTGCTATAGATGACAAAACCGCCACTTGTGCTCAGCACGAAGAGCGGTTCTGTCATTTCTTGTCGATCAGCTCAGCACGAAGAGCGGTTCTGTCATCTCCCGGAGGCTTACTCCACACGGGCAACCGATTTTGTCAGGCGCCCATCGCGCCAACTCGCTGACCTGCCCGCGCCGTCCCCTACGCACCCGCCTAGTCGTTGCCGAAGCGACCGCCGGTGGTCGGGTAGCCGTAGATCGAGCCGTCCTTGACCTCGACCTCGTCCTCCCACGGCAGGTGGTAGTTACCGGCCGCGAGGTCCTTGATGTAGGTGAGACCCGCGTCGGACTCGCCGCCGGGCTTTGCCACGTAGCCACGGTGCCCGAGGTTGTAGATGTTGTTCTCGAGACCCCAGGTCTTGCGCGCGTTGTCGGCCAGCACGGGGTAGACCTCGCCCGTGACGATCTCCCAGGGGTTGCGCTGCCCCTGCACGAGCGTGGTGCCGTCGAAGTTGCAGATCTGGCCCTCGCCGAAGTAGTAGAACGTGTTGTCGTAGCCCGCGAGGTTCACGCTCACGGTGTACATGAGGTTCTGCCAGGCGTTCGAGCGGTTGGTGAGGATCCACTGGTCGTTGACCTGCGTGCTGTAGCCCGAGATGCGGATGTAGACGTTGCATCCCTTGTACGCCGCCTCGCGCGCAAGCTCGGGAATCATGCCGTCGTGGCAGATGCAGACGGAGAGCTTGGAGCCGGCCGGGCCGTCGCACACGGGCATGCCCAGGTCGCCGGGGTACCACGGCTCGATGGGATTCCAAGGGAAGAGCTTGCGGTACTTGAGCACGATGTCGCCGTCGGGGTTGATGATGATGGCCGTGTTGTAGGGGTTCTTGCTGGGGTCGGGGTTGCGCTCCATGATGGAGAACACGCCGTAGACGTGGGCCTCCTGGCACGCCTTCGAGAACGCTTCGGTCTCGGGGCCGGGGATGTCGCAGAGGAACTCGTCGGTGAGCCACTTGGCGGTGTTGAGGCCCTGCGTGCTGTACTCGGGGAAGACGATGAGCTCCACGCCGGGATAGCCCGCCTTGGTCGACTTGACGGTGCGGACGATGCCCTCGACCTGCCGATCGATGTCTGCGCGGCTGTTCACCACCGGTGCGGGGAACTGAATCGCCGCTACGAGGAACCCGAGCTTTGGCTTGGTCATGCTGCCGATGCAACCCATGCGTGCCTCCATCTCGACGTGCCTGCTGGCGGTCTGGCCCGGTGTCGGGGGATTCGTCGAGCTCGGCGTGGTTCTCGCGCCGAGACGAGAGGATGGCCCGAGACGGACTTGCGGCCGTCCGCGACCGGCTTCTTGTCGATCGTTGCGGGAGAGTATCGTCCTCGGACGATGCGGGGGCCGGATGTTGCCGAACGGTTCGAGGAACGGTACAAGTTGTCTACGCAGATGAAACGAGCGGGACACATGACGAAAGGGGCGTACCGTGATGGCTGGTGACGGGGGCGTGCGCGTGCTGTTCGAGGACAGGTGGCTGCTGGCGGTGGACAAGCCCGCGGGCGTCATCGTGCACGGTGACGGCACGGGGGCGCGCACGCTCACGGA
This sequence comes from uncultured Coriobacteriaceae bacterium, assembly GCA_900549525.1. Taxonomy (GTDB): domain Bacteria; phylum Actinomycetota; class Coriobacteriia; order Coriobacteriales; family Atopobiaceae; genus Parolsenella. The sequence goes on along the minus strand of UWSJ01000053.1, from coordinate 1,345 downwards.
CGACGTGCGCGCGCACCTGGTGGCGGCGGGCGAGGACGAGGCGGCGCGGCAGCTCCAGGCCGTGCAGCGACTCGACCGCGACACCACGGGCGTGGTGCTGTTCTCGAAGGACAAGGCCGTGCAGGCCACGCTCGACGCCGCGCTGGCGGGGCGTGCGGGCGGGGCGTCCGGGGGTGTCCTTGCGAGCGCTCGTCCCACCGGGACGGATGACCGGGCCGCCGCTCGTCCTGCCGGGACGGATGCCCGGGCCGTCACCCGAGCTGACGCGACGGACGACCGCGCCGCCCGCAAGCGCTACCTCGCCGTGGTGCGCGGCGAGTTCCCGTGGCGCGCTCGGACGTTCGGCGGCCCCATCGGCCGCGACCGGCACGACGCCCGCCGCATGCGCGTGAGCCGTACCGGCAAGGTGGCCGAGACGCGCGTCACGCGCCTGGCAGTTGCGGGCGGCCCGGCCGCGCGCCGCTCGTTGCTGCTGGTGGAGCTCGTGACCGGCCGCAAGCACCAGATTCGCGTCCATCTCGCGCACGCGGGGTTTCCCGTCCTCGGCGACGCGCTCTACGGCGTCCCCGCCGACCGCGGTCCCCATGCTCCCGGCCTCATGCTGCACGCACGGGAAGAGATGCTCGTCCACCCCGTCACCGACGAGACGCTTGACCTTGTGGCACCCTGTCCCGAACGCATCCGTTCGCTCTTTCTGGACACGGAGCTGCCCGCCACGCTGGTACCATAGGAGATTGATTGCGGGCGGCCAGGCCGCCACACGCCGAGTGCCCGGGGAGGGTACCCGGCTCATCTGCGCCGGACGGGGAATCCGGTGCGCAACGTCGCCGGCGCCCGCTCGTCGGCCATGGGGAGAGGAAGCCACAGATGGCAGATACGATGCGAGGCGTCTACACCAACCTCACGCAGATTCGCCGCACGGTGTTTCGGGAGGTCGCGCGGCTCGCCTACGCAAGCGCCCCGGCCGACGGCGACGCCGCGCCCACGGACTACGGCTGGGTTGACGAGCTGCCCTACCAGATCATCCCAGGTGACGTGGCCACCTACCGCGAGAGCGTCTTTCTCGAGCGTGCCATCGTGGGCGAGCGCATTCGCCTCGCCATGGGCCTGCCGCTCCAGGACGTCAACAAGCCCTCCAAGCTCTCCGAGGGTGTGGCCGAGGCCGCCAAGCCCGAGACCTACTACCAGCCGCCTCTCATCAACATCATCAAGTTCGCGTGCAACGCGTGCGAGGACAACGTCTACCGTGTGATGCGCGGCGCCTGCCAGGGCTGCCTCGCCCACCCCTGTCGCGAGATCTGCCCCAAGAAGGCCATCTCGTTCAAGGACAAGAAGGCCTTCATCG
>UWSJ01000052.1 GCA_900549525.1 uncultured Coriobacteriaceae bacterium | reverse complement strand
TAGGAGAGGAAGATGCCCGCGAGCGAGCGCTTGTCGGGCGAGTCGTCGGTGATGTTGGCGCCATTGAACTCGATGGTGCCCGAGGTGGTGCGGTACACGGGGTCGCCCATGATGACGTGGCCGAGCGTGGACTTTCCAGCGCCGTTGGGGCCCATGAGCACGTGGCACTCACCGCTGCCGAGCGTGAGGGAAACATCGTGCAGGATGGGCTTTTCATCGGCGCTTGCCGAGACGCCGTTGATGTTAAGAAGGTGTTCCATCGCGTGTCCTAACCTTGCCTGTCGAACGAGCCTTGTCGATAATACCCCACCGAAAGTGGGGTTTACCGGGTTTTGGGCATAATACCCAAAACCGCGAGGGGTTATGGAGCGGGCGGTTCTATTCGAGAATTGCCTTGTGTCGTCCGGGTTGTGGGAGGTCTGCGCGTGGAGCGCTGGAAGAGGTTTGGCGACGCCATCGGCTCGCACATGATGTTCATCGCGCCGCTTTGCGTCATCACGGGCGTGCTGTTCCCGAATGTGTTTGGTGTGACCGAGCACGCGGTTCCCGTGATGTTCGCGATCATGACGTTCCAGGGGTCGCTCAACAACAATCTTCGGAGCGTCCTGGAGGTGTTTCGCCGCCCGCGCTACATGCTGGCCATTCTCTCGATGACGATGGTGGTGATGCCGCTGGCCTCACGTGCGCTGTCGGGCCTGCTGTTTGGCAACGACGCCAACCTCGTCATCGGTGCCACGCTGGAGTACTGCGTGCCCGTGGCCGTGGTGAGCTTCCTGTGGTGTGACATGTACGACGGCAATCGTTCGCTGGCGCTCGCCACGATTCTCGTGTCTACGGTGCTGGCGCCGTTCTCCATTCCGCTGTCGCTCAAGGTGCTCCTCGGCGAGACGGTGGCCGTTGACGTGGTGAGCATGATGACGCAGATGATCTTCATGATTGCGCTGCCGGCCCTGGCGGGCATGCTTGTGAACGACGCCACGCACGGTTGGGGGCACAAAGTGCTCTCTCCCACGATTGCCCCGGGCGTGCGCGTGCTGCTCATGCTCATCATGGCGTCCAACGCCACGCAGATGAGCGAATACATGCGTCACATCACGCCCGAGCTGTTTGCCGTTATGGCCTACATCTGCCTGTTTACCTCGTTTGGCTTCACGTTGGGCATGGGCCTTGCGAAGCTGTTGCGTGTGAATACGTCCACGTTCGTGACCATGACCTTCGGCGTGGGTATGCGCAACATCTCGGCCGGTGCCGTGATTGCCGCCCAGTTCTTCCCCGGCGAGGTCGTGTTCCCGGTCATGATGGGAACGCTCTTCCAGCAGATGCTCGCCGGCGCCTTTGGGACCGTGATGCGGCATAGGATTCGTTCGGGCTCGAGTGAGGGCGCGTAGCGTCGGGCTGTTCTATCGAGTTGGTTGGCGCGCTTAAGGCTCGGTTTTTGGCCGGGCCCAGCCCATCACTCCGTGATGGGCGTCGGCTTGTGGGGTCTGGCCGCCGATATCTTACTTGTAGAAGGCAAGCTCGATCGTCTTGGCAAGCGCCAGGCATGAGGCAGAGCCTTCCCGTGCGTCATCCCGGACCTCATGCCAGCAAAGCTTGGCGAGCTCGTGGGCGCCGACGTCGGCTATCTTCTTCTGGTCGATGCGCGCATCGTCTCGGGCGGATGCCGCGAGCGCCTCGACGACCTGGCCAATGAGGTCACTCTCTCCCTGCTTTGCCTCGCCTTCCCTGCGCGGTCGCCGCAGCTCCGACTTGGCAATCCAGCTGCCGCGAAACTCCGAGAGCGAACCCACGAGGCAGGCAGCAAGTTCCTCGCAAGCCTCGACGAGCCCGAGGGAGCCCGCTCTCGAGAGCCATGGGTCGAGGGCATCGTGCCAGAAGCTTCCCACCACGCCGGTTACCAGCGCATCCTTATCGGGGAAGTAGTTGTAGATGGTCCCAACGGACACACCGCTCGAGGCTGCGACCGAGCGAATGCTCAGCTTGGCAAGCCCGTCCTTGCGGGCCAGCTCCGTTGCGGCCGCAAGGATGTCCTCCCTGCTCGTCTCAGGCCTTCTTGGCATAGTCGCTCCTACTGGTTTGAAAATGGCGCGTTCCCGTATTGAGAGGCGGAGCGTCCGGTACGTAGCTAATTCTAATGCGCCATGGAACCGTGTGACGAGATTGTGAACAGTGTTCATTAAAGGCTTCAAAGGTAAGCCTAGACATGCGGCCTGTTTAAAATGAACAACGTTCAGGAACTACCCAAAGAAAGGTAGGGGATACGAGTGTCCATGCAGCTTATGCTTGCGAGCACGGCCATTACGCTTGCACTTGTCTTCTATACGGTCGGTGTCTTTGGGGAACGGCGAGTTGGCAGCCTGCATGTGCGTCACGTCGTCCTGTTCTGGTGCGGCCTCGTGTGCGACTCGACGGGTACGGCCATCATGACGGCGATGGCGCGCGCGGATTCCGGCGCGGCCATGCCGCTCGTCCACGCCGTCACGGGCGCCGCCGCCATCGTGCTCATGCTGTTCCATGCGATCTGGGCGCTCGTGACGCTGCTTCGTCGAGACGGCCGAGCGCTTGAGGCCTTCCACAGACTCAGCACCGTGGTGTGGCTCGTCTGGCTCGTCCCATACCTCATCGGCCTGCTCATGGGAATGCCGATGCTGTCCCTCTCGCCACTGCCGGCAACGGTGGCGAGCCTTGTCGTCGTTGCCGCGCTCGCACGCGCGCTCACGCGGGGCGAGCAAGACACGGAAAGGAAGCGCGCGCTGTAGGCGCCTAGGGCAAGGCATCCCCAGGCGACGACGCATCACGATAGGGCCCAACCTCGGCAGCCTTTCGAGACAAGGTGGCGCCCGCGTGCGGGGACACGCGGGCGCCTTGGGAAGAGAGGGTGCCGTGCGGGGACACGGTCACCCTGGGGACGCGTCGTGCGGGGACACGCGCGTCCTGGAGTTTTAGTTCGTGGGGGAGAGGACCCACGAACATCGGGTAAAGCGAACGAAACGAGCCGCGTGGGCGGAGGTACCGTTGCCATCGACGAGAGCTCTGGGGCTTGGCCCTTTGGAAACCGGCCGGTTGGGTCGGCTTCCAAAGGGCCGCTGCGGGCAAAACCCGAGACCCGCAGCGGCCGTGCGTCAAAAAGCTACTTCAGGAAACGGAAGGGGCTCATGCCGGCGTAGACGGCGGAGTCGCCAAGCTCGTCCTCGATGCGGAGGAGCTGGTTGTACTTGGCGACGCGGTCGGTGCGGCAGGGGGCGCCGGTCTTGATCTGGCCGGCGTTGGTGGCCACGACGATGTCGGCGATTGTGGTGTCCTCGGTCTCGCCGGAGCGGTGCGAGACGACCTGCGCGTAGCCGTAGCGCTCGGCGGTGGCCATGGCCTCGAAGGACTCGGTGAGCGAGCCGATCTGGTTGACCTTCATGAGCAGGGCGTTGGCGGCACCGAGCTTGATGCCCTTCTCGAGGCGGGACTTGTTGGTGACGAACAGGTCGTCGCCGACGAGCTGCACCTTGTTGCCGATGCGCTGCGTGAGCTTCACCCAGCCGTCCCAGTCCTCCTCGGCAAGGCCGTCCTCGATGGAGATGATCGGGAACTTCTTGATGAGCTGCTCCCAGTAGTCGATCATCTCGTCGGACGAAAGCGTGCGGCCCTCGCCCTTGAGCTCGTACATGCCGGTCTCCTTGTTGTAGCACTCGGAGGTAGCCGGGTCCATGGCGTAGCGGAAGTCCTCGCCCGGCTTGAAGCCGGCCTTCTCGACGGCGCGCTCGATCCACTCGAACGGCTCGGCGTTGGTCTTGAGGTCGGGGGCGAAGCCACCCTCGTCGCCCACGCCCGTGGCGTGACCGGACTCGGCCAGGACGGACTTGAGCGTGTGGTAGACTTCGGTGCACCAGCGCAGGGCCTCGGAGAAGGTGGGGGCGCCGACGGGCATGATCATGAACTCCTGGAAGTCCACGTTGTTGGTGGCGTGCACGCCGCCGTTGAGGATGTTCATCATGGGCGTGGGCAGCACGTGGGCGTTGGGGCCACCGAGGTACTTGTAGAGGGGAAGACCCACGGACTCGGCGGCGGCGCGGGCGGCGGCCATGGAGACGCCGAGGATGGCGTTGGCGCCGAGCTTGCCCTTGTTGGGCGTGCCGTCGGCGGCGATGAGGGCGGCGTCGACGTCGCGCTGCTCGGTGGCGTCGAGGCCAAGGACCGCGTCGGCGCACTCGTTGTTCACGTGGTCGACGGCCTTGAGCACGCCCTTGCCGCCGTAGACGGACTTGTCGCCGTCACGGAGCTCGACGGCCTCGAACTCGCCGGTGGAGGCGCCGGACGGCACGATGGCACGACCGAAGGAGCCGTCGTCAAGGGTGACCTCAACCTCAACGGTGGGGTTGCCGCGCGAATCGAGCACCTGGCGGCCGTACACGTCGATGATCTCGCTCATGCTTTCTCCTTGCTGCCCCTTGGGGCCTCGCTGCGAGTGTGGCGCCTTTCCCCGGACGACCACGACCCGCGTTTGCTGCGCCTATATATACCATTAGTTAACCGGAATTTACTTCAAGACTCCGAAATAGTTGGGGAAGTCTTGCGGCGCAGCTCAACTATATAGCATGTACGCTGGGCGTTGAGGGTGTTTGCGTTCGGTAAAGAAATGTGTGGAGGCGCCTCGGACGCGGGTGCCTCCACATAAGCGGTATATGGGCTTGCAGGCAAGCGCGAGACGCGCGCCCGCACGAGACGCGCCCGGGGGAGCAGAGCGCTCGGGGGCGCGACACGCCGGCGGCCGAGCGGCGGGCGGCGGCGCGGCTACTTGCCGAAGCTCTCGTCGGCGAGCACGTCCTTGAACATCTCGACGTACTTGTCGGGACGCCAGTCGGTGCCGCCCACGCTCGGGTTGTCCTTGTAGAGGAAGCGCGTCGCCAGCGAGAGGTCTATCGTCGCCGTGTACATGGCCTCCTCGTCGGCGCCGTCTGCCGTGAAGGGCATGCCGGCGTAGTACTTGGGCTCCCAGGTGCCGCGCCCCGGCCCCAGGATCGACGAGCCGCCCCAGAAGTAGTTGTCGACGTCGAGGCCGCCGAGGTTGGAGGAGACGATGTAGATCCCCTCGCGCACGCACTGCGCCTGCAGCGTGGTGTCACCCAGGTAGCGGCCGTGGCAGTGGGCGAGCGCCGTGGAGTTGATGTAGAGCCTGCAGCCCTTGGCCACGTAGTAGTCCATGAGCTCGGGGAAGCAGTAGGTGTCGTAGCAGATGGCGCAGCCGACGGGGCCCCACGGCGTGTCGAGGATGAAGGGCTTGTCGCCGCGCGTCGCCCAGTTGGGCTCGGGCGCGGGCAGGTGCATCTTGTGATAGCTGCCCACGAGCCCGTCGGGCGAGAAGATCGCCAGGCCGTTGTAGATGGTGTCGGGCTTCTCCTCGTCGCGGATCGGCATGCCCATCACCGCGTAGAGGCCGAGCTTCTTGGCGGCCTCGGCGACCACGTCGGTCGAGGGGCCGGGGACGGTCTCGGCGAGCCGGTACTGCATCTTCTCCTTGAGGGGCTTGTCGGGCTCGTCGTCGTAGCCGGTCAGCGCCATCTCCGGGAAGACGACGAGGTCCGAGCCCTTCTTTGCCGCGGCGCGCATGAAGCCGAGGATGCGGTTGAGGTTGCGCTCCTTGTCGCCCCACTCGGGCTGGAGGGTGACGGTCGATACCGTGATGATGTCTTCGCTCATGGAGTCTCCTTCGACAAGTTCCTCGGGGTGCCTGCGCGCCCCTTCGGACGTTGTACCAGCCTCAGGAGTTCATGACGCGAAGTACATTTCTCGGCAACGCGCGCGTTACACCGGCGCGGCGGTTTGGATATGGCGCGGTAATATGAGGCCGGCGCTGCCGTTCACCACGGTTTTCCTACCGTTCGCGGCGAGGCGCTGGCGAGGGCCGGACTCCTCCGATAGCTTGCAGGATGTTACTAAGGACATGTTACCGGTCATGCGGGCAGGATCCTTCTGACATCCCCAGTCGATGTTGGAGCGGATGCTGCCCTTCTTCGTCCCTGGGGAATGCGCCCACCTGCCGCCCAGCGGCAACGACGAAGGAGATTCGCATGGACTACCAGGATCTTGCGCAAACCATCGTGACGTGCGTCGGGGGCGAGGACAATGTCGTCCACCTCGAGCACTGCTCCACCCGCCTGCGCTTCCAGCTCGTCGACCACGGAGATTGTGGCAGCGGCCGAGAAGCTGCTGGGCGTGGGGCTCTCCAAGAACGTCTACCTGGTGCTCGCCGATCACCTCAGCTTCTCCATCGAGCGCATGCGCGAGGGCGTGCGCATAACCAACCGCGTGTACTGGGAGATCAAGACCTACTACCCGGACGAGTTCCGTGCGGGGCTCGTGGGGCTGCAGGTCGTCCGCGAGCGCCTGGGCATCGAGCTTCCCGAGGGGGAGGCCGCCAACCTCGCGTTCCACTTCGCCAACGCGCGCAGCGACGGCTCGGACTACGACGCCATGCGCTATGCCAAGGTCATGGGCAGGCTCGTGAACCTCGTCCTATTCTCGCTGAACCGCCCGATCGACCCAAAGAGCATTCACTACCTGCGCTTCGTTACGCACGTGAAGTACTTCGTGGAGCGCTATTTCACAGGTGCGATGCTGGGCGACACGGACGAGCTGCTCCACGAGCAGCTCGTTGCCGCCCACCCGCGGGAGGCGCAGACGGCCGACAGGATCGCCGAGTACATGGAGTCCCAGTACGGCTCGCCCGTGCCGACCGACGAGCTCACCTACCTCATCGTGCACATCGCCCGCCTGGCCCGCGCGTAGGGGCCTGCGGCCGCAGGCGACGCGTGTTACCGTCCGTTCACAATTGATCGGGGAGCGCCGACGCATCTCGCGGCTGCCGTAAAATGGCATCTTGCAAATCCAGCGGCTGGCTGCAGGAGGCCCCATGGCTCTATCCGAGAAAGACGTGGCGGGCATCGCCGAGTACGCCCGCATCGGGCTTGCGCCCGACGAGCTCACCGAGATGACTGCCTACATGAACGACGCCATCGGCATGCTGGAGCCCGTTCTCCAGTACGGCGCGGCGGACGTGCCGCCTACCTTCCATCCCATCGGCGACCTCTCGAACGTCATGGGCACCGACGTGGAGCGTCCCGGCCTGCCCGTCGACGTGGCGCTCGAGGATGCCGCCTCCACGCGCGAGCGCTACTTCCGCGTGCCGTCCATCCTGGGTGGGGGTGAGGCGTAATGGCAGCCACGCTCGACACCCTTTCCGCTTCCGCCATCCGTGACGGCATCGTCGCCGGCGACTTCACGGCCAGCGAGGTCGCGCGCGCGGCGCTTGACGCCGTCGAGCGGCGCGACGGCGCGGTCCAGGCGTTTCTGCAGGTCTCGCCCGAGCTCGCGCTTGACGCCGCCGCCCGCGTGGACGCCGCCCGCGCCGCCGGCGAGGAGCTTCCCGCGCTCGCCGGCGTGCCGCTTGCCATCAAGGACAACATGAACCTCGTGGGCACGCGCACGACCTGCGCCTCCAAGATGCTCGGCAACTACGAGAGCGTCTACACCGCCACCTGCGTGCAGCGCATGCTTGACGCGGGCTGCCTGCCCATCGGCAAGGCCAACATGGACGAGTTCGCGTTCGGCTCCTCCACGGAGAGCTCGGCCTTCCACCGCACGAACAACCCGTGGGACCTCGCGCGCGTCCCCGGCGGCTCCTCGGGCGGCAGCGCCGCGGCCGTGGCGGCGGGCGAGGTCACGCTCGCGCTCGGCTCGGACACGGGCGGCTCCATCCGCCAGCCGGCGGCGCTCTGCGGCGTCGTGGGCATGAAGCCCACGTACGGCGCCGTCTCCCGCTACGGCGTGGTGGCCTTCGGCTCGTCGCTTGACCAGGTGGGTCCCTTCGGCCGCAGCGTGCGCGACGTGGCGCTTGCCATGAACGCGCTTACGGCGGGCGGCCACGACCAGATGGACTCCACGAGCCAGGACTGCGCGGTTGACTTCACCGAGCACCTCGAGGACGGTGTCGCGCGCAGGCGCGTGGGTATCGTGCCGCGCCTCATGGACGCCGAGGGCCTCGCGCCCGAGGTTGCCGCTGCCGTGAAGGCCGCCGCCGAGGGCCTGCGCGCCCAGGGGGCCGAGCTCGTCGAGGTCGACCTTCCCAACCTCGACGCCGCCATCGCCGCCTACTACGTGCTGGGCCCGTGCGAGGCCTTCTCCAACCTCGCCCGTTTCGACGGCGTGCGCTACGGCTATCAGGAGCCGGGCTGCGCCACCCTGGCCGAGCAAAGCGACCTTTCGCGCGCCCACGGCTTTGGCGCGGAGGCCAAGCGTCGCCAGATGCTCGGCGCGTGGCTGCTCTCCAGCGGCGTGTACGAGAAGTACTACCTTGCCGCGCAGAAGGCGCGCACGCTCATCACGCGCGACTACCAGGCCGCCTACGAGAAGGTCGACGTCATCCTCATGCCGGCCTCGCCCCGCACGGCGTTCAAGTTTGGCGAGCTCTCCGATCCCACGCAGATGTACCTCTCGGACCTCTACACCATCAGCATCAACATCGCGGGCAACGGCGGTGTCTCGGTGCCGCTGGGCCTGGGCGCCGACTCCGGGCTGCCCACGTCCGCGCAGCTCGTGGGACCTGCGTTCAAGGACCGCGACCTGCTCACGTTCGCGCGTGCCGTGGAGAAGGCCAGTGCCGAGAAGGCCGGGGCCGCCGCTGCCGTCGCGCCGGACGGCGGTGCGTCCGCCACGGCGCTTTCCGTGGCACCCGACTTCGCGGGGAAGGGGGGTGAGCTCTAGATGAAGAAGCTCAACGAGGTGCTCCAGGACTGGGAGGCCGTCATCGGCCTCGAGATCCACACGGAGCTCACCGCGCTCGACACCAAGATGTTCTGCAACTGCCGCCTCTCCCACGACGACGAGCCCAACGCCAACGTGTGCCCGGTGTGCCTGGGGCTTCCCGGTGCGCTGCCGGTGCCCAACCGCGAGGCCATCCGCTCCATCGTGAAGGCCGGCCTTGCCACAAACTGCCAGATCATGCGGCACAGCATGTTCTATCGCAAGCACTACTTCTACCCGGACATGGCCAAGAACTTCCAGACCACCCAGGGCCCGGTCGCCTTCTGCATGCACGGACATCTCGACCTTGAGGTTTCCGGGCGCGGCGCGGCCGAGCGTCCGGATTGCGCGTTTGGCGAGGCGGAGGCCCAGAGCCTCGCGAGCGCCAGCGCCAACGCCGTAGGTCTCTCCACGTCCATGAGCGAGCACATGCCCGAGGGCGGCGATGCCGTGGCGCGTCCCAAGGCCTCGAGCCAGGGTACCTATGACACCGCCAACCTCGCCGTGCCCGAGCGCGCCGAGGACGGCTCGTACACCGTACCGATTCGCATCCTGCGCATCCACATGGAGGAGGACGCCGCCAAGATGGTGCACGTGGGCGGCGAGGAGGGCCGCATCACGGCGGCCACCGAGTCGCTCGTCGACTACAACCGCTGCGGCACGCCGCTCATCGAGCTCGTGACCGAGCCCGACCTCCGCACGCCGGAGGAGGCGCGCCTGTTCATGGAGAAGCTGCGTCGCGTGTTCCTGACGCTCGGCATCTCCGACTGCTCGATGGAGAAGGGCTCCATGCGCTGCGACGGCAACGTGAGCCTGCGTCGCCGTGGCGAGACGCGTCTTGGCACCAAGACCGAGCTCAAGAACCTCAACTCCTTCAAGAGCCTGCATGACGGCCTGGAGTACGAGATCTGCCGCCAGGCGGAGGTGCTCGAGGAGGGTGGCGTCATCTACCAGGAGACGCGCCACTGGGAGCCGAGCCGCAAGCGCACCGTCGTGATGCGCGTGAAGGAGACGGCCGACGACTACCGCCTCTTCCCGGATCCGGATCTGGCGCCCTTCGACCTCACGGACGACTTCATCGACGGCTGCCGCGCCGAGATTCCCGAGCTGCCGGATGCCAAGCGCGACCGCTACGTGGCGGCGGGCGTGAAGCGCGCCGATGCCGAGCAGATTGCCGGTGACCCCGAGACGGCGGCGTTCTTCGAGAAGGCCATCGAGGGGCTTGACGCCAAGGGCGCGCAGACGGTGGCGAACCTCGTGGTCAACGAGCTCGTGGCGTACCTCAAGGCGGCGGGCACGGGCCTTGCGGAGAGTGGCCTTGCGCCGGCCCAGGTGGCGTCGCTCGCGAAGCTGCTTGCCTCGGACGCCATCAGCTCCAACCAGGCCCACGAGGTCTTTGGCGCCATGGCCGAGACGGGCGACGACCCGGAGATGATCGTGGACGAGCGCGGCATGCGCCAGGTGAGCGACGCGGGCGCCCTGCAGCCCATCGTCGACGAGGTGCTTGCCAACTGCCCCGACCAGGCGCAGCAGTACCGCGACGGCAACCAGAAGGTCATCGGCTACCTGGTGGGCCAGTGCATGAAGGCGAGCCGCGGCAAGGGCAACCCGAAGCTCTTCAACGAGCTGTTGCGGAAGGCGCTTGCGTAGCTGGCGACTTGTCGCCAGACGAGCTGGCGAACGCCTGCAGGCCGGCGTCCGGGTTCCCGGGCGCCGGCCTTTTTGTGCCTCTTGGACCCCGACGCTGACGACAACGAAATCGGAGTAATGAGGCCGTTACGAGCTCCTTCGCTCCGTTTTCGTCATCAGGAGTTGTGATGCGGGGTGCGCGTCACAAAGTGGCACCGGCGGGCTATCGTTGTCTGGACGCGCAAGCCAGGACGGAGGCCCCATGTACGATCCCAAGCTCGAGTGCTTCGTCCATCCGTCCTTTAGTCGCCGCCAAGGCGGCCGGCCCGGCAGCTAGTCCTCGCCTAGAATAATGAGCCATTGAATCAAGCCAGGCGAGAAGGGTTCAGCACATGGTACAGATCGGCAGGCAGGCGCAGCGTGACGCGCTCCACAAGGCCATCTGGGGCATCGCGGACGAGGTGCGCGGTGCCGTGGACGGCTGGGACTTCAAGGCCTACATCCTCTGCTTCCTCTTCTACCGCTTCATCTCCGAGGATCCCGCCGAGTTCATCGACACCAGCGAGCGCGAGGCCACGGGCGACGAATCCTTCTCCTTCGCGGAGCTCTCCGACGAGGACGCCGAGGTAGCTCGCGAGGGCGTAGTGACCGACTTGGGCTACTACATCCTGCCGTCACAGCTCTTCGGCAACGTGGCCAAGGCGCCCGACAAGGACTCCGAGCTCAACATCCACGTCAAGGAGATCTTCGAGGCGATCGAGGGCTCAAGTGTGGGCACCGCCTCTGAGGATGACTTCAAGGGCCTCTTCGATGACGTGGACGTCACTTCCAACAAGCTCGGCGGCACGCTCGACGAGCGCAACGCCCGTCTCGCCAAGATCATCGGCGGTATCCGCGACCTCGACTTCGGCAGCGTCCGCGACGCGAGCATCGACCTGTTCGGCGATGCCTACGAGTACCTCATGAACATGTACGCGAGCTCGGCCGGCAAGTCGGGCGGCGAGTTCTTCACCCCGCAGGAGGTCTCGGAGCTCCTGGCCCGCATCGTCATCGGGCACCGCACGAGCGTCAACAAGGTCTACGACCCGGCGTGCGGCTCGGGGTCGCTGCTGCTCAAGTTCGCCAAGATCCTCGGCACCCAGAACGTGCACGGTGGCTTCTTCGGCCAGGAGATCAACCCCACCACCTACAACCTCGCGCGCATCAACATGTTCCTGCACCACGTGAACTTCAGCGACTTCAGTATCGCGCGCGGTGATACGCTCCTGAACCCCCAGCACTGGGACGGCGAGCCCTTCGACGCCATCGTCTCCAACCCGCCCTACTCGGTGAAGTGGGTGGGCGACAACGACCCCACCCTCATCAACGATCCGCGCTTCAGCCCGGCGGGCGTGCTTGCCCCCAAAGGCTACGCCGACCTGGCGTTCACCATGCACATGCTCTCCTGGCTTTCCACGGACGGCACGGCCGCCATCGTCGAGTTCCCTGGCGTGCTCTACCGCGGCGGCGCGGAGGAGAAGATCCGCAAGTACCTCGTCGACAACAACTTCGTCGATGCCGTCATCCAGCTGCCGGCGAACCTCTTCTTCGGCGTCACCATCGCCACCTGCGTCATCGTGCTCTCCAAGCACAAGGCCGACGACCGCGTGCTCTTCGTGGACGCGAGCGAGCTCTTCGGTCACGTGGGCAACAAGAACGTGCTGGGGCCTGAACACATCGAGAAGATCGCTAGCGCTGTCATAGACCGCACGGAGGAGGAGCACTTCTCCAAGCTTGTGGGGATTGACGAAATCGGCGAGGGTGCTAACCACTGCAACCTGTCCGTGGGTACCTGGGTCGAGAAGCGCGACACCCGCGTGAAGGTCGACATCACCGAGCTCAACGAGCGCATCGCCGGCATCGTCAAGCGCGAGGTCGAGCTCCGTTCCCAGATTGACGCCATCGTCGCGGATTTGGAGGGTTAGCGCATGGCATACGAGCTGTTCTTCTGGCTTCCGGTGGAGGAGCTCATCAGGGATCGGCAGGCGGGCTACTACGTGGCGCTGGGACAGGCGGATGCCGAAGGCGAGAGCACGGGGTTCGTGGAGTTCATGCTCGGGCTGTTCGAGGAGGCACTCGGCGAGCTTGCCGAAAAGACCCCACAAGATACCCTACAAGTAACCCCACAAGTCGGGAGTCTGCTTGCGGCTTTGGGGAACGGGGCGAGGGGCGTTCGCGAACTCATGGAGGCAATGGGACTGGCGGACCGCATGAACTTCGTTAAGAACTATCTCAATCCCGCGCTTGAGCAGGGATTAGTTGAGCGAACTATACCGGTCAAACCGCGCGGCCGTAATCAGAAGTACCGAAGAGCGGGGGAGTGACATGAGCAAGATCGACGAACTGGTGGCCAGACTCTGCCCGGACGGCGTGGAGTACAAGGCGCTGGGCGAGGTGGGCACCTTCACGCGCGGTTCAGGTATCCAGAAGAAGGACTTCGTGGAGGCTGGCGAGCCCTGCATCCACTACGGGCAGATTTACACCCGATTCGGGATGACTACCGACCATGCCCTTTCCTTCATCCCGGAGGCTCAGTACAAGCGTTGCAAGATTGCCTTGCCGAACGATATCGTTATCGCAATTACGAGCGAAAACGTTGAGGACGTCTGCACCCCTCTTGTTTGGGAGGGCACGACGCCGGTGGCGGTAAGCGGCCATGCCTGCTTCTTCCACTCCGACATGAACCCTCGTTATATCGCCTACTGTTTTGGCACCGAGGGGTTCTGGAAGCAGAAAAAGAAGATTGCTCGGGGAGCCAAGGTCATCGAGGTTAAGCCGACAGACCTTGCGACTATCCAAATCCCCGTTCCGCCCATGGAGATTCAACAAGAGATCGTCCGCATACTAGACTCCTTCGCGGAGCTGGAGGCGGAGCTGGAGGCGGAGCTGGAGGCGGAGC
>UWSJ01000051.1 GCA_900549525.1 uncultured Coriobacteriaceae bacterium | reverse complement strand
TGCTCGACCCGGTCAAGGTCACGCGCACCACGCTCCAGAACGCCGCCTCCGTCGCGTCCCTGATCCTCATCACCGAGGCCACGGTCACCGACGAGCCCAAGGACACCACCATCGAGGAGGCCATCTCCCAGGCTGCCGCGCAGGGCGGCCAGGGTGGCGGCATGTACTAAGCCCGATGACGGCTTAGCCACCTGCGAGGTTCCGGTCTCGCGTCTCTAGCGTTTCTCGACGACGGCCCGGCGCATACCTCCGCGGAAGGTCACTTGCTTCGCAAGTCCCCGGCCTTCCGCTCCGGTATGCTCCGGGCCGTCTGCTGTTTACGCAGGACGCGAGGCCAGGTGACCGTTAGCGAGCATCCCGCACCGCGTGTTTTGCGCGAGGACGCGAGCGTCGGTCGCCCGGCCCCGCGCCGGCCGGGATACAATGAACCCTTGCGTCGCTCGGGGAAGGCGGCGCGCGGCACGAGGGAGAGACATGGCGGAGAAGCGCGACCTCATCGACGAGTTCATCGACATCAAGAACGACTGGCAGTCGCTCTCGAATCCCGTCTCGGACGTCGCCAACGCCCTTGCCGCCAATCCCGACGAGGTGAAGACCTGGAACCCCGGGGAGTACAAGGCCCGTCCGCGCCCCAACTCCACGCCGTGCACCACCTGCCAGAGCCATGACCTCAAGTCGTGCCGCCGCTGCGCGGACGTCTGCCCCGTGAACGCCATCGATCTGTCCGACGGCGTCATCGAGCTTGCGGACAGCTGCCGCAAGTGCGGACTCTGCACCGCGGCCTGCCCCAGTGAGTGCCTCAATGCGCCGCAGATCATGCCGCGCAAGCTCTACGAGCGCATCGCCCGTGCCGCCTCGGCCTACGAGCACGCCTACGTCACCTGCACGCGCGCACTCGGTCGCATCCCCGAGGAGAACGAGGTCGTGCTGCCGTGCGTGGGAGCCGTCTCTCCCGAGGTCTGGTTCGCGGTTCTCGCCGACTACCCCAACGTGTCGGTCTATCTGCCCATGGGCATCTGCGACCGCTGCCGCACCACCACCGGCGAGGACGCGTACGTGGAGGCCATCGGCCAGGCTGAGGAGATGAGCGGCAGGGGCCTCGGCCTCGAGGTGGACGAGAAGTCCCTCGACCGCACCAAGAACCACGCCTTCGAGCGCAAGGAGTTCATGGACAGCCTGGCCAAGCAGGGCATGGCCGCGCTTGGCGCCGTGAACCCGGCCGTGGCCGTGGCGCGTTCCATCACGCAGAAGCTCGACGCCAACACTCGGCGCATCAACGCCCTCACGCACGCCATCGAGGGCGAAACCGCGCCCAACGCCACGCGCAAGCGCCGCGTGCTCACCCAGCGCAGGCAGCTGCTGCTCACCACCCTCCAGAAGCATCCCAAGCTCGCGGTTCGTCTCGCACCGAAGATGCCCTCCTGCGACCCGGAACGCTGCACGCTCTGCGGCGACTGCGCCGACGTCTGCCCCACCCGCGCCTGCGAGATCACCGACGACGGGGTCTTTCGCGTGGAGCCGTCCTACTGCACCGAGTGCGGCGCCTGCCTCAAGGCCTGCGGCGAGCGCGCCCTCACCTGGGAGAGCTACGACCCCCACGTGCTCGTGGTTCCCGACAAGGAGGAAGAGGAGCGCAAGAAGCGCGAGGCCAAGCAGAAGGCCGAGGTCGCTCGCCTCAAGAAGCAGGGCATGGAGCAGCTCAGGCGCGGGCTCGACTTCCTCGAGAAGCTCGACAAGTAAACGGTTCCCGGGCGCGGTATGCTCGGGTTGTAATGCACCAGTGCGAAAGGAACGATCGTGGCTCTCTCAATCGGCATCGTGGGCCTGCCCAACGTGGGCAAGTCGACCCTCTTCACGGCCCTCACCAAGAAGGGTGGCCTCGCGGCCAACTATCCCTTTGCCACGATCGACCCCAACGTGGGCATCGTCGACGTGCCCGACGGCCGCCTGCAGAAGCTCGCCGACATCGTGCACCCGGGCCGCATCGTGCCCGCCACGGTGGAGTTCGTCGACATCGCCGGTCTCGTGAAGGGCGCCTCCGCGGGCGAGGGCCTCGGCAACCAGTTCCTCGCCAACATTCGCGAGACCGACGCCATCTGCGAGGTCGTGCGCTACTTCTCCGACCCCAACGTCATGCGCGAGAACGACCGCGCGGCCGAGTTCGTCGACCCGGCCAGTGACGCCGAGACCATCAAGACCGAGCTCATCCTCGCCGACATCCAGACGCTCGAGAAGCAGCTGCCCAAGCTCGAGAAGGAGGGCAAGCGCGACAAGGAGCTCATGCCCAAGTTCCAGGTGGCCACCCGGCTGCTGACCTGGCTCAACGACGGCAACCGCGCCATCGACATGGACATGACCGACGACGAGCGCGCCGCGGCCAAACAGCTGTTCCTGCTCACGCTCAAGCCCATCATCTATGTGGCCAACGTGGACGAGGACGCGCTGGATAAGCCGCTTTCGCCCATCGACGGCATCGAGCCGCTGCCCATCTGCGCCAAGGTGGAGGCCGAGCTCTCCGAGCTGGAGCCCGAGGAGGCCGCCGAGTACCTGGCCGACCTGGGCCTCGAGGCGAGCGGCCTGGACACGCTGGCCCGCGCCGCGTACCGCACGCTGGGTCTGCAGAGCTACTTCACGGCCGGTGAGATGGAGGTCAAGGCCTGGACCGTGCCCGTTGGCGCCAAGGCCCCGCAGGCCGCCGGCGTCATCCACTCCGACTTCGAGAAGGGCTTCATCAAGGCCGAGGTCGCGAGCTATGACGACTACGTCTCCCTCGGCGGCGAGGCGGGCTGCAAGGCGGCCGGCAAGCTGCGTATGGAGGGCAAGGACTACGTGGTGCAGGACGGCGACGTGATGCACTTTAGGTTCAACGTGTAAGAGGGCGAGTTGGTTCTGCGGCCGCGGGGCTTGAGGGCTCCGCGGCCGTCTTTGTTTGTGGCCCCATTTGGGGTGTGTGGCGGGAGCGTTCATGGCGAAGCATATGGCGGGCGGCGCGCGGGCCGCCGGACGGGTTGGCGCGGCGGCAGCGAGGGGCGGCGCGCGGGCGGTCTCGGGGACGAAGGCGGCCGAGCGGGCGGCAGGGTCGCGGGAGGCAGAGGAGCGTCCGGCCCGACGTCCGATGCGCACGAATCTGGGCTGGTACGCGCTGGCGTTTGTCGTGCCGGTGGCGGTGCTCGTGGCCGGGCTGGTGCTTGCGGGCGTGGCTCCATTCGGCGCCAAGTCGATAGTCTCGGCCGACATCCGCGCCCAGTACGTCGACTTCTACGCCTGGTTCCGTCGCGTGCTCGAGGGGCGCGCGTCGCTCTTCTACATGGGCGGCATCGGTCTCGGCCAGAACGGCTGGCCGGTGTTCAGCTACTACCTCTCCAACCCGCTCAACCTGCTTGTGCTGTTGTTCGATGACGCGCATCTCAGCTACTTCTTCCTGCTTGTGGTGGCGATTAAGGTCGGGGTCATCGGCGTGTGCGGTCTCGTGTACTTCCGGCGTCGCTTTGCCTTGCGGCCGGGCGAGGCGCTGCTGCTTTCGACAGGCCTGGCTTCGTGCGTGTGGGTGACGACGCAGCTCACGAACCCGATGTGGCTCGACGTGGTGGCGATTCTGCCGCTTGCGGGTCTCTCCACGTGGCGGCTGGTTTGCGAGGGCCGTTGGGGCGGGCTGCTCGCGGAGCTTGTCGTGGCGGTTGTGACCTGTTGGTATATGGCGTACATGCTGTTCTTGTTCGTGGTCGTGCTCTGGGCGTTCGAGCGGGCCGTGTGCCGAGCGGAGGGCAACGAACCCTTTGGCGCGGGCTTCCTGCGGCCGTTCGCGCGGCTTTGCTGCGTGATGCTGGGGGCGCTGCTCGTTGCCGGCGCGAGCTTCGTGCCCACGGTCATGGCGATGGCGCAGTCGGCCGGCGGCAGCGGGACGTCGCTGCCTGCGAAGGTCGTCGCGGCACTGGGTCGGCGTCTGCCCTCGGCGCTCGTGCCGGTCGTGCTCGCGCTTGCGGCCGCTCTCGCCGTGGCGGTGGCCGTCGCGGCCGTGGCTGTCGTGCGGAGGGTGCGCAGGGCGGGGCTTGGAGGCGGGGTGCGGCGTGCGCTCGTTGCCGTGGGCGTGCTTTTTGTGCTGGTCGTTTTGGCGATTTCGATTGCGCCCAAGGGCTCCCTACCGGCTCGCCTGCGCGTGGCCGACCTGCCGCAGGCGCTCATCGGCCTCTTCCTCGGCACGCGCGAGGCCAACGTGACGCCCCAGCTCTACGCGGGGGCTTCCGTGCTGGTCCTTGTCGCGGTCTTCGTGGCGAGCCCACGGGTGCCGGCGGGCGTGCGTCGTGCGTTTGGCATGCTCGTTGGGTTCCTGGCCCTCGGCTTTCTGCTGCGGCCGCTCTACTACGTGTGGTGCGGGATGCGCATGCCCAACGGCTACCACGTGCGCATGGCCGTCTTCTTTGTCTTTGCGCTCGAGTGGGCGGCGGCGTATGCGCTGACGCTGCGGGGGGAGCGCGCTGGGACGGCGGCCGACGCTGCCGCACGGGGTGATGCGGCGCGCTCGAGGGGCGGTGTGTCGACCTGGGGCGTCGCGCGGTCGACGCTCGCGCGGGCGGCGGGCGCGTGTCTCGTCGGCATACTCGCGGCGTCAGGTGCCGCGGTTGTGACGGGCAAGACCGAGCTGCTGTCTATGGCCGCACCCGTCTGCTGCGTGCTGGCCTGCGCGCTTCTCGTCATCCGAACGCGTGCCGCTGACGTGCTTGGGACCAGTGCCCCCGGCTTCGCCCCGGCGCGCCTCGCGACCGCGGGGCTCATCGTGCTGCTCTGCGCGGAGATGGCCTTCTCGCAGGCGGTCATGGTCGGGGCGACGGCGTCGGAGATGACCGAGGCCGACTACGAGGCCTACGCGCTCGACTCCGCTGACGAGGCCGCGCGTATCGTCTCCGCCGACCAGGGCGTCTATCGCGTCGAGCGCACCTACTCGCGTGCCGAGGAGCAGATGTTCACCTCGGGTGACGAGAGTCTGAGCGCCGGGCAGCTGTCGCTTTCGGCCTACGTGTCTGCGACCGACGCCAACGCCATGGGCATGCTCACGTCGCTTGGCTATGGCCTACCCGGCTGGTGGTCCGTGCGCTATACGGACTCCAACCTCGTTGCCGACGCCCTGCTTGGCGTGCGGTACGTCTCGTCCTCGTTCCATCCCTTCGGCTACGTTGACGCCGGACTTGGCGAGCGCACGGCGTACCTCGGCGCGGGCGCACGCGTGTGGGAGAACCCCTACGCGCTGCCGCTTGGCTATGGGGTGGCGAGCACGGCGGCGGGCGCCGGCTTCGGCGAGTGGGGCGCCACGGGCGCGGCGGCGGCCGGCGACTCCTCGGCAAGCCCGTTCGAGAGCCAGAACGCGATGGCGAGCGCACTCGTGGGCCACGACGTGACGCTCTGGCGCCCGCTGGAGGCGACGCTCGCGGAGGACTCTGCGGGCGCCATGACCTGGCAGGTCGAGGTGCCCGCCGGGCTCGAGGGCTATCTGTACACCTCGGTTGACAGCTACCTCACGCCGCGCGTCGAATCGCCGCTGTGGATCTCCGTTGACGGAGGCGAGCCCATCCAGGAGGGCACGGCGCTGCACCACTCCGTGCACCCGATGGGTGAGCCGGACGACACGCAGGCGACGACCCACACCGTGACGCTCACGGCGAGCTCGGACGCGGACGTGGGGTACTGGAATCGTGATGACTTCCTCGTGAGGCCCACCTGCACGTTCTACGCACTCGACGTGGACGCGCTCGCCCAGCTGACCGGCGAGCTCTCGAGCCGGCCCTTCGAGGCAGCGACCTGGGAGGACGGCTTCATCGAAGGCGACTTTGTGGCGGATGCCGACACGACGTCCCTGTTGCTCACCGTGCCCAACGCGAAGGGCTGGACGGTCGAGGTAAACAGCGAGCGCGTGGAACCTGCGGGCGCGTTCGATAACGGGCTCATGGTGATTCCGGTGGCGTCGGGCCAGACGAATCACGTGCGCCTCACGTACCTGTCGCCCGGTATCGTGCCCGGGCTGGCGATGAGCGCGGTTTCGCTCGCGGTGCTGGCAGTTGCCGCTGCCTTGAGGCGCGGCCGTAGGTAGTCCGTTCGGCGTGGCGAAACCCCTGCGATTGAAAAGTGCAGTAAAAATATCGGTTTTCGTGACTTACCTTGAGTAGCTGCCCGATGCCCTCGCATTAACAACGCCGCTACCTGCGGTTATCTGGAAGCATTAAGCGTCCTACCGATAGCATCCAGAAGAAACCGGTACTTTTGCTGCACTTTTGCCTGGCAGGGCGGAGATGGGGCGCGCCGAGGGGCTTTGTGGGGCACTGCGCCCCGACTCCCAACCACGCACCCGTCGCGTCGCTAGCCCGCGACGCCCGCCGTGGGGTCGTCGGCTTCGCTCGCGTACGGCGGCAGGCCCTGGCCCACGCGCTCCATCATGGCCTTCCACTTGTTCTCGTCAACGAGCTCGTACCACACGCCACCCTCGTAGCTGGGCGTGGTTGGCTCAAGCCCCGAGTACAGGTTCTTGCTTGCGTCGAACCCAACGAACCGCGCCCCCAGCAGCATGAGGTCGAAGCCCGTGAGGTCGGTCGTGCAACTGTCCGCGGCGGCGTTGATGGTCGTGAGCATCGTCACCGGGTTGCCCGAGAGCCCCTTCTTGAGGATTGCCCCCAGCACCATGCGCTGATTGGCGGCTCGGAAGTAGTCGCCGCTGCCGTAGGCGTCGTAGGCGTGACGCGCGCGGCAGAGGGCGAGCGCCGTGGGCCCGTCGATGGTCTGCCGTCCGGCTTTGACATGGAGTTGTGCGAGGTCGTCGTCGAGGTCCATGGGGATGTTGACGTCGATGCCGCCGATGGCGTCCACCACGCTCACGAAGCTGTCGAAGTCGAGCTCTGCGTAGTGGGCGATGGGCACGCCGGCCAGCTTTGACACCTCACGGATGATGAGGGAAGGCCCGCCGAGGGTGTAGGCGGCATTTATCTTCTGCGTGCCATAGCCGTCGAGTTGGACCTTCGTGTCGCGCTGGATGGAGACGAGCGTGACCTTGGCCCCGATGGGGTCGACTCGCGCGAGGATGATCGAGTCGGTGCGGAAAACGCCGCCGGTGTCGCCGTCGGCGACGCGTCCGGTCGACTTGTCCGAACCCACGAGCAGCATGTAGAACGGCTGACCAGGAAGGGCGGGAGTGAGCGCGGAGCGTGTGTCGGAGTCGATGCCGGCGTTCATGCGCATGGTCACGCTGACGAGAAAGGCGACGAGCAGCGCAGCAAGCACGAGCAGCGATCGGCGCGCGACGCGCCCGACACCGGCCCTCCCGCCGGCCCGCCTGCGGAAGGGGAGGCGCCGGCCTACGTTGGCGAGACCACGGCCCGCCCCAGCGAGTCCCTGGCCGGCGTCGCGCAGTCGGTCCTGAGCGGAGTAGCTGCCCATCGCGCCGCCGCCGGCGCCGTAGGGGTTAAGGCCGCTGGTGACGCTCCGGGGCCTGCCTGCGGGCTCGCGCGCGACGGGGCTGTCGCGGCGGAGCGCCTCGGCCCCGCGGGCACGCTGCTCCTCCGGCGTCATCGTGCGATGCGGGTCACGTGCGTGCGCGCGGCGGACGACACGTTCCCCGCGGGCTCGTTGCTCCATGGGCGACATACTGCGGTGTCGGGGCGTCGTCATCGTGCCCTCCTGCGCAGCAGGGCCACTACGGCGATGTTCGCGACCGTGGTGACCGTGACCAGGCAGCCGACAAGCAGACCGGGCGTCATGAAGCGCATCTCGATCGTGTTGGTCGTGCCAGGGGTCACGGGGATGACCATGAGACCGTCGCCGAAGGCACCTACGGGCTCCACACGCTCGCCGTTGACCTCGACCGTCCAGCCGGGCTCGTTGGGAATGGTGAGTAGTACGGAGGAGGCGGCGTCCGTCGTGACCGTGCCAGAGACGTGGCTGCCGCCAAACTCCGTGAGCTCGAGCGGCTGCGATGCAAGCTCGTCGGTGACCTGCTGGAGCGCGTTCGCGTCGAGGGCGTAGAAGACGCAGGTGGTCCCGCTGGGGATGGCCGGGAGCGTGGCCGGATCGGCATTGGGGTCGGCGGACATGGAGAGCGACACGGTGTGCGAGGCGTCCGCACTGGCGGTGCCGTCGGCAAGCGCCCAGGCCGCGTGGTTGAAGATGAGGTTCTCGGCAAGGGGCGCGCCGGCGTCAATAGTGAGCCACGTCGGATCGCTCGAGGAGAGCGATCCGGGCTGTGGCAGGGGGTAGACGTAGGCGATCGTCCCCGCAGGCACCGTGACCTGCCAGGTCTGACGCCCCGGCGTGGACTCCACCGCCGTGGCCGCAATCGGGCGGAAGAGCGTCACTCCGCGCCCGACAAGCGCGCTCGCGAGCTGGTTTTGGGCCTGGAAGAGGCCGGTGTCCGGCGAGAGGGTGGCTCCCGCCGCTCCGTCAGCGACCCCGTAGCCCACGGGCAGCGCCCAGGGGTTCTCCCACACGCGGGCGCCCACGGAGGTTGCGGGCTCGTCCGTCTCCGTCATGCCGGCCGGCTGCCACGTGGACGCCACGTAGCGCACGCCCAACAGCGCGTCGGCAGGGAGCATGGGAGACTGATAGCGCAGGTAGGCCTCATTGGGGAAACCGTAGCCAAGCGCGTGGAGCAGCGTGAGCGAGCCCGCTGCCGTGGTGGAGGAATAGGATGAGATGCGGCTGAAGCCGAGTGCCAGGCTCTCGTCGACCGCCGGATGTCCGGGGCCGGTGTTGCGGTCGTAGGTCTTCTCAAGGCGCCAGGCGCTGGGGTCTGTAGCCTCGAGCGATGAGAGCTGGGTGGCGGCCTCGGTGAGGTAGGCGTCGTTTTGCTGCTGCGTGACGGCGGTGTCTATGCCCTGCGACCAGACGAGCGTACCCACGACGAGGAGCTGGGCGGCCGTGAGGGCGAGCGCGGCGGCGACGGCACCCTGCGGCCACATCGGACGGGCGGTCGGTGCCTGCGTCGGCCCCGCGTGCTCCGCCGTACCCGTTCGTTCCATCGTTGCTGTGGCCATCGCGCCCGTGCAGCTCGCTGCGGCGTTCGCCGCACCCGCGCGGTCCGTCACCGTCGCAGCACCCCGCTCCCACGCGCGCAGGGCATAGCCGCAGCCCCAGACGAGGGCAAACGAGAGCAAATACGAGATGCGGCTGAAGTAGCCGTGCGGCGCGGCGAACCCGCACCAGACGAAGTAGAGCGGGCGCAGGCAGACGCTTGCGACGAGCAGACTCAGGACGAAGCCGTACGCGAGCTTGACGCCCGACGTGACCCGGCGCAGGGCGAGAAGGGCCATGGCACCCGCGAGCGCCGGCAGTCCCACGTGCGTCTGGGGCGCCCCGGCCCCCGCCTTCCAGGCCGAGACGAGCGGAAGGGCAAGCTCGGTCGGGGTGGCGGTGCGGAGCTTGGCGAGGCCGGAGCTCGCGGGGATAAGTCCGCAGGCGAGGGTGCCTCCCAGCAGCGCCACGATGCCGGCGCATGCAAGCACGGTCGTGACTCGCATTCCGCGCTTCCGAGCGACCAGCAGGGACAGCGCAAGCAGCAGCGCGCAGCCGACGAATCCTGCAAGCACGAGGGCCACGCCCCTGGGGGACGCGATGACGGTGAGCCCGCGCTGAAACACCGAGCCCGAGACCGACGACGCCTGGGCCGCCGCCGCAATGCCCAGCGCCGTGGGCACGAGCGTCCAGGCGGCGAGTCCCAGCGAGGCGAGGACGGCCGGGGCGAGGTGGAGAAGCTCACGCCCCAGGTGCGGCTCGTGGAGGCTCGTGCCGTCGGACTTGCAGATGGCACGCTCGAACAGCCACCAGAGTGCTGCGAACAGGTAGACCATGTAGGCCACGTACCAGTTGAGCACGGCCGTCACGGCGAGTGCAGAGACGAGCGCGCCGCGCCGTCCAGTCCGCAGGAAGCGCCAGAGCGCGAGCAGCACGAGGGGCAGCATGACGACCGCGTCGATCCACATGGGATTACGCAGGTTGGCCGTGACCCATGCCCCGCAGGTAAAGGCGAGTGAGAGCGCGCAGCACGCTGGCCCTCGGAGTCCGAAGCGACCACGCAGGTACGCCGTCGTGCTGCAACCTAGCAGCGCAAGCCGGATGCACCAAGTCACAAGGACGAACCCCGCGAGGTGCACGCCGTCCGTGAGCAGCACCAGCAGGTTGAGCGGACTTGCCAGGTAGTAGCTGTAGAGCGGCCAGGTGCTCTGCCCAAGCGAGAGCGCCGTCGAGTACATGAGCGAGTCCTGGCCAAGCAGAACGCGCCTAAACCACGCGTAGAAGTCCGCGTACTGAACGAGCATGTCGTCCAGAAACGCCGTCGCGTCGCCGAAGGGCCAGCGGCCGGCGAGCGCGAGAGACACGAGCGTCAGGCAGACAGGGAGCAGCGCCGAAGCGGCGTACGTCAGCGTCCGCTCCCGTCTCGCGCCCTGCTCCCTCACGGGGACGCCCATGTGCCTTGCTCCGCCTCTTCCCATGCGCTAGCTGTTCGCCATGTCCGCGCCGAGAACCACCACGACGTCGGCCTTGCCCTTGTAGGTGCCGTCGTCGGCCTTGACGTTGCCGAGGCCGAGGGTGTCGGCAACGGCCTGGGCCTTGGCCTTGTTGTCGCTGCCGACGTAGTAGATGCTCGTGGTCTTGTGGTCGTAGCTGTCCGCCGTGGACGCCGTTGCGTCAAAGCCCTGGTTGTTAAGGGACGATGCCACGCGGCCTGCAAGGCCGTTCACGCCCGCACCGTTAAGCACCTTAACCGTGCCGGAGTAGTCCGTCTCGGCGGAGGAGGACTCCGCGCCGCTCGCGCCCTCGGTGGTGGCGCTGGCGGTGGAGCTCGTCGTGCCGTCCTCGTTCTTGGTGGCCGTTCCCGCCCCGGCGACGCCCAGCGTGGAGTCCTCGGACTCGCTCTCGTAGGGCGAGAGGCCCTTGTTCACGCGGGTCATCATCCTCTGCCAGGCCTTGGTGTCGCAGATCTCGTACCAGGTATCGTTCACGTACTTGGAGTTGGTTGGCTCCATGCCGCTGAACATGTCGGTGTCGGCGTTGAAGCCGCGGAACGTCGTTGCCAGCGACAGGATGTCCTGAACGCTGAGGTCGGTGTTGACGCTGCCCGCGAGTGTGTTGACCGAGTTGGTGATCGTTCCCACGTCACTCGCGAGAAGCTTCTTGAGGATGGCGCCGATGACCATGCGTTGGTTGGCGGCGCGGTACACGTCGCCGTCGCCGTACTTGTCGTAGGCGTGACGCGCGCGGCACAGCTGAAGGGCCTGGCCGCCGTTGATGGTCTGGTAGCCGGCCTTGATGTCCGCGCCGGTGTACTCGGGGTCATAGACGTCGACCGGCACGTTGACCTCGACGCCGCCGATGGCGTCGACGACCGAGACGAACTGGTCGAAGTCAATCTCGGCATAGTGCGAGATGGGCACGCCGGCGAACTCGGAGATGGTCTTGACCGTGTAGGCCGCACCGCTCGTGTTCTCGCCGGCCTCCTGCTTGGCCGCGCCGATGGAATAGGCGGCGTTGATCTTCTGCTTGCCGCCGTCCGAGCCAAAGTTCACGAGCGTGTCACGGTGGATGGAGACGAGCGTGACCTGCTTCTCCGTGGGGTCGATGCGTGCGAGCAGAATGGAGTCAGTGCGATAGGCGGAGTCCTGCGAGCCGTAGTCGGAGCTCTCCTCACGGTCCCACGACTTGTCGATGCCGATGAGCAGCATGTAGAACGGGTCGCCACCGGAGGTCTCCGTCAGCTGGCCGCGCAGGGCCGAGTCAATGCCGGCGTTGAGCTTGGCGGAGATGCCCGAGACATAGGCGAAGGCAACGCCGCCAGCGAGTACGAAGGCCGCCACGAGCGTGATGAGGAGCACGCGCAGGCCAAAGCGACGCTTGCGCTTGCCCTGGACGTTGCGGTAGTGGCCGATGGACTCGCGCGAATACTCCTGCCCGGGCTTGTTGCCGGGGGCGTTGTGCGAGGGGTCGGCCGTCGGGCGAGCGTCGGGGACGACGGGACGGACTCTCACGGAGTCTGGCCGAGCGGATGTGCGGGCAGATGCGCCGCCGAGGTCGTCGCTGGTGGCGCGTGGGCGGTCGAAGCTCCTCCGGCGGTCCGTGCCCGGCCGCTGTCTGGCGTCGCGGGGGCGCATGCCGCCTCGGTCGCCACTGCGGGAACTGCCCCTGGCATTACTGCGGAAGGGGGCGTTCCTGTCGATGTTTCTGTTGCCGATCTTGCGTCGCGGCATGCAAGCTCCTCGGGTCGGTGGGGCGACGCCCTTGCGCTGGCGAGTTCGCAGCGGGCGGTGCGTCGCGAGGTGCGGGGTGGCCTTGCAAGCCTCCTGTCGCACCTAGCCAAACCGTAAACGCAACAATGGTACTCGCATGGGGCGTGCGCTGCGGAAAGTCCACAGGATGGCCGAATGTCGTATGCTTGACGGGTTAGCGAGCCTGCGGTCGCAGGCGGCGGCCAACGCGAGGCCGTCGAACCAGTGCAACCGTCCACCTGACGTCTCCGGAGGAGCCTATGGCAGCAAGCGCCACCCAGCAGAAGGTCATCGTCCTCGACTTTGGCGCCCAGTACGGGCAGCTTATCGCCCGCCGCGTGCGTGACTTGCACGTGTACTCCGAAATCATGCCGTGCGATGCCACGGCTGCGGAGATTTCCGCCGAGCACCCGAGCGCCATCATCCTGTCCGGCGGCCCCGCGAGCGTCTATGCCGAGGACGCTCCCAAGATTGACCCTGCCGTGCTAGAGATGGGCGTGCCGGTGCTGGGCTTCTGCTACGGCCACCAGATCATGGCCGTGACGCTTGGCGGCGAGGTGGCCCACTCTGAGGTTGGCGAGTACGGCCCGGCTAAGCTCTATGTTGACGAGGACGCCGAGGCGGGTCATGCAAGCGAGCTGTTCGTCGGCACGCCCTCCGAGCAGACCGTGTGGATGAGCCACCGCGACGCCGTCTCCCGCGCGCCCGAGGGCTTCGTCGTGACGAGCCACACCGACGTCTGCCCCGTGGCCTCCATGGAGTGCCCGGAGAAGCGGCTCTACTCCACGCAGTTCCACCCCGAGGTGCGCCACAGCGAGTACGGCAACCAGATGCTCAGCAACTTCCTGTTCAACATCTGCGGGCTCGAGAAGAGCTGGACCATGGAGGGGCTCGTCGAGTCCAAGGTGGCCGAGATTCGCGAGAGGGTGGGCGACCACCGCGTGATTCTGGCGCTCTCTGGCGGCGTTGACTCCTCCGTGGTGGCCGCGCTCTGCTCCCGCGCCATTGGCAAGCAGCTGACCTGCGTCTTCGTGAACCATGGAATGCTTCGCAAGAACGAGCCCGAGCAGGTGGAGGAAGTCTTCACCAAGCAGTTCGACGTGGACTTCATCCACGTGCACGCCGAGGAGCGCTATGCCAGGTTGCTCGACGGCGTGACCGAGCCCGAGCAGAAGCGCCGCATCATCGGCACGCAGTT
>UWSJ01000050.1 GCA_900549525.1 uncultured Coriobacteriaceae bacterium | reverse complement strand
GCGCCCACGCGCCGATGACCATGGCCAGCACCAGCAGCGCCCCGAGCGTGCAGCCGAGCGCCTGTCGGTCGTCGAGGACCGGCCTGTCTGTTACATTCATGTCTGTCTCTCCTTTCCAGAGACGGGAGGCCCCGGAGTCTTGGCGGACGGGGGCCTCCGCTTGTGTAAAGGCATCGAATTCGAAGCGTCCAGACCCGTCGAATCCGACGGGTCAGTCTTGATGGCATGCCCGCGGCGAGTCGAACGCCGCTCGTCGGTTTTTAAGACCGATGCTCTGCCGCTGAGCTACGGGCCTGTATGGCGGATGGGGCGGGATTCGAACCCGCGCGGCCTTGCGGCCTCCCGCTTAGCAGGCGGGCGCATTCGGCCCCTCTGCCACCCATCCGTGTTGTGGCCGCGCCCCGCGACGCCGCCCGGACGGTGTTTCCGAGTCGGCGGAGAGGAAGGGTCGCCGGTGCCCGTGGGGAAACCGGGCGACGTCGCGTGACGCGGCCGCTTGGTGCTGTTGGTTCGCGCCGTGGTGGGGCGCACCCCTCGCACGGCGGGCGGTTTCTTTCGCCAGAATCCCGCCAAATCAACGGGCCGTTCCGCCTCTGCTGGGGTAACGGCCAACTCCTAATCCATGCCCCCTGCCCCACCGGCTCTTGGCCGGGCTGTCGGTACGTCGGTCGGGGTTGTCCCTGCACCGGATGGCGCGCGCTGGGCGGCTGGTACGATGTGGTTTCCAATGACGATTGGAGAGACGTGGCAGACCCATACCGCTCGATAGGCAACGGCCTCGGCTCCGTGACGACGAGCGTCAACGGGGTCGCCAAGGCGATAGCCGCCGCCAGCAAGGGAGGCGAGGAGGCAGGCAGGCGAAGGCCGCTCGACCTCAACCTGCTGACCTCAAAGGAGGTCGCCGAGCTAAGGCTCCCCGTTATGCATGAGGGCGAACTCCCCGGGTGGGCCACCGCCCGCGTCAAGGCGGGCGGCAAACGGGTCGACGGGATGTACCGAGAGTTCGCCCGCCTCGGGCTGACCGTCCCGACGCTCTCCAACCCGTGCGAGCTGCTGACCTCGTCCGCCCACTGGGCGGTCGAGAAGTACGAGCAGGCCGAGAGGGACAAGGCGCGAGAGAAACGCAGCGAACGGCTCTGGACGTTCGCGCTCTCCACGATCTCCCTCGTCATCGGCTGGCTACTAGGAAAGCTTGGCTAGCAGGAAACCGACGATTGCGCTGATGAGGAACATGAGCGCGTCGTACTTGTATTCGTCGAACTTCTCCTTCATAAGGCGGCTCCTTCCTGAGCCGCCCCGCGTGCGCTATCCGGTTGTCAACGTTCGCCTTGCCGCCCTCCCGTCAGCGGGAGTTGGCCTCCATCCAGCGGTCGAGCTCGTCGGTCCTGATGCGGAACCACTTCGTCTGGCCCTCCGGGATGAAGAACTCGAGCCGCCCCGCGTCGTGCTCGGCCCGCAGGATGTCGGTCGAGACGCCGGTGATCTTGGCCGCGTCGGACAACGTGTAGGCCATCCTCACCGGCATGCCCGCCGCCACGGCGAACGCGAGCGTCCTTGAGCCCGCGGGCTCCGGCATGTCCTCCAACTTTTGGCGGTACTCCGCCACGAGGTCGCAGAACTTGCGCTGCAGCTCGTCCAGCAGGTCTTCCTTCGTGACCGTGGGCCGCGTCCTTGTCCGTGGCATCTAGCCCTCCCTTCTGCCCGGCCACCAGAGCAGCAGGGCCTGGAAGCGGACGATGGCGTCGCTCGCGCTCGCGCTCGCACTCGCGACGCTGTCGCTGCTCGTCGCCATCCTCTCGTGGCTCCCGCCGAGATAGCGGCCCATCACGCCACCCCCGCGAAGCCGCACAGGTCGTCGACCGTGCACCCCAGCGCCTCGGCGAGCGCGATTCCCGAGTCCAGGCGCGGCACGCTCTTCTCGCCGAGGTAGTCGCGGATGGAGAAGACCGACACGCCGGAGCGCTCGGCCAGCGCCTCCACCCCCACGCCCGCCTCCGCCATGTAGCGGCTCAGGTTGCGGGCGAACCTCTCGTTCTCGTAGCTCATTGGGACACCCCTCCATATCGGGTTTCGTTCGTTGCCCCCGCTCGCGGGGGAGACGCGGCGCACCATCTGCGCCATGGGAAGGAGAAGCCGACATACGCCGAGGCACATGCGACCCGAGACTACGTGGCGTCGGGCGCTGCGCCGTGCCGTCACGCCGAAGTCAGCCGCGGTCATCCTCCTGACCTTCCTCGTGGGCGTGGCCCCGATGCCGTTTCCCGTCGCCTCGGGCCTGCTGGCCCTGCTCGATATCGCGGAGCGCCTCATGGATGCGTACGAGGCGGAGAAACGCCGCGAACTCGAAGGCGGCGATGACGCCTAGCAGGTAGTCGCTCACCTACAACACCCCCAGCCCCGCCGACAGAAGGGCCGCGGGCGCCCTCGCGACCTTGCCCAGTAGACCCAGCAGCCCATGAAAGGCCGCGAGCGTCACGAGGCCGAACGTGAAGCCGCGCCCGAACTCCTCCGCCGTGTCGGAGAGGTTCCGCCTCAGCCAGTCGGAGAGCCTCACAGCCCCTCCCTCCCCAGCCAGTAGCCCAGCCCGAGCGCCTCGAGCGAGGCCCCGGCGAGGAACGCGAGCGCCGAGCCGGACACGGAGCCGAAGAGCGCGAGCAGCGCGCCGAAGGGCACGAGCGGGTTCATGCGGGCCTCCTTGGAAGTACTGGATTTCTGTTACTGCGAGTAATCTACTACTGGCTTTCTCTTATCGCAAGCGGATATTAATACTTTTCTGGTAGCGGCCTATTAAATTCCGTATACTCGCACCAAGGAGGTATCGGAAATGGCTTACCGATTGATGCTTAAAGAGCTGCGAGAGCGTGCAGGGCTGACGCAGGCCCAACTCGCAGAGATGAGCGGGATAAAGCTTGGGACGCTCCGCTCGTGGGAGCAGAGTACGAGTCCGGCTACACCACGCCTCGATGACGCCTGCGCCATCTGCGACGTCCTCCGCTGCACCCCCAACGACCTGTGCGGCTGGTACCTCGCGCACCCGGAGGATAGGCCGAGGCCCGTGGCAAACGCGCCCGGGTACGCCGACGCGCAGCAGCGCGAGCTCAACGAGCTGTACGAGAGGAGCGGCCCGCAGGCGCGGGGCGCGATGGTCGTGAGCGCCCGCGGCATGGCGTCACTCGAAAAAGAGGGGGCCGGGGTCGTTCCTCACGACGGCGTGAGCGGCGGCGCGGCGTGAGCGCGGGCAGGGGCGCGAGGCGCGGCCTCGCATACGTCGGCGCGGCCGTATCCATGGCCGCGAACGTGACGACCGTCATGCAGTGGGCGGGCTTCGGGCCGGAGGGGCTCGTGGCGTTCGTCCAGGCGCTGCCGTTCTGGGCCGTCGCTGCGGCGGCATGCCTGCTGTCGTTCACGTCCGGCCTGCTCGTCGGCTCGTCCGTGAGGGACAGGGGCGCGGAGGCAGAGGAGCGCAGGCTCAAGGCGGAGCTCAGGGCCGCAAAGGAGAACGCCCGCATCGACAAGCTCGAGTCGCTCGACGCGATGCCCCTCCCCATGCGCGGGGTGCTGCTCGTCGCCCTGTCCAACGGCCATGTCGTGGGGCGCGAGCCGTACCGGGACGCCTGCGAGGCGCTCCGGCACGACGGCTACCTCGTGGCGCTCGGCTTCGGCGCCGGCGGCACGCGCTACGGCATTGACGAGCGCGTGAGGGTGCCGCTCGCCACCGACCCGGACGCCATGGCCCGCATCGAGCAGGCCAGGTCGCTCGTGAGGTCGTGGGGCTACGCGGACGGCGGCGCGGCTTGAGGGTCACTGGCAGTCATTTTGTCAGGCCTAACAAATTGATACGCAAAGGCAAGGGAAGGGAGCCAACCATGGCAGAGCCCATAAAGGCGGAGATCGTGCTGTACCAGTCCGATGACGCGAACGTCCCGGTGGAGGTTTCCTACCTTAACGAGACCTTCTGGCTCACCCAGGCAGCAATGGCAGAGCTCTTCGGCGTCGACGTAAGGACGATATCCGAGCACCTCGGTAACATCTTCGAGAGCGGAGAGCTGGAAAAGGGCAGCTCAACCATTTCTTCCGGAATTTCCGGAAGAACCCAGCCCGGCCGCCCGCCCGTCTACTACAACCTCGACGCCATCATCGCCGTCGGCTACCGCGTGAGCTCGCTCAAGGCCACGCGCTTCCGCCAGTGGGCCACGAGGACACTGCGCGAGTACATCACCAAGGGCTTCGTCCTGAACGACGACATGCTCAAGAACGGTCATCCATTCGGCAAGGACTACTTCGACGAGCTCCTCGCCCGCATCAGGGACATCCGTGCGAGCGAGCGCCGCGTCTACCAGAAGGTCACCGACATCTTCCAGGAGTGCAGCTTCGACTACGACAGGGACAGCGACGTCGCCAAGCGCTTCTACGCCACGGTGCAGAACAAGCTCCACTACGCCGTGACCGGCCATACCGCCGCCGAGATCGTGCAGGGGCGCTCCGACCCTGCCAAGCCCCACATGGGCCTCACGTCATGGAAGGGCGGGCCAGGGGGGCGCATACACTCGAGCGACGTGACGGTCGCGAAGAACTACCTGACCGAGGACGAGATCCGCGACCTGAACCGGCTCGTGGGCATGTTCCTCGACACGGCGGAGGACAGGGCGGAGCGCCACCAGCTCCTCTCGATGGAGGACTGCGAGAGGCTGCTCGACGGCTTCCTGCAGTTCAACGGGCGCGAGGTTCTCAAGGGCCTCGGGAACCGCAACAAGAGGACGGCAGACAAGATCGCCAGAGAGCGATTCGCTGAGTTCCAGATAATCCAGGACAGGTCGTACAAGAACGATTTCGAACGAATCATAGAGAGGACGGAGAAGGGAGAGGGACGCCCGTAGAAGCAAGGCGCCCCGCTCCCCCATCAGCTTGTCGGCGTGAAGAGGAGTGGGGCGATGCCCACAACCAATCAAAGATTGGAGGCATGACAATTATGCCACGAAGGCAGCGCAGCTCGTGGGGCTGCGTCACGCGGCTCGGCCCCGGAAGGTTCCGCCTTCGGTGGCCGGAGTGGGACGGTACGAAGCGCGTGCGTCGAACCAAGGTCATGCGTTGCACCCGACGCGAGGCCGACGCGGAGCTCGCGAGGCTGCGCGTGCGGCTCGAGACGCCGGTCGACGAGCGGCCGTGCCCCACGTTCGGCGAGGTGTGGGCGGAGTGGTACGCCCCTGAGATGGAGGCTCGCATCGCCGATGGGTCGCTCACGCCAAGGACGCGAAACATGTATGCGGGACTATGGAGGCGCCACGTCTCGCAGCGATGGGCAGGCATTGCCATGGATACCGTCATGCCTTCGGACTACCAGGCATGGCTTCTCACCCTCACGGCGTCTAACGGCCACCATTCCGACGTGCTCGTAGGCAATCTCGTCAACTCTGCGAAAAGGCATGGGGTGCGGGGGATTGAATTCAAAGACGTGTCCTATAGGCTCTCCACCAAGTCGGTGGCAAAGCGCGTCGATGACGTCTACAAACTCGAGGAGCTGGTCATGCTCTGCAAGACTGCGTGCGGAACCGTCTGTGAAGTCCCCGCCATACTCGCGGCCTTCGCCTCGTGTCGTACGGGTGAAGCATGTGCACCGATGCTCTCAGACGTATCTGATGCCGTCACGCCGTGGGGGCGGGTCGCCGTCATTCGCATCGACAAGCAGTTGACCACCAGTGGGGCGACAATCTCACCGAAGACGGCACAGAGCGTCCGTTCCGTGATCGTACCCGAACCTTGGGCAACCCGAGTGCTTGACATTGCCCACGAGAGAAGTCGAGCCGGTCTCGTGTGGCTCAACGACAACGGATGCGGAGAGCCAGTCCCGCGTAACACGGTCTCAGACTCTTGGCGGCGGGTGGTCGAGAGCGCGGGCGCGCGCTATCTACCGCTCACCAAGCTGCGCAACTCGTGGGAGACGATGAGCCGCTGGATGCTCGGAATAGACAAGGACCTGATAGACAAGATGATGGGCCACACGTCGAACGACGTCCGCTCAAAACACTACGACCGCCCCGACGAGGATATGTTCGCCGAGACGGTCGCGAGGGCATGGAGCGACTACGCGAAAAAACGTTAGGTACCTTGAAGGACATTTTAGGACACGATTTCTTTATACATGCCTATCTACCTGTGGTTTTAATGACTTCGTGAACACCATCAAGTAGTTCCGGCTTAGATAGTTTGCTTGCTTGCCCGGTTCCTCGTGAGCCGGGCTTTTTTGTGCTTCGTGCTCGCGCACCCGTCGGCCACGCGCGTCCCCGCCCCACTGGTTACGCGCCCCACCCCTGCCGAGCTCGCGCTCACGGCCTCACACAAGCAGAGGCGGGAGCGAAGGAAAGCACGAACGAGACGAACGCAGTCTGCGTGTCCTCGCTTCCCTTGAGCGCGCGCTCGCACCTCGCGGCCGCATCGAGCAGGCCCATAAGCTCTCGTGCGGTGTACGCCCGCGCCCAGGCGCCATAGTTCTTGACCTGCCAGGGGGCGCAGCCCAGCTCCTTCGCAAGGGTGGACGACTGCCCCCGAGCTCCCAGTGCCCGTGCGCACACGAGGCCCCGCACCCTGTCGACGAGCACCGTGTGGAGAAACACCTCGTTTGGCTTCTTCATGTCGTGATAGAGCGAAAGCGCACGGGCAACGTCACGCTGGCACGCGGCGTCGGCGAAGGCCCAGGGACTCACCTCGGCCGTCTGCGCAACGTTGGCACGCACGTCGTCAAGCGTGATGGCGAGGCCAGCAGAACTCCCGCTTCGAGACGCGAGGAGAGAGACGAGCGTCACGATCTGGTTGTCGAGCATGACGGTCGACTCCCCGCAACGGTTCACGAGCTCCTCGGCGGCGTCGATGCCGATAGAGGCCCCGTGCGAGGCCGCGAGCCGCTGGACGTATGGCGGAAGCTCCCAGCGCTTGAGCGCGGCACACTCGATGACGTTTTTCGCCCCCGCCGCCTTGCCCACCTTGTCGACGGCCTTGTACAGGCGGGTGTTCTTCGAGAGCTTCTCGGCCTCGAGACAGAGCACGCACTGGGGGTTGGGGTTGGCGAGGTAGGAGACGACGGCCTCCGACGCCGGCTTGGGAAGGGCGTCGGCGCCATGCACGATGACGACGCGAAGGTCGGCGGCGAAGGGCATCATCTCGAGCGAGGCCACGAGTGACACCGGGTCGTCGACCGCGCGCCCCTCGACCTCCTCGAGGTTGAAATCGGCCATGTCTTCGGGGACGCGTGAGCGCAGACGCTTCACGGCGTCACTTCGCTTGAGCTCGTCGGCGCCGACGACGAGATAGACGGGCAAGAGCTTGGTGGCTGCGCTCACGAGACCTCCTCTGGTCGCAAACCACTATAGCCGCTGCGGCGCGCCCACCGCTAGGCCACAGGCCGACAAGGCGACGCCGTCGCTATGCCGCCAGCCTGGCACAGCTCACGATCGGGCCGTCTCTGCCTGGCCGGACCGTCACGTCCCCCACGTCCTTGGTGCAGAGGAAGGTTGCCCCGCTGGCCTCGAGCGTCTCGACGCACGCGGCACGCGGGTGCCCGTAGGAGTTTCCCTCCCCCGCGCTGGCAACCGCGACCTCGGCCGCAAGACGCCGCGCCTCGCCGTCCTCGATGGACGCGGCCGAGCCGTGGTGCCCCACCTTGAGCACGTCGATGTCGCCGGCTTGGCCCACAATCTCCTTCATGACCTCCGCCTCAGCGTCCCCCGTGAGCAATGCCGAGAGGGTTGGCTCGTCGGGAGCGGCGGAACCCCCAGACTCCGCACGCTCGAGCCGCGCGGCATGGCTACCATATTCGAGGAGCAGGCAGAGCGAATGCTCGTTCTCGGCGCCCGTCACCGGAGAGCGAGGCCAGAGCACGCGGAGGGCAAAGTCGCCCACCCTCAGCGCGTCCCCCTCTCCAATCTCTATCGGCTCCGAGCCGGTAAGCCGCTGGACGATGCCGTTGAGCTCGGATGACATGCCCCCACGCACACCCTCGGCCACAATGACGGAACCAACGCGAACGAGTCCCTCGAGCTCGTCGAGGCCGCCCACGTGGTCGTCGTGCAGGTGCGTGAGCACCACCGCGTCGAGCGAGAAGACTCCCTGACGAGCGAGCGCCTCCACTACGGCGTCGCCGGGGCCGGTGTCGACGAGCACGGAGCGGCGTCCGTCCCGAACCAGGATGGCGTCCCCCTGTCCCACGTCGAGCACGACGAGACGAGGCCCCACGAGCGACGGGCCGAGAAGCCCGACGAGAACGGCGCAGCTCGCGGACACGCCAAGGACCAGCGCCAGGACGCGCCTGGTGGGGCAAGGCCACACGCGCAGCATCACGACGGCCACCACGAACGGCGCAAGCTCGGCCACGGGGCCCACGAAGACGGGCACGCTCGCATAGGGAACGGACGCCATGAGCCGCGCCAACAACACGGCAAGGGCGCACAGGAGCTCGCATGCCCACAGCAGCGCCCCACCCATGACGGGGCCGAGCAGCGGCACCATCGAGAGCGCGCACCCGACAACGCCCACGGAGACGATCGGCCCAAAGACGGGGCCTGCCACCACGTTGGCCAGCGGCGCAAGCAACGACACGCTCCCGAAGGTCGCCGCGCAGGCGCCGAGCGTCGCCGCCTGGCACACGAGCGACGCGGCGAGCGTGGAGCGAGCGGAAGAAGCCATCCGGGCAACAGGGGCAAGGCATGCCCGGCCCCGGCCGCTCAGGCGGCTCATGAGCACAGACGTGGGAGACAGCAGCCCCAGCATTGCCTCCGCATGGCGCGAGAAGAGCGCAAGCGCGCAAACGGAGAGTGCCGAAAGCTGAAACCCAAGGTCGCAGGCACAGGAAGGGTCGAGCGTACACATCACTACCGCCGCCACGGCAACGCCCGAGGGCGCATGCGCCCGCCGCCCGACCATCCGACCCGCGAGCGCCGCCGCAAGCATCACCCACGAGCGCACCGCGGAGCTCGGGCTCGCGCACAGCACGACATAGAGACCCGAAACGAAGAGCGTCGCCACCCCACGAACAACCGGCCCCGCCCCAAGCGACAGCAGCGCGGCCTCGAACCCCGCACTCACGACGACGAGATGGCTGCCCGACACAGCCACGAGATGCGAAAGGCCCACGGCGGCGAACGCGTCTTCGGTGCCCTGACGCTTGAGCTCGGCGCGATCTGCCGTTACCACACCGGCCATGAGAGCCCGGGCCTCGCCGCGCTCGGGGCCTATCGCCTCCGTCGCACGCGCGCGAACGCCCGCAAGCAGCCCGACAATGCCCTTCGCAGGCTCGCGGCCCATGACGCGCACGGCCCGCACACGCCCGGATAGCCCCCGAGCGCGGCTGCTCCTCCCCCACTCGTCGTCACCATTTCTCGCAAAGCGACCCACGCACCGCAGGCGCTCCCCATAGGTTGGACGTTCGGCTACCACAAGCCACACGCCCGCTCTTCGCCCAGAGGGAAGCCGGGTGGACGCACGGCACATCCATCCCGTTGACGACTCGCTCGCGTCACCCTCGACGGTGAACTCAAGGGATGACATACTCGTGCGTGCCAGCTCGACCGAAGCCGCCTCGGTCACGGCAAGCGAGCGCATCGAAAGCAGCGTGCCCACGAGCGCGAACGCACCCAAAGCGGCAAGCCCGCCTGCCGTGCGAAGCGCCCACTGCGAACGCCTCTTTCCGATAAGGACACGTGCGCAGATGCCACCCGAGCCCAAGACGAGCACGGATACAAACACGAGGGCTGGCGCGGGGACGAATGCCCTGAGCACAAGATTCTCCGAGATGAGCAGCGCGCAGGAACACACGAGCACGTGCGGCACGTAGGGACGGGCGGGGTATGTTTGGCCGCTAGACACAGATGCAGCCCTTAAGCTTCTCGAACTTCTTCTCCCCGATGCCGCTCACCCGCATGAGGTCTTCGATGGACACGTAGGGGCCGTTTTGCGTGCGGTCGTCGACGATTGCCTGCGCGGTCGACGGGCCCACGCCCGGCAGCGCGTCCAGCTCCTCGGCGCTTGCCTTGTTGATGTTGACGAGCGCCGACGAGGCGCTGCCGGACGCCCCGGTTAAAGCCGTTCCGCCCTCTGATCCGGAAGACCCACCGGAAGACGCCGCACCTGCGGCGGCTGAATTCTCCCCCTCCCGAGGGACGTATACCTTGTCTCCGTCCTGAACCGCCGCGGCCAGATTGACCGACGCCGTATCCGCCTCGGGGACGAGCCCACCCGCCGCCGCCACGGCGTCATTCACGCGCGGGCCGGCCATGGTGAGCACATAGACGCCAGGGCTGGCCACGGCTCCGTCAACGTGCACCACACAGGAGGGCAGACTTTCTGTTCGCGCGACGGAAGAATCGCTCGAGGCACCAGCAGAGCCAGTCAGCTCCGCCTGGGTGCCAGTCGTGCCGTCCGTCACGGGAGTGGTCTCTCCAGGCGAGGAGGCAGTAGTTGCTGGGGACGCGCGTTCGATGAGCATCGCGTCATCCGCCAAAGTCATGCGCACGACGACAAACGCGACAACGCCAAGCAGCGTGCACGCGGAAAGCGCAAGCACGAGACGCGACCTGAGAATCCAAACTCGAGAAGGCGACCCTCCGCGACAGCCGCCGAAGCCCGTCCCAACCCGACCCTTTGCCACGCCTGCGGGCCTTCCGTCCTTACCAACCTGTGCCATCGACATCGCCTCCCCTCCGCCCGATGGTGAGGGAAGATCACGGCCACACCGCCCGCGCTGGGAAGATAGTCGACCGCGAACAGACACGCATCAGACAGGAATCTGACAGATTTTTGGCCTCGCTGTCCGCATGCGCTTGCACGAACTGCACCAGGCACAACAACCTGCAGATAGATGGCAATGTTGAAAACACACGCCTCAATCAGCCGTATGCAGACCAGCAGCCAAAACTGCATAAAGAATGAGCGCCCGGGATTTCCAGGCGCTCATAAAGCTACCAACGCAGCAGGCGGGTCGAGAATCCGTCACTCCCCAGCAGGCTCCCATGCCGCCGGGGCAAGCTCGCGATGACGGGCTCGCAGCTCTCGCGGGGGCCGATACGACGGGCACGTGTC
Source organism: uncultured Coriobacteriaceae bacterium (assembly GCA_900549525.1). Classification (GTDB taxonomy): domain Bacteria; phylum Actinomycetota; class Coriobacteriia; order Coriobacteriales; family Atopobiaceae; genus Parolsenella. The sequence goes on along the minus strand of UWSJ01000050.1, from coordinate 2,725 downwards.
AAAGTCGACATACTCGACGTCGCGCACGAGCTGCTCGACCATGGCCGCGTGGTCGAAGGTCTTCCACGCCTCGCGAACGGCATCGAGACGCGCATGGGTCTCGGGGCGGCGCGGCATGAAGAGCGTGCAGCAGTCCGACACGTCCTGCGCGCTGATGTCGTACGTCCCGATCTGGCGGGCGCGCTCCTGAATCTCCACCTTGTCGGAGCCGATAAGCGGGCGCAGTACCGGAATGCGCGCCACGTCGTCGGTGGCGGCGATGTTCTCGAGCGTCTGCGAGGCAACCTGCCCGAGCGACTCGCCCGTGACGAGCGCCTTGGCGCCCTCGATCTGAGCCAGACGCTGGGCAACCTCGAACATGAGGCGTCGGTACATGATGACGCGGAGCGACTGCGGGGCCTTGAGCGAGATCTCGCGCTGGCAGGCGCCGAACGGCACGACATACAGACGCCCCACGATACCGGCCGGCCCAAGCGCGCGCACGATGTCCTGCGTCAGCCACTCGGAGTCATCGCTGGTCATGGGCCTGCCCGAAAAGTGCACCGGCACGCAGGTGGCCCCGCGACGCCCCACCATCCACGTGGCAACCGGCGAGTCGAAGCCGCTGGAAAGCAGTGTCACGACCTTGCCCGCCGTACCCACGGGCAACCCGCCCGCGCCACGCATGGAGGCGGCGTCGGCATAGACGTAGACGTCGCCCTGCACCACATGGACGTTGACCTGGACGTCGGGGTGGTGCATCTGGACGCGCTTGTCAGGAAACGCCTCGCAGAGCACGGCCCCCACCTGACGGTTGAGGTCGATGCTGTGGATGGGGAAGTCGGTGTTGGAGCGACGGGCGTGCACTTTGAACGTCTCGAAGGAACCGCACGACCCGAGGCTTTCGACCGCGGCGGCGTTGTACTCCTCCGCCTCGCGGGCGCAGCGATAGGCAACAGACACGCGCGCCACGCCCGGCACCCGCGCGATCAAATCGGCCGCGTCGGCGGGCACCACGCCGTCCGGGAACACCACGCGCACGTAGCCCGAAAGCCGCTCGACATGCGCCGAACGACCCTTGAGCGCGCGCTTGAGGTTGGTGATGAGCTGCCGCTCAAACGTGGCGCGGTTCTTACCTTTAAGACCAATCTCGTGGTAGTGGACGAGGCAGACGCGACTCGTCACGGCGCTACTCGACAACCTGGTCGGCGTTGGTGTCCTTGATGGCCTCGTCAAAGTCCTCCTTGACGTAGCCGAGGGTGTCGTCGGCGATCTCGTTCATGGCGATGGACGTGGAGTCCTGGCCAGAGAGAATGGTCGTGATGTCGTCGACGTCCTGCGAGGCCATCACGCGCAGGTGCTGGCCGCGGAGCATGTTGTTGATGTCGCAGGCGCGCTTCGAGGCAACGGAGCACAGCAGGAACGGGTTGTGCTCGGTCTTCTCCAGAAGCACGTCAATCTCGGGCTTAATGACAGACATGGGTAAATGCCTCACTTCGTCTTGGTTGAATCCGCCTCGTGCGCCTCAAGCACGGCCAGCAGGCGTGCCGCAGCGGCGTCGAGGTCGTCGTTGACGACGCGCTCGTCGTAGTGCGGCGCGAGCGCCATCTCGCCAGCGGCATCCTTAAGTCGCAGCTCAAGGCTCGCCTCGTCCTCGGTACCACGACCGCGCAGGCGCTGTTCGAGCGCCTCCATGGAGGGCGGCTCGATGAACACGAGCACGGCGTCCGGGTACACCTTGCGGACGTTAAGGGCGCCCTGCACGTCAATCTCGAGGACGACCGAACGGCCGACGGCGAGGTTTTTGTCGACCTCGGAGCGCAGGGTGCCGTACTTGTGGCCGTGGACGTTGGCCCACTCGAGGAAGGCGCCGTCCTTGACGCGACGGTCGAACTCCTTGTCGGAGAGGAAGTGGTACGAGACGCCGTTGACCTCGCCGGGGCGAGGGCTCCGCGTCGTGGCAGAAACCGTCAGGCCGAGGTCGGGACGCTGCTCACGCACGAGCGCAAGCAGCGTGCCCTTCCCCGCACCCGACGGTCCCGAGACGACGAAGAGTCTAGGTGTGCGCGGCACTACTTGGAGAGGATCTCGAGCAGGGCCTCGCGCTGACGGGCGCCCAGGCCCTGGACGCGACGCTTGGGGGAAATCTCCAGCTCGTCCATGATCTTGGCGGCCTTGGCCTTGCCGTAGCCCGGGAGCGACTCGATGAGGGCGCGGACCGGCATGCGCGTGGCGGCCGGGTCGTCGGAGCTCAGGACGGACTCGAGGGAGACCTTGCCGCTCTTGATCTTCTCGCGGAGCTCGGCGCGGGCGTGACGGGCCTCGGCGGCCTTCTTCAGGTTAGCGGCGCGCTGCTCCTCGGAGAGCTGAGGGAGAGCCATGTTTCCTCCAAACGTAGGTGCTGACGTACTTGCCCGCGATGGCGCGGGACTTGGGCCGCAGGTGGGCCCACTCGCAAAGCGGCTACATACTATGGCAATCCATCGGGGCGTTTGCAAGCGCCTAACTGCGATTTCCTCGTGGTATGCAGCAAATGTGCGTACTGGCGGCAGCCGTGGGGCCAAAACGACATCGACAGCGGACGCAGCAGGCCACACACGCGGCCAGGGGCGCATCTCCCCTGATGGACAAGGAAGTACGGCGAGCTAGTAGGCCCCCTCGAGCTCTGCCACGATCGCCTCGAAGGCGGCAAGCGGGTCAGCGGCCTGCGTGATGGGACGGCCCACGACAATGTGGCTCGCCCCCG
>UWSJ01000049.1 GCA_900549525.1 uncultured Coriobacteriaceae bacterium | reverse complement strand
CAGGACTATAGGGCGTTTGACGAGGGGAAAGACTACCTTGCCGCGAAGCTCTTGAAGGCTCGACTACTACTTGCTCACGGGCGACTGGGAGAAGTACCTCAACGACCCGTCCGCCATGAAGCTGCTCCGTGAGGCGGCGGGTGCGTGGGAGCCGGGGCCAGTGTGGCGCGAGCTGTAGCTTCACAACCGGGTGCTGAGCTGAATGAGGAGGGTATGAATGAGCGGAAGCCTGTTCGGGTGGGATGACATGAGCTCATTCGCGCGCGAGTATCTCGAGATGTCGAAGGACGTGGTTGACGGGGTCTACGAGCGGCGATGGCCCCTTCCGGGGGAAAAGCTGTGTATCGAGCTGATCGCGGAGGAGGAACGGGCGACGAGGTTCTTTCTCGATGTCTTCGAGGGCAGGAGGTCGTCGTCGGTGATTCTGGGCCTTGCCCCCGACAGGAAGGCGACCATGCAGACGCGCAGGGCCGAATCTGCCCTGCTCCGCGTGGACTATACCGACGAGCCGGAGACCATGCGTCATCGGAACCCGGACGGGAGCGTGGTGGTGGGGTCTCACGTCCACCTCGACCTCGACGGCACGGGTGCGAAGTGGGCGGTCCCGCTGTCCGGGCAAAGCGTTATCGTCGCTGACGGGCAAGCGAGCGTGCCCGGGTTGTTCTGGGGGTTCCAGGATGCCTGTAGAATTACGAACAGACTGAGCATCGAGCAATCCCTGGGGGTGTGAGAATGAGGGTAGAGGACGCGAACGCGATCATCGACGAGTATGCAAGCTTCATCAGGGGGAACATGGTCGCGGCCCAGCAGGGCGGCGGAGTCTGCATCTCCACGCCCATGCTCAACCGCAACAACGACTGCATGAACGTCTACCTTGGCGAGTCGGCAGACGGTGGTCTCGTCATAACTGATCTTGGGGAAACGGTCGGCGACCTCGAGCTGTCAGGTTTTTCGATGACCGAGCAGCGCCTGTCGAAGCTCATGGGTATCTTGGGGGGCTATGGCGTCGAGTACAACGAGGGCGAGTTACTGGTCAAGGTCTCTCGTGGGCAAGCCGCCTCGAGGATGAACATGCTCCTTCAGGCCATGGCGTCGGTGGACGACATGTACCTTCTCGCCCAGAGCAGCGTGCGCAGCCTGTTCGCCGAGGACGTGGGCGCCTGGATGCTCGACAACGACATCTCCTACGTTCCCGGGCCTTCATTCAGCGGCCGCTCCGGTCTTTCGTACAAGTTTGACTACGCGATCGGCCAGAACAAGCGCAGCCCGATGCGCCTCATCAAGACGGTCAACAATCCAGGGCGGCAGGGAATCCAAAACGCCCTATTTGGCTGGGAGGACGTAAGTGCATCTCGTACCGACTGCGAGGGCTATGTCTTTCTGAATGCCGGCAATACGAGGGGCGGAGACATCCCGGAGGAGTCTATTGCCGCGTGTCGCAACTACGGGCTGAAACCCGTGGTCTGGGGTCGTAACGAGGACGACTTCATTTCCGAGCTCGCTGCGTAAGCGGCACGAGACCCTGGTGACTAAGGAGCCATGCACAACAAAGGCCCCGCGCATATGGGCTGCAACCCTGCGCGGGACCTGGAATGTACCGACCGAGCGAACCCGGAAGGCATGGTGATTATACCGTGGCGGTGCGACAGCTGAAGAACGGCAGGTGGCAGGCGGACGTCGTGGTCGGCCGAAGGTGGGACGGCACGCTCGACCGCCGCACCGAGTGCCACGACACGAAGGCGAAGGCGAGGAAGGCCGAGACTCGACTGCTGCTCGAGAAGGAGCGCGCCCGTGGCCGCGTCACGGGAAGGATCTCGCTCGCCGACTACGTCGAGGACGTCTACTGGCCGCAGAAGGAGGGGCTGCGCGCGAACACGCGCCAGGGCTACGAGCGCGACCTGCGCCGTCGCATCCTGCCGGCGCTCGGGCAGATGGACGTGGAGCGCATAGACAAGCCCGCCATCCAGCGCATGATCTCGGCGTGCCCGACGCGCAAGGTCGCCACCAACGCCCGCGAGACGCTGTCCAGCGTGCTGGGCACGGCGGTCGAGCTCGGTATGATTCCCGTCAACCCGGCGGGCTTCCGCTACACGTACCCCGCCGAGGGCGGGGTCGACCCCGAAGCGGGCGGCGAGTGGATCACCACGTTCGACGAGCACCGGCGCCTGCTCGACTTCCTGCGCGAGACGCGGCCAGGGTCGGTCGAGGAGCGCATCGCCGTCATCGGCCTGTGCGAGGGGCTGCGCAAGGGCGAGGTGCTCGCCCTGCAGTGGGGAGACGTGGACCTCGACCGGCGCGAGCTGAGCGTGCGCCACACCTACACGCAGGGCAAGGGCGGCTCCCACCTCACCGAGCCGAAGAACCGGAACGCGCGGAGGACGATCCCGCTGCGCGCCTACGCCGCCGAGCGCATGGCCGCATGGGGACCGGGCGAGGGGAGCGTGGTGCCCGGCAGGGGCGGCGGCCTCATGAGCCCGGTCACGGCGGGCAAGCGGATCCGGAACCTGGTCGCCGGGACGTACGCCGACGGCGCCCCACTGCCGCGCGTCACGATGGCGAGCATGCGCCACAGCTTCGCGACCGCGTGCGTGAACGAGGGCATGGAGGTCAGCAAGCTGTCGCTAATCATGGGGCATGCCGACATCAAGACCACGATGCGATACTATGTCCGGCAGAAGCTGCGCGACCTACACAGGGCAGTCGACGAGATGGACGAATGCGAATAAATGTGAATGGTTGCGGCATAAGTACAGGTAGATTGTCTGGCATGCAGGGGTTCGAATCCCCAGCTCTCCGCCAGTACGTGCCGCCCCGTCAGCTTCGGCTGGCGGGGCTTTTCTTATGTAGCGCGGCGTTGCGCGGCCGCGGTCGCGTGCGCCCGGTGGCCGCATCGAGCGTGGGAAAAAAGTCAAAAAAGTTGTTGACGCGCCTAGGTCGATGTGTGAGTATATCTAACTGCGCTGCGGCATTAGCTCAGCTGGATAGAGCGTTTGACTACGAATCAAAAGGTCATAGGTTCGAATCCTATATGCCGCACCACTGAATGTACGAGGCCGGGAGCTTTGAGCTTCCGGCCTCTTTTTTTGTTCCGGTGTTGATATGCGCATGTGCCGCCCAGCGCCAATTGAGGGATGGCGACGATGCGCAAGCTACGGCAGGAACGTGTCGTCGACGATGATGTCGGCGCGGTTGGCAGCGAGCGTGTCCCACGAGAAGCGCCCTACGAGCTCGGTGGCGCTCATGGGTTCCCCCGGCTCGGCAAGGCCCAGACGGCTTGCGATGGCTCCCAGCAGGGGTTCGGGCCCGGCATGGCGCTCGCGCAACGCCCCCAGGTCGAGGTCGTGCTCGCGCTTGGAGAGCCGACGTCCGTCCGGGGCCACGAGCAGGGGCACGTGTCCGTAGGCGGGCTCGGCATAGCCCAGCAGCCGTTGCAGGTACATCTGGCGGGGGCAGGAACCCAGCAGGTCGTGCCCGCGCACTACCTGCGTCACGCCCATCTCGCCATCGTCGACCACCACGGCAAGCTGGTAGGCAACCACGCCGTCGCTGCGCCGTACGAGGAAGTCACCGCACTCGCGCACGAGCGCTTCTCTCTGCGGCCCGTAGACGAGGTCGGTGAACGCAATGGTGCCAGCAGGGTCGTCGGCCTCGGGCACGCGAAGGCGCGTGGCAGGTGGGCGGATGGCGCTGCGCCGGGCGACCTCCTCGGCCGACAGGCCACGGCAGGTTCCCGCGTACACGTATGTTCCGTCACTGGCGTGCGGGGCACTGGCGGCGTGCAGCTCGCTGCGTGTGCAGAAGCACGGGTAGGTGAGGCCAAGGCCGGGCGTTTCGTCTGCCCCGGCTCCCAGCCGCTCGATTGCCGCCGCGTACAGATCGCCCCGGTCGCTCTGGTAGTAAGGGCCCTCGTCCCAGTCGAGGCCGAGCCACCGCAGGTCGTCCATGATGAGCCGGGCCGCCTCACGGCTCTGCGCGCGCGGGTCGAGGTCCTCTATGCGCAGCACCATGCGCCCCCCGGCAGACCGAGCGCCAAGCCATGCCACAAGGCACGACGCGACGTTGCCCAGGTGCATGCGCCCCGACGGCGTGGGCGCAAACCGTCCTACGACAGGGTGAGCGGCGGCGACATCCCGTCCGACGTCGCTGCACCGGGCTCTGGGGTTATGGGATGCAAGATTGTTGTTCATGCGGCCCAGTATGGCACGAAAAAAGCCCCCGCCCAAAAGGGGGCAGGGGCTTAAGCGCGTCGTGCGCGGGGCGCTCGGCAACCTTCTCGCGAGAGGTGCCGCCGCTACATCGCGAGCGCGGTCTGGGCGATGTAGGTGCGGGCCTGATACTCGCGGTCGAGGTCGTAGAGACCCTTCGGGTCGGCACCAAAGAGCTTCATGTTTGTGATCATGTCGCGGGCGTTGGTCTCCTCCTCGCCCTGCTCGGTGATGAACCAGTCGAGCATCTTCTGGGCGCGGATGTCGTGCGCGTCGCGGGCAACCTCGTAGCAGTGGTTGATGGCAGCCGTGATGTACTCCTCGTGCGCAAGGCCGGCCTCAAGCGGCTCAAGGTCGTTCGAGAAGGTCTTGTCGGGCTTGGCGATGGCCTCCATCGTGGGCTTGTAGTCGTTGTCGAGCAGGTAACGACGCAGGACCTTGGCGTGATCGAGCTCCTCCTGCACCTGGATGGTGTACCAGTTGGCGAAGCCCTTCAGGCCGCGGTCGTCATAGTAGTCGGCGAAGGTCCAGTACAGGTACGCGGAGTAGAGCTCCTTGTTAATCTGGGCGTTAAGGGTCTCAGCAACTTCCTTGTTCATGGCCATGGGGATCCTCTCTCCGTGCGTGGCGGCCGCCCGCTGCGACGAGCCTCCGCGCCTGTTGTGGGGCGCCTCCCCGGGCACCCCCTGATGACGCCCTTATCGTACCCGCCTGCCGTTACGGCGTGCAGATAATCTCACGTTCAACGCTTAGATTTCACGCTTCCGGCGGGCTGGCTCACGATGTCCCGGGCCTTCTCGGCCTCCTCGCGTCGCGGCCCTCGCCAGCCGGTTGGTTCGCATGGGCTACCATGTGGAACACCTGCACGCGTCCGAGGGGGTCTCATGGGTTCTACCTCTCGCAACTTCGTCCTTCGCGGGACTGTTGCCTCGCTGTTTGTCCTTGTCGTGGCGGCGCTGGCGCTGTTTGCCGCTCCGTCTGCTGCCTATGCCCGCAGCTATTCCGTCGATCGCGTGGTCATCGACCTCACGGTCAACACGGACGGTTCCATCTCCGTCGTGGAGTCGCGCACGTTCAACTTCGATGGCTCGTTCAACGGTGTGTACTGGGATCTTGCCTACGCCGCGCCGAGCAACCACACCAGCACGAACGACCCGCAGCTCTCGATACAGTCCGTCGAGGACACCACGGCCGGCGGCGGCGAGCTTTCGCAGTCGACTTCGGGCTCCAACGGCACGTACGAGCTGCAGCCACAGAGCGGTGACGTGACACGCCTCAAGATTTACGCCGCGCACGAGGACGAGACGGCCACCATCCGCATTGCCTACAAGGTCACCAACGTGGTGAACGCCTGGGCCGACACGGGCGAGCTCTACTGGAAGTTCGTCTCCGACGGCTGGGAAGTGCCGTCGGACGACGTGGCCTGCCGCGTTCACCTGCCCCTTCCTGCCGGCCAGTCCGTGACGCCCGGGGACAACGTGCGAGCCTGGGGCCATGGCCCGCTCGACGCGAGCGTGGCCTTTGACGGCAACGACATCGTCTACACCGTGCCGGGCGTGGGTACCGGCGAGTTTGCCGAGGCACGCATCACCTTCCCGGTCGCGTGGCTTACGGGCGAGACCCCCTCCACGAGCGCGCGCCTCGACACGATCCTGAGCGAGGAACAGCAGTGGGCAGACGCCGCCAACGCAAGGCGCGAGCAGGCGCGCGTGCAGGTTACGGCGGCAACGGGTGCGGCCTTTGCGCTCCCAGTGCTCGCGTTTGTTTTTTCGCTGCTGAGATACCGCCGCTACAAGGCGGCACACGCCCCGCAGTTCCGAGACCAGTATTTCCGCGACGTGCCCTCGCAGGCGCATCCGGCCGCACTCGGCTGCCTGTACCTGGGCGGTTCCGTCTCGGGCGAGCAGTTCACGGCCACGCTCATGCGGCTTGCCGACAGCCATGCCATCGAGCTCGAGGCCGTGAGGGACGCCTCGGGTTTCGAGCGCGACTACCTCATTAGGCGAGGTAATGGGGCCGTATCGAGCCAGATTGACCTCGCGGCGCTGCACCTGCTGTTCGACGTGGTGGCGCCCTGGGGGGATGCGGCGCACAAGGATCAGCTGTACTTCTCGGATTTCAAGCGCGTGGCAAAGAGCCACGCGCAGGAGTATGCGGACGGCCTCGAGGAGTGGCGGTCGTGCGTTACGGCCGCGTGCGAGGAGAACGGCTACTTTGCGGACACGACGAGGGTGGGCCGTGCACCCAGCATCGTGGCGTTTGTGCTGCTGAACCTTCTGGCAGCCGCGGCGGCCGTCGTACTGTTCTGCATGGGGGCCATCGCCCAGGCGGCAGTCGCCATTGCAGTGGTGGTGATTTCCTGCGTTGCCTGCGGCGTGCTTGTCGCCAAGATGAAGCCGCTTTCCACCAAGGGCGTGGAGCTTGTGGCCAGGCTGGGGGCGCTGAGGCGCTGGCTTACGGACTTCACCCTGCTTAAGGAGGCCGTACCGCGTGACGTGGTGCTGTGGAATCGCCTGCTGGTCATGGCGGTGGTGCTGGGCGTGGCAAACCGCGTGATCGAGCAGCTGCGCATGGTGGCACCCGAGATCCTTGAGGACCCGGGATTTGCGACCGGCTATTACTGGTGCCATGGCCACGGGCGACTCGGCAGCCCGGCCGACGTAGTTGCGCAGTCCTACCAGGCCGCCCACTCGGTAAGTACGTCGCAGCTCGCCTTGTCCGAGAGCAGCTCGGGCGGCGGGTTTGGCGGCGGCTTCTCCGGCGGTGGCGGCGGAGGAGGAGGCGGCGGCGGTGGCGGCGGCGCCTTCTAGCCGACGTGCGGCTGCGGCTCGTGCGCGCGGCCTTGGGCCACGTTGAGGTGGCGGCTCGCGTGCGTCGCGGCCGCCGTGTCCGATCGGATCGCGCACGGGAGCTGCAACCTCCGTGCCCGCGCGGGTCGCGCATGGTTTGAGGGGGTCTGATGCCCCGGATTGCGAGGAATGCGCGATTCGCGGGCCTCGGGCTCTCTCGGATCGGGGCCATTTCTCTGCTCGAGCGCCGATTGGCTGGGAAAACGAACGTCTGACCTGCATGTATTCACAGGATTGGCGTGCATGCGAGAAAAGACGACCCCCACGGCGGGGAGGGGCTCGTACATTCGGCGCGATGTGGGGCAGCGGTAGTCGGCTTTTTCGACACGGCAGCGGCCCGTCGTACATTCGGCGAGATTCGGGGCAGCACCGCGGTGGGGCCTGGGGGCAACCCCCCGCGCCCGTTCGCGGCGCGTGGCTGCTCGCGTCCGCCCCGCAGCGTCCCGGCCGCTCACGTGCCGTTCCACAGCCCGCGCGCTACGCACGGCCTCCGTACACGAAGTAGCGCTCGGGGGCGCCGGCTACCTGGCCCTTGCGCTCCGCGAGCCGCACGAGGCCAAGGTGCTCGTAGAACGGCCAGTCGCAGTCGGTGTCGGTGACGAGCCAGTAGCGCTCGGCGCCGTGACGGCGGAAGTGGTCGCGCGCCTGATTGAGCAGGCGCTTGCCGAGCCCGTGCCCGCGGGCCGCCGCGCCCACCACGAGCAACAGCACGCGCGGTTGCCCGTCGAGGCCCGCCTCCTCGCGCATCTCGTCAGTGGCGCGCACCTCGTTGAAATAGACGGGTTCCGTGGGTTCGCTCCCGTGCTCCTCGCACTCGCGCAGCCGGGCCATGGCTGCGGCGGCCTCATTGCGCGCTTCGAGCCCCAAGCGCTCCCAGCGAGCGCGAGCCTCCGCGTCGTCATGCGTGCCGTGGGTCACGACGACGCCCACGACCCTGCCGTCAAGCAGCGCCTTCACGCCCCAGCTCATTTCTGCCAGGTAGGCGGCCGTCTCGTCGGTCGCCATGAGACGGGCGATGCGGGCGCACTCTCCCTTGTCCATCTCCAGCTCGCCAAGCTCGTGCCCGAGGAGGTCACGGCAGGCGTCGGGCGAGTACCACGCCTGCGCGGTGAGCCCCACGACATCGTCGAAGTCGCTGGGCTCGAGCCGGGCGAAGGCGATGCCGTCCGCGCCGCCCGCGCACCGGGTCGCCACGTCCGCCGAACCCTCAGCATCCACCCGCCGTGCCGCGGCGCTCGCCAAACCCTCCGTGACCGCTGTGCCTGTCGTCTCGCGCTTCTCGCTAGGCATAGGTGACCTCCAGCTTGGGCGCCTCGCGCTCGAAGCGCTGGCGGGTCTCGTCGTCGACGCCCGTGTCGGTGACGAGCGCGTCGATGTCCTCGAGCCCGATGGCGCGTACGAGGGCGTTCTCGCCAATCTTGCTCGAGTCCAGCAGCATGACGTGGCGTTCGGAGTTCTCCACGAGCGCACCCACCCACTCGGCCTGCTCGCGGCGGTGCGCCGTCACGCCACGCTCGAACGAGAGGGCGTTGGCGCAGAGAAACGCCGTGGGCACGTAGTAGTTCTCGAGCTGTCGGAGGGCGTTGAGCCCCTGGGTGTAGTGGTAGCCAAAGCGCAGCGTGCCGCCCAGCATGATGACGGTGCTGTCCTGGAGCACCTCCTCCGACGTCATTCCGACGAGCAGGTCGCTCGTGATGACCGTGAGGTCGGTCTTTCCCTTGAGCGCCCGCACGAACTCGAGGCACGTGGAGCCGGACTGCACGAAGAGGATGTCGCCGTCCTGCACGAGCTTCGCGGCCGCCCGACCGATGCGAACCTTCTCGGCGCGCATGATGGTGCGCGCAACGTCGAAGCGCTCCTCGACGTTGTCGACGCGTGCGGGGATGGCGCCTCCGTGGGTGCGTCGCAGCTTCCCCAGCCGTTCGAGTGCGCTGATGTCCTTTCGTATGGTTGCGGTTGAGACGCCCAAATCCTTGCTGAGGTCTGTGACGCGAACCACCGAATGTCGTTGCAGCGCCAGAAGAATCGCCTCGCGGCGCTCCTCGAGGTAGTAGGAGCGAGAGGCGTTCGCAGGTGGTTCCATCGTTCCTCCGGGTCACAATAATCGAGCTGGGCGCATGCCAAGAACCATATAACGCCCTCTTATAGCAATGGTATCCCTCACCAGCGCATTTGCCGAAGCTGGTCACGGCTTTACCGCTCAACCTCCAAACGAAACCGTTCGCCCGATGCCTGCTCGTGCAACGTAACAATCTGCACATAATCAAAACGTCCGGAGTTTCGATTAGTTTCGGTTAACACGTTTATATCGCCAAAACGAAAGGAAACGGAAGAATGCTCACCAACCTTCGCGACATCTGCTCCATCGCCGAACAGAACAATATGGCCATCGCGGCCGTGAATTCCGCGAGTCTCGAGGCCGTCCGCGCCGCCATCGACGTGGCCGAGGAGACCGGCTACCCCATCATCATCCAGCACGCCGAGGCTCACGAGGGCGTCGTGCCCCTGAAGTACATCGGCCCGGCCGTCGTAGACCTCGCCGAGCGCTCCAGCGCCCACATCTGCATCAACCTCGACCACTGCGAGGATCTGTCCTACGCGCAGCGCGCCCTGTCCCTCGGCTTCAGCGGCGTCATGTTCGACGGCTCCTGCCTGCCGTATGAGGAGAACGTCGAGTACTCCAGCCGCGCGGCCGAGATGTGCGCCGAGTACGGCGCGGGCCTCGAGTGCGAGCTGGGCTCCATGGGCTCCCGTGAGGGCGGCGAGTCCGACGAGGGCGGCACCGCCGAGCAGGCTGGCGCCATCTACACCAACCCCGACCAGGCTAAGGACTTTGTGAACGCCACCGGCCTCGACATCCTCGCGTGCTCCTTCGGCACGGTGCACGGCATCTACAAGGGCGAGCCGCACCTGAACTTCGACGTCCTGACCGACATCCGTGACCGCGTGCCGCACCTGCCGCTCGTCATGCACGGTGGCTCGGGCGTCTCTGACTCCGGCTACAAGAAGGCCATCGACGCCGGCATCCGCAAGATCAACTACTACACCTACGGCGCCAAGTACGCCGGCGAAGCCGTCGAGAAGGTCATCGCCGGGCGCCAGACCGAGGGGGGCAAGCACATCGTCTACTGGCACGACATGACCGTCGCGGCCTACGAGAGCTTCCTCAACACCTTCGAGCACGTCGTGAAGGTCTTCGCCAACGGCGCCAGGCCGGTCGCGTAAGGGTGGGAACAGGCAGGAGCGAGGCAATGAAGAAGGTTCTCATCGCGTCCCACGGACGTATCGCGAGCGGGTTCAAGAGCGCCATCGAGATTCTTAAGGTCAACGTGGGCGAGGTCACGGCCGTCGACTGCTACGTGGACGACTCCGACTACACGCCCAAGCTGCAGGCGTTCATCGACTCGGTGGGGCCCGATGACGACGCGATCATCTTCACCGACCTCATCGGCGGCAGCGTATGCAACAAGGTCATGACGCTCAAGCCCGAGACCAAGGGCATCCCGCACGTGGCGGGCGTCAACCTCATCACGATCATCGAGTGCCTGCTCACCGCCGAGAAGCTCACCGCCGAGAAGGTCGACGAGATCGTGGCGGGCGGCTCCTCGCAGATGCAGCGCGTCTCGGTGGAGCAGGTGGCCGACGACGGCGCCGGTGCCGATGACGACTTCTTTGGCTAGGCCGTTCGCGAGTTCGGAACGTCGGGGCGTTCGTGCGCGAACGCTTGGAAGGGAAGAGGAAACCATGATTGTTCAGATTCGAGTCGACGACCGTCTCATCCACGGCCAGGTTGCGCTGCTGTGGGGCAAGGAGCTCAACACCAGGGGCATCCTCGTCGCCAACGACCACGCCGCCGAGGACGCCACGCAGGCCGCCACGCTCAAGATGGCCTGCCCGGCCGGCCAGAAGCTCCTCATTCGCTCGGTCGAGGACGCCATCAAGGTGGCTTCCGACCCGCGCGGCAAGGACATGCGCATCTTCGGCCTCGTGGACAAGGTCTCCGACGCCCTCAAGATCGTCGAGGGTGCGCCGGGCGCCGTGGGTGCCGTGAACGTCGCCAACACCGGCCGCTTCGACCGCTCTGACGACGCCGCCAAGATCACGCTCGTCACCAACGTGATCCTCAACCCGGACGAGGTCGAGGCCACTAAGAAGCTCGTGGCCACCGGCGTGCCCGTGATTCACCAGGTGGGCGTGACCGACGCCAAGGCCGACGTGGCGGCCCTCGTCGCCAAGCTAGGCTAGCTGGGTTTTTCCGGAGGCGCGGTGGCGGTGCCCCGGAAGGGGGCCGGAGCGCCGCCAGGCCGCACCTCCCTGTCAGTAAGGGACCGCGCCCAAAGGAGCGCGGTAGAAAGGGAAGGGAGCAAGACATGCTTGGACCTGCGCTTATAGCGCTCCTGGCAGCGTTCATCTGCTACTTCGTGCAGTGGACGTTTGGTCAGCCCATGATCGATCAGCCTCTGGGGGTCGGTCTCGTGGCGGGCATCCTCTTCGGAGACGTGACGACGGGCATCATCATCGGCGCCGCGCTGCAGGCGATCTTCATCGGCAGCGTCAACGTTGGTGGCGCCACCTCGGCCGAGCCAGTCTCCGGCACCGTGATGGCCATCTGCTTCGTCACCCAGATGGGCATGGATCAGGGCCCGGCCATCACGCTGGCCGTCGCCGTCGCCATCGTCGCCAACATCTGGTACTCGCTGATCTTCAACGTGCTCATGTCCTTCTGGGCTCCGTTCATCGACAAGGCCGCTGCTCAGGGCTCTGGCAAGGCCGTCTTTGCCTGCCACTTCGCCGGCGCCGTCGTCATGAACCTCGCGTTCACGCTGCCGCTGTTCTTCGGCGTCCTTATCGGTGCCGAGCCGGTTGCTAACCTCGTGAACGTCATTCCTGCCACCGTCACCGCTGGCTTCAACGCCGCCGCTGGCCTGCTTCCTGCCGTCGGTATGGCGCTGCTCCTCCGCATGCTGTGGGACAACAAGATCGCCATCTACTTCCTGCTTGGCTTCGTCCTGTTCACCTACCTCAACATGCCGATGATCGCCGTGGCCGCCGTGGGTGCCGTCATCGTCGCCGTTACGGGCATCCGCGACATCCAGGAGCTTGACCTTGTCAACCAGATCAAGGCCCTTCGCGAGTCCGGCGTCTCCGGTGGCGCCACCTCCAAGGAGGAGCTTGAGGAGGAGGACTTCTTCGCATGAGCACTGAAGAGACCAAGGCCCCGGTCGCGGTAGAGGACCAGGCCGCCGAGAAGATCACCCTCTCTACCAAGGACCTCTCCGCCGAGGACCGCAAGATGCTGCGCGGCATCTTCTTCCACTCGTTCAACGTCTTCGCCATGTACTGCGGCGGCGCCCGCGCCGGTGCCTCCGGCTTCATGTGGTCGATCTGGCCGGCCATCGAGCGCTTCTACCCGAAGCACGAGGATCGCGTCGACGCCATGACCCGTCACTCCACGTGGTACAACATCACGTCTAACGTCGGTACGTTCTGCATGGGCCTCGTGGCGGCCATGGAGAAGGAGAACTCCGAGAAGCCCGACTTCGACACCCACTCCATCGACGCCGTCAAGGCATCGCTCATGGGCCCGATGTCCGGCATCGGTGACGCCATCTTCTGGGGCGTCCTGCGTGTCATCGCCGCCTCCGTGGGCATGGCCCTCTGCGCGGACAACGGCACCATCCTCGGCCCGATCGTGTTCCTGCTCATCTACAACATCCCGTCGTGGCTGACCCGTTGGTACATGACGGTACTGGGCTACCGCGTGGGCTCCAACTTCATCACGAAGCTCTATGAGTCCGGCCTCATGGCCGTCATCACCAAGCTTGCCGGCATTCTCGGCCTGCTCATGATCGGCGCCATGACCGCCAGCTCCGTGAAGTTCAACACGATCCTGGCCATCCCGCTGGCCCAAGGCGACCCGGTGCAGATCCAGACCTACCTCGACACCATCTTCAAGGGCCTCGTGCCGATTCTCTACACGCTCGGCTGCCTCAAGCTCCTGAAGAAGAACGTGAGCGTCAACTGGCTCATCATCGGCACCATGGTGATCGGCCTCGCGCTCGGCCTGCTCGGCATCGAGTAGCGGCCTGAGCTTCCCCCGCGCGTGTTCGCCGGGGGGAGAAACGGGAACGGACATGAGGGGCCGGGCTGCTGCATGGCGGCCCGGCCCTTTTCCGTTGAGCGAGGGAGACGTATGGGGGGCCTGAGATTCGGCACCGTCGGCACGAGCATGATCTGCGGCAACTTCTGCCGTGCGCTCGAGGAGGTGGAGGGTGCGCAGCTCTCCGCCGCCTTCTCGCGGCACGAGGACACGGCGCGGGCCTGGCGCACGGCCGACGCTGGCAGCTGACGCGGGCGGCTGGCGCACGGCCGACGCGGGCCGGCGGCCCGGAAACGTTACCAAAACCCGTCCCAAACCTCTCAAATTGCCAGTTTGGCCTTAGTTCTGGCAATGTCACAATGAAAGCTTGGAAGTTCAAACCGGACGACGGGCGCGACGGGGCCACCGCGGTCTCGCGTGCCGTCGTCCGGAGGCCGCTTCCGCAGGTTGTCGCACAACGAGGAGGTTCCATGGCAGACTGTCGCATCAAGCGCGCGCTCGTCTCGGTCACGGACAAGACCGGCGTGGTCGAGTTCGTGAAGGCGCTGGAGGACGAATTTGGCGTCGAGGTCGTCTCGACGGGTGGCACGGCTCGCGTGCTGGCCGACGCCGGCGTGAAGGTGGTGCCCATCGAGCAGTACACGGGCTTCCCCGAGATGATGG
>UWSJ01000048.1 GCA_900549525.1 uncultured Coriobacteriaceae bacterium | reverse complement strand
GCGTGGGCACGCTCGAGGACCTCTGCCGCGGCTGCGACTACCTCACCGTGCACGTCCCCAGCAAGGCCGACACCATCCACATGATCGACGAGGACATGCTGGGGCTGCTCAAGCCGGGTGCCGTCCTCATCAACTACGCGCGCGAGACCATCGTTGACGAGGAGGCCGTGGACGCGGCCCTGCGCGGCGGGCGTCTCTCCTGGTTCTCCACCGACTTCGCCACGCCCGGCACCGTGAAGATGCCCAACACCTTCATCACCACCCACTCGGGCGCGGGCACCGGCGAGGCCGAGGCCAACTGCGCCGACATGGCCATCTCCGAGCTCAAGGACTACCTCGAGAACGGCAACATCGCCAACTCGGTCAACTACCCCGCCTGCTCCATGGGCAAGGCGCGCGCCGCGAGCCGCGTGGCCTGCCTGCACGCCAACGTGCCCAACATGATCGGCCAGATCACGGCGATCCTTGCCAAGGACAACGCCAACGTTCAGCGCATGGTCAACGAGAGCGCCGGCGAGAACGCCTACACGATGTTCGACACCGACGAGCACCTCGAGGACGCCACGATTGAGGCGCTCAAGCAGATCCCGGCCGTCTACCGCGTCCGCGTCATCAAGTAGCGCGCCCGTGGACATCAAGCCGTTTGCCTGCACCCGCCGCCCTGCCCCCGCCGATACGGTGGGCTCGCAGGAGGCCCCTGCTTCTGTGACCGACGCGGGGCGGGCTCTCTACGCGTTTCGTTTTTCGCTCGAAGGTGGAGACAGCGTGACGGGCGTGCTCTGCGCCCTGAGCGCCCCGAGCCTGACGGACGGCACCCTGACGTGCTCCGAGCGCCTGCGCCCGGACGACGAGGAGGCCTTCCTGCGTGAGGCGCACGACGTTGCTCGTGCCCTCTCAAGCGCATCCGAGCAGGTCGAGGCCATGACGCTCGCGTTTCAGGATGTGCCCGCCCTCGACATCATCCTCGCCGCCGCAACGGAGGCCACGCCGCTCTACGACCTCTCCCCCGATGACGCGGAGACGGACGCTGACGACACCGTGCGCGGGGTCCGCGTCTGGCGTATCGGTCGCTCCGACGCCGTCAAGGCGCTGACGGCCCTCTTTGCGCACGTGGACAGTGCCGTCGTCGTCGACCAGCGCAGTCACGTGCTTGCCGAGGCGTTCGAGTCGCTCGCGCACGAGGGTCGCATCTCCGCGAGTGGATTCCTGGCCTTGCTCGTGCCCTACGGCCAGCTGTCCGGCACCAGCGTGCCTCGGGTACCAAAGGCCCTGTTCCGCCGGGGGCTCGGCTAACGCCAGCGAACGAACGCCACCAAACACACTATGGGGCGTGCGGCAGCTATCCCAGCAGCCGCACGCCCCGCTCCGTGTCCTGGCAATGCGTGCAGTGCGGGGTGCGTGCCACCAGCCATATGGCGAGAAGGTCACCGGCACAGCCCGGGAGGTGGAGGGCGAAGGCGGCGCAGCCCATGAGCGGCACGTCAAAGACAAAGCCAGACACGAGCAGCAGCGCCGACACAACGACCGCCGGGCCCGCAAGCACCACGCAGAACCTCGCACGCGTCAGAATGAGCCCCGGGCAGGTTGCATAGAGCATCCCGTCCTGATAGCCAAAGCGCACGCGCGCCCCAGGCCCCCCAAGGAGCCGGAACAGCGCGGCATGAACGAGCTCGTGGACGGGCAGCGACACGAGCGTCGCGAAGGCAAGGTCCGCAATCCACACGACGGGGGCAAGACCGGGGCCAAGAACCCCCAGCCAGGCAGAATCTTCACCCACGGCAGCGCCATGCACCCCAAGACGGATTAGCATCACCAGCACGACAGACGCCAGCCCGGTGCCAAGAAGCACGAGGCTCCAGCGCAGCAGACGACGGCGCGTGTCCTCGTCCCCGAGGAAGTCGACCTCCCCTACCGTCGTCATCATGCGGTGCAAGGGCGGTCGAGCCTGATCTCGAAGACGTCCGTCCATGCCGTGAGCGGCAGGCCCTCGTAGGGAAAGTAGACGGGCTTGTGCTGCACGAAGCCAAGCTCGCGGTAGAGACGGTTGGCGAGGCTCTGCGGATTGGTGTTTATGCGCAGCGCCCGGCAGCCGCGCCTGATGCCCTCGCGCGCATACGCCGCGAGCAGCGCCGTGGCGACGCCCCTGCCCCTCGCCGCCGGGTCGGTCGCGAGCAGGTGGCAGGTGAGCGCCTCGCCCTCGGAAAGCTCCTCCCAGTCGATGTCGACGCCGGGGAGCCCAAGGTCTCCGTCGAGCGACATGGCCCCGATGACGGGAGCGCCCGCCCGGCGCCGGCCGTCCGCGACGTCCGCGGCGTCGACGGCAACCCACGTCGTTCCCTCGCGAAGGCGTCGGCTCACGTCGTGGGGGAGGGGCCAGAACCCGCGACGCCAGCCGCAGGTCTCGGCACCTGGGACGTCGCAGGAGTCAAGAAGCCGACCGTACATGGCAAGCACGGCGGGCTCGTCGTCGCCCGTAGCCCTCACGACCGCGACGCTGGACGGAGCGACGTCGGCCACGTGCGGCGCGCCGTCGCCTCTCCACGTCACGAGCGGGCGGTCCCGAGCGGGGCGCTCCCCCGCCGCCATGACGCGCTCGGCCTCGGCAACGACCGCCTGCGGGGCCTCGCTCGGCAGGTCGTGCCCGGAACCCGGAACCGTCACGAGGCGCGCTCCTCGAATCGAAGACGCGACCGTCTCCGTCTCCTCGCTCAGCACGAGGTCGTGCTCGCCCGCAAGCACGCAGGTAGGGCAGCTGATGGCCGCAAGCGAGGCCGGTTCGATATGGGGTTGCTCGAGCATGAGGCGCAGCAGCTCCGCCTCGCCATAGCGGCCGCTCGCATCCTCGCCATTGGTACGCGTGGCCGCCTCAGGCGCCCCCTCCGCTAGCTCCTGCAGCCGCAGCTCCATGCCCAGCCGCGCGTCGCGCGAAAGTCCCGCAGGCGTGAGGTTGGCGCCAACGGCCGTGAGTGACGGCACGCGATACGGCGCGTCGCGGGCGAGGAGCAGCCCGACGATGCCGCCGTCGGAAAAGCCGAGCACATGAGCCTGGGTCACGCCGAGGCGACTCATCACCTCGAGCGTGTCGGCCGCCATGAGCTCGTAGGAGAGCGGATCCGTCCCGCGCGTCGACGCCCCGTGGCCGCGGGAGTCCACGGCAATGACGCTTCGCGTGCGCGCGAGGGGCTCGATGATGTCGGCCATGTGATCGTGGCTCTCGCCGTTACCATGCAGCACCACCACCGGGGCAGCGTTGCGGGTCACGGCAAACGGCGTTCCCGGCGCGTCGACGACGCCCGCCGGCGCATAGACGAACGCGACGACGGACGCGCCGTCCGCCATCGGGACGGCAACGCGACAGACTGGCACCATGCAACCGCCTACTTCTTGTACTGGCTCTCGTGCTTGCGGAAGAAGTCGAAGCGCGGCGGCAGCTCGACGACGGCGTGCTCGCTTGCGTCCTCGCCGAGGGCCTCGGCCAGCTCGCACGGCGTCGCCAGCGCGTGCTCCCAGGAGAAGAAGTCGTGCGCCGTGAAGCCCATGTGCTCGGCCACGAGCTCGCAGCCATGGGGCACCGCAGCATGCATGAGCAGCGCCGTCGTCCTCAGCTCGGCGAAGGCGTCGGCAAGGGCCGCCACGTAGGCCGCCCGGTCGTCGCCCGCCGCCTTGCTCGCGCTATCCCAGCGCTTGTTGGCCGCACGGGCAAACTCCTCCACCGCCGCGAGCGCGCCGTGGAAGTCCATGCCGTGCACCGTTCGCTCGAAGGCGAGCGTGGCCTCGCGGCAGGCGTCGACGACCTCGTCGCCCGCCTCGCCCGGAAGCTTGCCGCCGCACGCCTTGGCCGCGCCATAGAAGCACGAACGCGCCAGGCGGTTGAAGATGTTCGTGAGGAAGGCGCTCTCCTTGAGGGCCGGGTCGACCACGCGCGGGTCGTCCTTCACGAGCACGTCCGGCTCGCCGCCCTTGCCCTTCTTCGACACGCTCGTGTCATAGGGCTTCGGCGAGAAGCTCACGGCCTTGGCATCGAGCGCGAGGGAGAGCCAGTGGGCGCGCAGCTGCTCGGCCGTGTAGTGCTCGAGCAGCTCGGCCGCCATGGGCGGCTTGATGGCACCGGAGCTCGAGGCCTTCTTGTTCATGAACAGGATGTGGTAGTTGGCGACCGGCGTAGTCTGCTTGAGCCCCCAGCCCATCGCCTCCCACATGGCCGGCTGCGCCACGCAGTAGAAGTAGATGTTGTCCTGGCCGATGAACTGGAAGACCTGAGCGTCGTCGGCGCACCACCAGTCGTGCCAGTCGGTCGAGCTGTAGCGGCCCGGCTCGCTCTCCCCCAGCGCCGTCTGCACGAAGGAGATGGGAGCCCAGAGGCTCTCGGGCCAGCACCAGACGGTGAGCCCGCCCACGCCGTCAAGCTCGGGCGCAGGCACGCCCCACTCGATGTTGCCCGTGATGCGGAAGGGCAGGAGGCACTTACCCGTGCGGAAGCGAATCTTGTGGGCCTCGAGCACGGCACGAGCGGCGTCACGCTCCTCCCAGTTGGCAAACTCGACCGAGAAGGACGCCTGGTTGCCCTCGGCCTCGTGCACGGTGTGCGCGGGCAGCTCGGCCGCAACGACGTCAAGCTGTTCGCGCAGCTCGTTCTTGATGTAAATGACCGGCGCCACGAGGCTCTCGTGAACGGTCTTGGTAACCACGTCGCGCACCTGCGGGTCAGCGTCCCACTCGTCCATGAGCTGCTCGAGCGCCTTCTGATAGGCGGGCAGGTCAAAGTACCAGTTGTCACAGGGGCGCAGCTCGGGCTTGGTGCCCGTGAGCTGGCTTACGGGGTTGATGAGCTCCTCGGGGTCAAACTGATGCCCAAGATCGCACTCGTCGGCGTAGGCCTTCTCGGACTTGCAGCCGCGCACGGGGCAACGGCCGATCACCTGACGACCGTTGAGGAAGGTCTGGGCCTCGGTATCGTAGAACTGCAGGGTGGAGCGCTTCTTGAGCGCGCCAACCTCGTAGAGGCGACGAATCCACTCGTCGGAGAGCTTGGCGTGGTAGGACTTGGCCGGCTCAAGCCCCGAGCCGCCGTAGATGTCGAGGGACACCTCGTAGGCGTCGAGGGCAGTCTTCTGGTTGTCGTGGTGGCCACGCACGTAGTCGGTGATGGTCCCGTTAAACTCGCCGGACTCGGTGAGCTTGCGGTAGCCCTCCATGATGGGCGAGCCGTAACAGTCGGTGCCCGAGACAAAGAGCACGTTCTGCTCGCCGATGCGGTCGCGGAGGAAGCGGGCAAAGAAGTCGGCCGGGACGAAGACGCCGCCGATGTGGCCGAAGTGCAGGTCCTTGTTGCCATAGGGCATGCCCGCCGTGACGACGGCGCGCTTCGGGAAGCACGGGCGAGCGGCGACGTGTGCGGATGCAAGCTTGTCGGAAGTCATCGAAACCCTTCTCGGTCGAAGCGTGGCGAGCACGGCGCACCTGCGTGGCTCAGCCACGCGCACGACGCCGATAACCTAGTAGTTTCGCACTTCTCGCCCCCGAGCGCACCCGTGGCGCTCGTCAAAAGAGACTAGGCACCGGCAAGCAGGCGGTCTTCCGGGAAGGTGACCGTGACGGTGGTCCCCACGCCCTCCTCACTCTCGAGCGAGATCTCGGCACCGTGATAGGAGGCGGCGTGCTTTACGATGGCCAGGCCAAGGCCCGTGCCGCCCGTCTGGCGCGCACGGGAGGCGTCCACGCGGTAGAAGCGCTCGAAGACCTTGCGCTGCGCCGCCTTGGGGATGCCCATGCCCGTGTCGGCCACGCGCATGGTGGGCTTGCCGTCAACGAGACCGGCCCACACGTCAACACGGCCGCCCTCGCGGTTGTATCGAATGGCGTTGTCGCTCAGGTTGTAGGCAAGCTCGTCGAGCAGGCGCGGCAGCCCCTGAATCGTCACTGAGTCCCCCGCCACCGCAATACCCACCCCCGCGGCCTCGGCGTTGGGACGAAGTCGGTCGGCCACCGCGGAGCACGTGCGCAAAAGGTTCACCGGCCCCTCCTTGCCAAGAAGGGCGTCGGAGCTCTGGGAGCGCTCGGCCTCGTCGAGCTTCGAGAGAACAAGAATGTCGTTCACGAGGGTCGTCATGTGACGCGCCTCGTCATAGATGCGCCCCGCGAAGTTGGGGACGTCCTTGGGCTTCGCGATGCCGTCGCGAATGAGCTCTGCCGCGCCCTGGATGGACGAGAGCGGGGTCTTGAGCTCGTGCGTCACGTTGGAGGTGAACTCGCGACGCATGAGATCGGTGCCCTTGAGGTCCTCCATCTGGTCTGAGATGCGCTGGAGGAGCGGCGCCACCTCTCGATACGACGACTCGGGGTCGGGATCCTTCGGGTTGATGGCGAGGATGGGCCGCATGAGGGCGTCGGCCACGACGCGCGCCACCACCCAACACGACACCACGATGAGCGCGGCGACGAGCGCCACGAGCAGCATGTCGTGGGATATGGCAGCCGAGACGCCCTCGCGGTCGACGGAAAGACGCAGGATGCGGCCATCAGAGAGACGAATCGCCCGGTAGATGCTAATCATGCCGGTGGTCTCGGAGTCGCGCTCGGCCGAGCCCTCGCCGTCCTCGCGGGCCTCGGACACCTCCGGCCGGTCGGCGTGGTTGCCCATGTCGTTGACGTTCGACTGGCTGTCGTAGAGAACGGTGCCGTCGTCATCGATGAGGGTAAGACGCACCTCGCCGAGCTGGAGGTTGGCGAGCGTCATGAGATCGCCGTCATCACCGCGCAGCATCGAGCCGATGAGGCGGGCCTGCCCGTCGAGCATGCGCCCGGTGTCGTCAACCTGACTCGCCTGATAGATGAGCGTGGAAAGCAGCATCACCACGACGGTGGCGATGGTGGAAACGATGGCAAGGGACATGAAGATCCGGCGGACGAGCGAGGGCTGCTTCTTGACCACTCGACCGTCCGCGTCAGAGTCTCGCGAGGCCTTCTCGGCGTCCTCGAGGTCCTCGTCGATCTTCGGCCCCTTGCCCATGAACAACTATCCCTTCAGTCGGTAGCCGACCCCACGGACGGTCTCGACGAGACCGGCCTCGTCGCCGAGCTTCTGCCTGAGCGTCTGGACGTGGACGTCGACCGTGCGGCTGCCGCCGTCAAAGTCCCAGCCCCACACGCGCTGAAGGAGCGTCTCGCGGTTGAACACCACGCCCGGCGAGCGCATGAGGAAGACGAGCAGGTCGAACTCGCGAAGTGTGAGGTTGACCGGCTTGCCGTCCAGGGAGACCTCGTGACGGCTCGGGGAGGCCACGAGCGGGCCCACCTTGAGCGTGTCGTCGGCAGCCTCCTGGGAGCTGCGGGCCGGCGCGCGCCGAAGCAGGGCGCGCACGCGGCTCACCATCTCCATCATGCCAAAGGGCTTGGCGAGGTAGTCGTCGGCCCCGCCGTCAAGCGCCGTCACGGTGTCAAGCTCAGAGTCGCGAGCCGTGAGCATCATGACCGGGACGCGCGACATGCCGGGGGTCTGGCGGATGCGCCGCAGAATGGAAAGGCCGTCGGTGTCGGGAAGCATGATGTCGAGCAACACCGCGTCGGGGACGCGCTCGGCGCAGGCGCGACGAAACGCCGCGTCGTCCGGAAGCCCCTTGGCCTCGATGCCCGCCTGAGAGAGCGCGTACACCGTGAGCTCGCGGATGTTCTTCTCGTCCTCGACGTAATAGATCACGTGGCCGTTCCCCTGCTGCGAAAGTGTAGCCTGCATGGCGAAGAGCCCTACGCCCCCTCGGCCTCATCCGCGGGGGCGTGGTCTCCCGCCGTAAGGATACGCTCACCGGTGGCGCGGAACACGGCCCAATCGGCAATTCGCTGCGCGTGGTCGCCGATGCGCTCGAAGTACTTGGCCACCATGAGGAGCTCGGGCAGGCTCTTTGCGGAGGGCTTGCCGGCCTTGATGAGGTCAATCACGAGGTCAACCGACTCGGAGTACATGCGGTCGAGCTCGTCGTCGGAGGCGATGACCTCGCGCGCCTTGTCGGCGTCCTTGGTCAGGAATGCCTCGACGGCGCCGTCGACCATCTCGGCGGCACGGCCGCTCATGGCCACGAACTTGTCGGCCATGCGGTCGGAGGCCTTCTTGGAGAGCTCCGAGAAGATGAAGGCGACGTCGCGCGTCATGCCGTCGATATGCGCCAGGTCGGAGACGATGCGGAAGCTCGACGAGACGAAGCGCAGGTCGTCGCCGATGAGCGGCTGCTGGAGGAGCAGCATGTCGAGGCAGTTGCTCTCGATGTTGTCGCGCAGGCGCTCGGCGGCCTTGCGGCCCTCGAGAATACCCTGCTCGGCACCCTTGTCACCCGTGGCGGCAAGGCCAGCGGCGCGGACGTCGGCCGCAGACTTGTCGCCGAAGCGCTTGACGAGCGCCTCCATGTCCTTGAGCTGCTTGGTGAATTCGAGACGAGCCATCAGCTGAACCTCCCTGAGAGATATTCGACCGTACGCTGCTCCTTGGGGTTGGAGAACAGCTCCTTGGTGGGGCCTGCCTCGATGAGCTCACCGAGGTAGAAGAACGCCGTCTTGTCTGCCACGCGCGTGGCCTGCTGCATGTTGTGCGTCACCACGACGACCGTGTGGTTCTGGGAGAGCTCGGTCATGAGCTGCTCGACCTGCAGCGTGGAGATGGGGTCGAGGGCGCTCGTGGGCTCGTCCATGAGCAGGACGTCCGGGTTGGTGGCAAGGGCGCGGGCGATGCAGAGTCGCTGCTGCTGACCGCCGGAGAGACCCAGGCCGCTCTTGTCGAGCGTGTCCTTGACCTCGTTCCAGAGCGCGGCCTCCGTGAGGGTCTTCTCGCAGATGTCGTCGCCCTCGGCCTTGGAGAGCTTACGCATGCGGGCGGGCCCGTAGAGGATGTTGTCGCGGATGCTCATCGGGAACGGGTTGGGGTGCTGGAAGACCATGCCCACGTGCACGCGCAGCGCGTTGGAGTCCATCTTGAAGACGTCGTCACCGCGGAACTCGATGGTTCCCTCGGTCTTGACGCCCTCGACGAAGTCGCACATGCGGTTGAACGTGCGCAGCAGGGTCGACTTGCCGCAGCCCGACGGGCCGATGAACGCCGTGGCGCGCTTCTCGGGAATCTCCAGGTTAATGTGCTTCAGGGCCTGGAAACCACCGTCGTCGTACCAGAGGTTGAAGTCGCGCACGGAAAGCGTCGAGGGAACGCCCTCGATGGCGCGATGCTCAGCCTGGTCGAATTCCTTCTCCATCTGCATCAGCCAAACCTTCCGCTGAGATAGTCGGCAAGCCGCGAGTCCTTCGGCGCCGAGAAGATCTGCTTCGTGGTGCCCGTCTCGACCATGTCGCCCACGTAGAAGAAGGCGGTGCGGTCGGAGACGCGCGTGGCCTGCTCCATGTTATGCGTCACGATGGCGACGCAGATGCCCGAATCGGCGATGGAGCGAATCGTCTCCTCGACCGCGAAGGTGGAGATGGGGTCAAGCGCCGAGCACGGCTCGTCGAAGAGCACCACGTCGGGCTTCATGGCAAGCGTACGGGCGATGCAGAGCCTCTGCTGCTGACCGCCCGAGAGGCCGAACCCGCTCTGGTTGAGCTTGTCCTTGACCTCGTCCCAGAGGGCCGCCTGCTTGAGCGACGTCTCCACGAGCTCGTCCGCCTCCTCACGGCTGCGGATGCGGCCGTGGCGCTTGGGGGCGAACAGGATGTTCTCACGGATGGACTTGCGGAAGGGCGTCGGCTGCTGGAAGACCATGCCGATGGACTTGCGCAGCTCGAAGAGGTTCTCTTCCTTGGTGTTGATGTTGCGACCGTGGTAGTCGATCTCGCCACCGATGTCGCAGCGCGGGATCTCACGGTTCATGAGGTTGAGGCAGCGCAGGAACGTCGACTTGCCACAGCCGGAAGGCCCGATGAGGGCCGTGACGCACCCGGCGTCGAAGTCGAGGCTCGTGGGATGCAGGGCCTCCTTGACGTGATCGTACATGACGGTCACGTCGTGCGTGGATAGCAGGTGCGCGGGAGCGGACTGCGCGCTCGTGGACGCTGCCCTGTTGGTTACTTCGCTCATTCGCTCGTCAGCTTCCTCGCGAGTGCCTTGCCCGCGACACGGGCCAGCACGTTGAACAGCAGGACGCAGATGATCAGGACCGCCGCGGCGCCCCAGGCAATCTCGTCGTTACCGGGCTTGGGCTCCATCTTGAGCTGCCAGATCTCGACGGCGAGCGTCTGGGCCGGGCGGAAGATGTTCCAGGGGTTACGCGCGCTCGTGAGCTTGGCCGCGAAGTTAATGCGCGAGGCGGCCGAACCAGAGGTGAAGATCAATGCGGCGGCCTCGCCGAACACACGACCGGCGGAGATGACGATGCCGGTGACGATGGCGGGCATGGCGGCCGGAAGCAGCACGTTGAGCGTGGTCTCCCAGCGCGTGAGGCCCATGGCGAGGGCGGCGTCACGCTGGCTCCTCGGCACGTCCTCGAGCGCCTGCTGGATCACACGGACGAGGATGGGGATGTTGAACATCGTGAGGGCCAGGCAGCCGGCGATGATCGAGATGCCCCAGCCGAGCACCACCACGAAGAACAGGCTGCCGAACATGCCCACGACGATGGAAGGCAGGCTCGAGAGCGTCTCGATGGCGGTGGAGGCGGCCTTGGTCAGCCAGTTGTCGGGGGCATACTCCACGAGGAAGATGGCGCCGCCGAGGGAGATGGGCACGCTGATCAGCAGGGTGATGAACAGCATGTAGAACGAGTCAAAGAGCTGCGAGGAGATGCCGGGAACGTCGTCGGTGGACGAGTTGGTGAGGAATCCCGGGCTAAACACCTTGCCGAGGCCCTGGAACAGGATGTAGATGATGATGGCCGCGAGCAGCGCGAGCACAAGGCCCACGATGGCGGTGAGGATGGCCGTGGCGAGCCTGTCCCGCTTGCCGATCTTGGCGGCGTGCGCGTTGAGGTCGACGGGCTTGCCGCCGATGACCGTGGTGGCGTTCTCGTCCGTGCTAGCCATTGGCCTTTGCCCCCCTCTTGCCGATGATGTGAATGATCAGGATGAAGAACAGCGACATGAGCATGAGCAGCAGGCCCAGGCTCCAGAGCGCGTGGTAGATCTCGGAGCCCGTCGTGGCGTTCGCGAGACCCGAGGTGAGCGCCGTGGTGAGCGTGGCAGCCGGGTCGAGCAGGCCCGTGGGCATGGCCTTCTCGACGCCGCCGATGACCATCTGCACGGCGAGCGTCTCGCCAAAGGCACGCGTCATGCCAAGGATGACGGCGGTCATGAGCGAGGGAAGCGCGCTCTTGAGCACGACGTGCCACACGGTCTGCCAGCGCGTGCACCCGAGGGCGTAGGAGCCCTCGCGGTACTGGTTGGGCACGGCGGCGAGCGCGTCTATGGAGAGCGTCGTGACCGTCGGCAGAATCATGACCGCGAGCACGATGGCACCCGAGAGGATGCCCGCGCCCGTACCAGCCGCCGCGCCGAAGATGGCGCGCATGGCCGCGTTGACGACCGTGAGGCCGATGAGGCCGTAGACGACGGAGGGAATGCCCACGAGCAGCTCAACGAGCGGCTGGAAGACCCTGCGGCCAAAGCCAGGCTGCACCTCGACCACGAAGATGGCCGAGCCGAGGGCGATGGGGAGGGTGAAGAGCGTCGACAGGAGGGTGACCGAGAACGAACCAACGATAAGGGGAAGCGCTCCATAGCGACCCTCGGTAGGGATCCAGTTCTGGCCGGTGAGGAAGTCGCCGATGTTGACGCCGTCACTGAAGAACGTGGCGAGGCCCTGCTGCGCCACCATAACGATGAGCGTGAGAACCACGAGGGCCACGAGCGCGACGCATGCGCCCGTAAGTCCTAGGCCGACGTCCTCGAGGCGACGCTTGGGCAGCAACTGCTTTGCCATTGCGCGACCTTTCGCGAGGAAGTGGGAAGACAACAAAAAAACGGGGCACCCCCATGAGCAGGAGCGCCCCGCACTAAGAGAGGGAACTACTTCTTGGAGACGTTGCCCTTGGCGTCCTTGGAGACCTTCATGCCGGTCAGAGGAATGAAGCCCTCCTTCTCGACGAGCGAGCCCTGGACGTCGTCGGAGAGCATGTACTCGACGAACGCCTTGGTGACCTCGTCGGCGTCCTTGGAGATGTACATGTGCTCGTAGGACCAGATGTTGAAGTCGCCGCTCTCGACGTTCTCCTTCTTGGCCTCCACGCCGTCGACCTTGAGGGCCTTGAACTTGGAGTCGTCGAAGTAGTTGAAGGAGACGTAGGAAATGGCACCCTCGGTCTGCTGGACCTTCTCGACGACGGTGCCCGAGGAGTCCTCCTCGGCAACCGGCTTGAAGGAGTCAGGAACCTTCTCGCCCTTCAGGACGGCGCCCTCGAAGGTGGCACGGGTGCCGGAGCCGGCCTTACGGTTGATGACCTGGATGGGAGCGTCGTCGCCGCCAACTTCCTTCCAGTTGGTGATGGCGCCGGTGAAGATGCCCTTGAGCTGGTCGGTGGTGAGGCCGTCGACCTTGACGCTGTTGTTGACGATCGGGCCCATGCCCACGACGGCGACCTGGTTGTCGACGAGCTTCTCGGCGTCGGCGGCCTCAAGCTTGCTCTCGGCGAAGATGTCGGAACGGCCGATCTGGGCCTTGCCGTCCTTCACGTCAGAGAGGCCCTGGCCCGAGCCGCCGCCGGAGATGGCGATGGAGACGTTGGGGTTGGCGTCCTCGAACTGCTTGGCGGCAGCCTCAACGAGCGGCTGGAAGCTCGTAGCGCCGGAGCAGGTGATGGAGCCGTCGAGGTCGGCGGCAGCGGCACCGCTCGTGGCGGCAGCGCCGCTCTTGGCGGCGTCACCGGAGCCACCGCAGCCGACGAGGCCGAGGCCGGCGACGGCGGCAAGGCCACCCGCAAGGCCGAGGAACTGACGACGAGACATATCCGTGCGCATGGTTCTCCTTTTTCCTGTGTCCTTGATGAGGCCCATACGCAGGCCCTCAGGCCCCGCCTCATCACATCCAACGTGCATGCTATGAGCCGTTCGCCCCGAAAAACCCGTCACTCCCGAGCCCTTACCCTTCCGTGACCGCTCCTTACACTCCCATGACATTCGGTTGCGCAAGCCCTGCAGAAGCCGCGTCTCCCGCTGCGCTCTTCGTCATGACGAGGCAGGCTCGTCGCCGCCACGAGAGCCTTGGTTCCCACCGGCTTCGCCTCTGACGCCATCACTTCGGTACCGATAAGTTAGGTTCCCATTACTTTAGGCTCCATATGATTAGGTACCTTGACTCTTTCTCGGCGGCGGCGTAGCATGCCCTCCGTCAAACAAGAGAGAGAGGAGCTACGGCATGACGGCGGAACAGACTGACACGCTGCCGGAAGGCCAGGCTGCAGAGCGTGCAGCGCGCGTGGCTAAGCCTCGCTGGATGGACCTCGCCGACCCGGAGGAGCGCCGGTGCGCGCACGTGCTTGACCTGCTCGGGTATTGCGGCCACTACATGCACGTCCACGGGGGCGGAAGGAGCGGGCGCGCACCCATCCTCTGCGCCCTGCGCAAGCATGGGGCCACCATGAGCCAGCGCGAGCTCGCAAGCGGCTTCGAGCTCAAGGCAGGCTCTCTGTCCGAGGTGCTCACCAAGCTCGAGGAGGCGGGCTTTCTCACACGCGCGCGCGACCCGCAGGATCGCCGTCAGCTCATCGTGAGTCTCACTAGCGAGGGAAAGACCAAGGCCGACGAGGACCAGCTCGACCGCGAGCGCTTCCGCGCCGAGGCACTCACCTGCCTCTCCCCCGCCGAACGAAAGCAGCTCGAGGACATGCTCGACCGCATCAAGCAGCATTGGAGGAGCCTGGATGATTAAGACGCTTGCCAGAAGCATCGGCGAGTACAGGGGCGCGGCCATCGCCACGCCGCTGCTCGTCACCGGCGAGGTCCTGTTCGAGGTCATGATCCCGTACGGCACGGCCTCGCTCATCGACAAGGTCAAGTTCGGTGCCGACCTGCCCACGCTGCTCGCCTACGGCGGCGGACTCGCCCTCATGGCGCTCTGCTCGCTCGCCTTCGGAGCCGCGGCCGGCATCACGTGCTCGAAGGCATCGGTGGGCTTCTCGAAGAACCTGCGCCGCGACATGTTCGCCAACATCCAGACCT
>UWSJ01000047.1 GCA_900549525.1 uncultured Coriobacteriaceae bacterium | reverse complement strand
CGGAGGAGTGGCAGAGCGGTTGAATGCGGCGGTCTTGAAAACCGTTGGGCGGCTCGTCCGTCTCGAGAGTTCGAATCTCTCCTCCTCCGCCAGAATGCACGGCGCCCCGTGGCCGATGGGCTGGCCGCGGGGCGCTTTTTGTGTGCGGGGGTGGGGGCGGCGGCTGCGTCTCTCGCACTTCTCGCACTTCTCGCACGGACACGCTGCTCGCAGGCGGGCGTAGGCGGCGGGTGCCCCGGATTGTGCCGAATGTACGATGCAGGTGCGCCGTGACAGGAAAACGGCCTCCCGCTGCCCCACATCGCGCCGAATGTACGACCACCACTTCAGCAGGGTCGCCTCTGCACCCGCACATCCCGGCGTTTGCCGAGAAACACCGCGACGGTCGGCAGCACGCGGACGGCGAATCGTACATTCGCCAGCATCCGGGTCATCGAGGCGGCACCACAGCGGCACGCACCCCGCGTCCAAGCAGCAAATCGTACATTCGGCGGCATCCGGGGCAGCGAGATGACGGGATGGCACCGCAGCAGGGTGGTGGCACAGCAGTACGTCCCCCACCCCAAAACACAGCGAGCCCTACTCGCCCGACTCCAGCCGTGCCTCGCCCTCGCGCTCGCTGCGGCGAACGGCCACAAAACGCACCACCGTACACACAAACCCGAGGAACACCACGGCGGCCAGCGTCAAAAACACGAAGGTCATCGCGTTGAGGAACACGTCCGGCCTGCCGTCCACGTAGTCCGTCACCGGGTAGCCCACCATCGCGCTCATGGAGCCGTAGAGCACCGACGTGGCCACGGTGAGCCCCGCCGTCTGGCCAAAGGTACGCGCGAAGGCCGCGAATCCGCCCACCACGCCAAGGTCCTCGCGACGGGCCGAACCCATGATGAGCGAGTTGTTGGGCGCGTTGAACATGCCGCTCCCCAGGCCGTAGACCACAAGCGTGATGATGACCTGCGCCATCGGCGTGCCGGCGCCCCAGATGGCGACGCCCACCTCGCCCACACTTGCGAGCAATAGCCCCAGGCACGTGGGCCAATAGCAGCCAATTCGGTCGCTCAGGGCGCCGGCCACGGGCCCCACCACGCCAGTCATGATGGGGATCACGGTCATGTAGAGGCCCGCCACGCCCGCTGACAGGCCACGCGCGTCCTGGAAGTAGAACGGCAGCACCATCGACTGTCCGCCAATGACGAAGAACAGCGCAAACATCGTGAACATGTTAAGCAACAGCGTCTTGTTGCGAAGGATGCCGAGGGGAAACACCGGATCGGCCGAGCGTCGCTCGACGGCCACAAACGCCACGAGCAGCACGAGACCCGCCACGAGCTGCGCCCACACAAGCGGGCCGGAGCTCTGCTGGAGCTCGGTCACGGCGCTCACCACGAGCATGAGCGAGCAAAACAGCAGGACGCTGCCGGGCTTGTCGAGCTTGCCGGGGTGCGCGGGCTTGTGGTTGGGGAGAATCCTGAGGCCCATCGTGAACAGCACGATGCCAAACGGCAGGTTCACGAGGAAGATGCCGCCCCACGACGTCACCGTAAGGATGAAGCCGCCGAGCGTAGGGCCTATGAGCGAGCCGATGCTGGCGGCCGTGGCGATCCAACCGAGTGCGTGACCGCGCTCGTTGGCGGGGAACGTCTCGGTGATGATGCCCTGGTTGTTGGAGAACGCGCAGGCGGCGCCCAGGCCCTGGATGGCGCGGCCGGCGATGCAGAGCGCCAGTGACGGCACCACCCCACACATGAGCGACCCCACGGTGAACAGCGCCACGCCGGTCATGAAGACGCGCACCTTGCCGTAGATGTCGCCCAACCTGCCACCGATGAGGATGCCCGCGCACGAAACCAGCAGGTAGGCGGTGTTGACCCACTGCACGTCGCCCATGCCCACGCCCAGCTCACGCGCCATGACGGGCAGAGCCACGCCCACGATGCTCATGTCCACGCAGACCATAAGCGTCATGATGAGGACGTTCACGAGGATGAGCGTACGGCGACCCTCCTGCCCGTCTCCGCTCCTTGGTACGTAATCCGGGTCATACACGCTCGTGGCCATGGCATTCCTCCGCAATTCGACGGGGCATACCGTAATCCCGACGCGAGCCGTCGCGCAAGGGAGGAGGCGGCGCGCGGGTATACTGCTTGCCAACTGCCGACACCATCCACGGGGTCGGCGCAACCGAAGGGACTCCCATGGTCGTGCTCATCGTCATCGTCGTGGTTCTCGTGGTTCTGGCCGGGGCGATCATCTCGCTCTACAACGGCATCGTGGGCAAGCGCAACCGCTGCGACAACGCGTGGCAGCACATCGATGCGCAGCTCCAGCGCCGCAGCGACCTCATCCCCAACCTCGTCGAGACCGTGAAGGGCTACGCGGCGCACGAGAACAAGACGCTCGAGGCCGTCATCGCGGCGCGCGGCGGCGTGACAAGCGCCAAGACGCCCGAGGAGAAGATGGCCGCCGACAACGTGCTCACCGGGGCGCTGCGCCAGCTCTTCGCCGTAGCCGAGGCCTACCCCGACCTCAAGGCCAACGCCAACTTCCAGCAGCTCCAGGCGCAGCTCGAGGAGACCGAGAATAAGATCGTCTACGCCCGCCAGAGCTACAACGACTGCGTGCTCATCTACAACAACGCCATCCAGATGTTCCCCGGCAACCTCGTGGCCGGCATCGGCGGCTTCACGCCCCGGAACGGCTTCGAGACCGAGGACGCGCAGGCCCGTCAGGCCCCCAAGGTGCAGTTCTAACAGCCGAATTCTAACAACCGGCACAGCAGCCCGGCGACCCGTAGGCCCAAACAGCGAGAGGCCCGGCGCCTCCCGAAGCAACACGCCGCAGCCCGCAAGGCGGGCGAGGACGTTACGAAGGGAGGTGCCGGGCCTCACTGGGATGTGTCGAGCCTACTCGCCCCTGACGATCTCGATACCGCAGGAGGCGCCGATGCGGTCGGCGCCGGCCTCGATCATAGCCTTGGCCTCCTCGGTGGTGTGGATGCCGCCGGCGGCCTTGACCTTGCACTTGTCGCCCACGGTCTTGCGCATGAGGGCAACGTCGGCCACGGTGGCCCCGCCGGTGGAGAAGCCCGTGCTCGTCTTCACGAAGGTCGCGCCGGCCTCGACGGAGAGCTCGCAGGCGCGCGCCTTCTGCTCGTCGTTGAGCAGGCAGCACTCGATGATGACCTTGACGCACTTGCCGTTGGCGCCCTCCACGACGCCACGGATGTCGTCGCGCACGGCGTCGTTGTCGCCGTCGAGCAACCAACCGATGTTGATGACCATGTCGATCTCGTCGGCACCGGCCTCAACGGCGAGCTTCGTCTCGGCGGCCTTGGCGGCAGGCAGCATGGCGCCGAGGGGGAAGCCCACCACGCAGCAGGTCTCCACGTCGCTGCCAGCGAGCTTCTCGTGCGCGAGCGGCACCCAGCAGGTGTTCACGCACACGGAGGCGAAGTGATACTCGAGCGCCTCGTCGCAGAGCTTCTCGATCTGAGCGCGCGTAGCGTTGGCCTTGAGCAGCGTGTGGTCGATCATGCGGTTGAGTTCCATGAGTCTCCTGACTCTCGTGTTGGCGGCACAAAAACAGCCCGATACCGTCCAGAAGCTTAGCGTCTCTGAAGCGATGTCGGGCCGGGCGTTCCCTCCAGTGGGAGCGAAGTGTGAGGCGGGCGAGCCAAGCGGGCTTAGCGAGCGAGGGCGGCAGTGAGCTTGCCCTCGAGGTCGGCGGCGTCCATGACGTCGTTGACGACGACCTTGGACTCGCCGGGGATCTGCTTGACGTAGCTCTCGAGATCACGGGCGACGACGTAGAGGTCGGCCTTGTTGGCGTTGATATCGGCGGTGGTGGCGTGGGCGACCTCGATGCCAGACTTGCCGAGCTTCTCGAGGGTGTCGTGGACGTGAGACTCGAGGATGAGGCTGCCGCCAACGCCAGAGCCGCAGGCGCACATGATCTTCCGGACTTCCATGGTTCCCCCTTTGACGTGCGTCCTGTCGGGCGCGGGGCGGGACGCCGGGGCTCAGACAGGTCGATTGCATGCTCTGCAGCTTGCACGCTCAGGAGCGTTTGTGGCGAATAACTCCCGCAAACACTCCCACGAATGCAAGCTGCATGTGCTCCGCGGTGCATATGCCACGTCGCATGGGGCGATATTACCCATTTGGGGATTTATAACAAGCGACGTCCCTGCCAATGTGGAGGGATTATGTCAAGTAGGGCCCGTGGCAGAGGGGGTCAGCACCGTCACGCTCCAACCAAACGGGCTTTCATATCATCTAGCGCGCGCACGACGCCAAGGAACACCTGCCGGCAATGGACTCTTGGTGGCCGGCGACGGGCGTTTCCACCTCTAGAAATCCTACGACGCCTTCAGCGCCGTGCTTGGGCAAGTGAACGCGAGAGACGTGCAAAGGGTGTACTCGGTTTGGCCGGGGTCGTAGTAACCCCAGCTAGTTGGCACGACTAACGTCGAACTCGAATATGTTGTTCTCTCCACGATATGTGGCTATCGAGTACTCGACTGCAACGCCGTCCTCGTCGCGACCAGTCGTATGAAACAGGAAGAGCGGGTCACCCGCATCTATATCAAGTAGAGCAGCAAGAGCCGAATCGGCCTTGATGGCCTCGAGCTTTCTGTGAGCCCTCACGACGGGCTTCCCTATTTCCTCCATTGCGCCATACAGGCGCTTTGTAGTGAAGTCATACGTGTCGAGACTGGGATAGCGTTCAGCCGGAAGGTAGCTTTCCACGAACACGTTTGGCTGCTCGTCAACGTATCGCAGTCGCACGAGCTTGAAAACTTCCGAATGCTGTGGGAGCTCCAAATGGGTCGCGACGTCCTCCCCAGCAATCTCGCGCTTGAAGATGATCACGGCACTTCTGACCACGCGGCCCGCGCGAATCATGTCGTCCTCGAAACTGCGGACGCCCATCGCGAATGCCTGCTCGATTTTGGGCTTGGTAACAATAGTCCCGCGGCGACGGCGCTTCTCTAGATATCCCTCATTTACCAGAATCTGAAGGGCCTGACGGATGGTCGGCCGGCTAACGCCGTAGTTTTTTGCAAGATCTACCTCGGAAGGAATAATGTCACCTTCCTTGTAGAGTCCATCTTTTATTTTTGCGAGAAGATCGTCTTTTATTGCCGAATATAGCGTGGCCATAGTTCCTCTTTATACCAGCATACTTACAAATGTTACCTATTCACAGAGTATGAGACACAAGGCCATTCGTCCAATATCACGGCGTCTCAAGAAGAAGGCGCGGCCGCCCACCACCGGACGACCGCGCTCCTGCGACCATTGGCAAACTTATGCTTACTAAGAGTCTGCATGCAGCCTTGCAAGGATATCGGCGTAGGACTCGCCCTTCCCAAACAGAGCACTCGTACCAAGAACCGCACCGTCCGCACCAAGGTGCGCCGCATTCTTGATGACTTCGGGGGAGCAGGCGCCATCGATAATAACCTTGTAGCCGTAGCGTCCCTTCGCCTCGGCGAACTGCTTGATCTTAGGCGAGCAGTAGTCGAGGTACTTCTGGCCGGCAAACCCGGGATTGACCGTCATGACCAGCACGTAGTCGACGACGGGCAGGGATTCCTTGACGGACTCGAAGCTAACGCCCGGGTCAACAACAATGCCGGGATGTGCGCCCAGGCGCTCGATCTTCAGCAGAGTCGAGTTGACCGTCTTTTCTCCCTCGGGATGGACGTACATGATTTTTACTCCGGCCTTGGCGAATAGCTCAATCAGCACGTCGGAGTTCTCTGCCATGAGGTGCACGTCGCAGGGAATCGTCGAACGTCTGCAGATGGCTTCGATGTCGCCGAGGCCAAGACCAAAGTTTGGGACAAAGTGGCTGTCCATGACGTCGAGGTGAAACCCGTCGGCCCCCGCGGCGCAGAGCTCGTCGATTTCCTCGCCCAAGCGCGAGAAATCGGCGCACATCATCGACGGAAGAAGCAGCATCTCAACTCTCCTAGGCTGTCGTCATCATCAGCGTCAGCTTGCCCGAGAGCTCCAAGGCTTCTCCACGAGGCAGCAAGAACTGCGACCCAACCTGCACGTTCTCGCCATTGGCCACGCCTGAGCCGCGAACAACAGTCACCAGCTGATACGTACCAGCAGGCAGCTTTGCCTGGCCATCTACCTCGACCTTGGTGACGGTAAAGGACTCATTTGAGATAAGGTGCGTGACAATTCCGCCCGGAATCTCCTCTGCCACGGGGTGTGCGATGTTCACCATGGCGCTCTTGTCGTACGAAAGGGTCTCTATGGCCTTCTCGAGGTGAAGCTCGCGCTTATTGCCCTGAGCGTCAACGCGGTCGAAGTCGTAGAAACGATACGTGACGTCCGTTGACTGCTGAACCTCATAGGCGCAGACGCCCTTGCAGCACGCGTGCAGAAGACCGGCGGGAATGTAGACAAAGTCATCCTTGGCAACATCAAGGTGATCAATCAGGTCGCTCCAGCGGCCTTCTGCGATGTACTTACGAAGGTCCTCTTCGTTCTTCGCGTTATGGCCAAAGACGATCTTCGAGCCCGGCTCCGCCTCAAGGAAGTACCAGCACTCGTTCTTCCCGTACGGGAATCCGGCCTTACGGGCGTGCTCGACATCCGGATGCACCTGAATAGACAGGTCCTTAACCGGTCCGAGCAGCGACACGATGACCGGGAAGAGGCGGTCGGTGTCACCAAACAACTCGCAATGCTTCTCCCAGAGATCCTTGAGCGTCAAACCCTTGTAGGGGCCCGTGAGACACTCGTTTGACTCGGTTGGCTGGGCTGCAAAAGCCCACGCCTGTCCAACATTGTCTGGCATCCAGTCGTATCCGTAGTAGTTCTTAATTACATCGCCGCCCCAGATAGTCTGCTTGGGGATTGGCTTGAAGTGAAGTAGTGCCATGTTCTCATCCCATCCATAGA
This sequence comes from uncultured Coriobacteriaceae bacterium, assembly GCA_900549525.1. Taxonomy (GTDB): domain Bacteria; phylum Actinomycetota; class Coriobacteriia; order Coriobacteriales; family Atopobiaceae; genus Parolsenella. Next base: position 7,305 of record UWSJ01000047.1, on the reverse strand, counting down.
GAGCGACCAAAGGGGTCTTGTGCCAATGTGTGGCGTGGGCCGAGTTACGGCCCACGCCCAATTAGCTTTCTAGAAGACGCCAAGCAGGCAGAACACCGTGACCACAACACAGAGAATGACGATGACCTTCGTAGGCGTGTACTGCTTCTTGTTCAGCATCCACCAGGTGACAAGAACCGCCGCAAGCGGAAGAATGCCCGGAAAGACGCTATCGAGCGTGGTTTGGAGCGGCTGCCACTCCCCGCCCATCGGGATGTTCAGCGTCGTCTTGAGCACAATGTTTCCCGCTGAAAGAGCACCGATGACCATGATGCCAAGGACGTTGAAGGCATCCGTGATCCTTCTTGCGGCTTCGCCGACCACCATGTCAACAGCACCGACGCCCATGCGGTAGCCCGTACGGAAGCAGATGAAGGAAATAAGCGGGCCGATGATTCCCCAGGTCACAATGTAGAAGAGTGGGCCAAGAGGGCTACCGCCGGCAGCAAGGCTCATGCCGATTGAAAGAAGCGTCGGAACGATAATGCCCTGGATGATGGAGTCTCCAATACCTGCAAGGGGCCCCATGAGAGCCGTCTTGATATTGTTGGGCATCTCTTCGGAGACCTCGCCCTTAAGGGCGATGTTCTCCTCGAGGGACGCAACAATGCCGTTGACGATGGCACCCGTTTGCGGCTCCGTGTTGTAGAAGACCGAGTGGCGTACAAGCAGGCGACGTTTTCCCTCAGGGTCGTTCTTGTAGTACTTGTTGGCAAAAGGTATGTACGACCAGGCGAATGCGTGTCCCTGCAGTTTCTCGTAGCTCATAGAAGACAGATGCGTGAAGGCCCAGCGAAGCCAAAGCGTGTTGAGATCCTTATTCGTAAGACCCTCGGGCTTCTTATCCTGGCTTGCGATACCAGTTTCTTTCTTTACCGCGTTCTCGTTGCCCATTTTCGCTACCTCCTAGAAAAGGTCGTCGTCTTCGTAAGCAGCGTCGTCCGTATTTGTGGTGCCGCTCGTCTCAGCCGCAGGGACTGCCGCCTTGGCCGAGGAAAGGTACACGAGGTACGCAACGAGCACGGCGATAAACACGATGGCCACCATGGAGAGGCCGGCGAACGACAGGAGCACAAAGCCCGCGAAGAAGAAGACCAGCTGGATCTTATCCTTGACGACGATGTTCATAAGCATGCCGATGCCAAGGGCGGGAAGGACGCCGCCGAGCACGGAGATGATGTGGGTGACAATCTCCGGAACGGAATTCAGGAGCGAGTCCACAAGACCCTGACCAAAGTAGATGGCAAGGAACACAGGAACTGCCCGCAGGAAGAACGTGCAGATCTGCGGGTAGACAACGTGCCAAAGGGTGATGCCACGATCGTTATTCTCCTCGGCGGCCTTCTGCGCGCCGTTGTTGAAGAAGGAGTACGCCGCCATACGCGTGTTGTAGAAGATGAGACCGAACGTCTGTCCCACCAGCACAGAAAGCGTTACGGCGACAGCGGGGTCCTTCGTAGTTGCCATAGCGAGTCCAATGCCACCGTATGAGGCATAGGTAATCTCAGAGTTGGTTGCACCACCGGTAGAAAGGTTGGCAATAAACACGGCCTGGACGGCTACGCCGCACAGAACTCCCTGCGTTACGTCACCAAACACAAGGCCGCAAAGCAGGCCCGCCACGAGCGGGCGCCCAACACCATAAAAGCTGCCGGTAATGCCGAACATCGGCGCCGACTCGATGGCGCCCAGATAGCAAAACACGCCACACATGATTGCTGGGAAAAGCAAGCCCATTATGTCCTCTTTCTTCCTTTACAAAACAGCACGCTTCGCCAACCCCCAAAATAGCGGGGGTTTAACTCCTAGCTAGTTTTCTTGCGATGATTTCTTGTTGCCCCTAGAGCGACTGGTACTTCGCCTTCACAGTCGCCCAGCTGCGGATATCGTCATCCGGGAGAAGCTGGAACTGAACTTCAACGCCCTGGCCCTCAAGGTAGTCGAGAGCTACCACGTCGTCATCGTTGAGCATGACAGCGTGGCCCATGCTTTTCGTTCCTTCACGCGTACCGTTAAGATTGCCGATATTCAGCACCGGTCCGAAGTCTCCACCGGCACGCTTCAAATCCGCGAACCCGGTCGTCGAATCCGAAATGATAAAGAAGTTCTTCGATGACGCGTGCACCTTTTCTAGCGCGGCAACACCCTGCGCGACAGTATAGATGCCCAGCTTAAGGTTGCCAGCAGCAGCCTTGAGAACCTTCTTCCTTAGCTCGTCATTTGCCACCTTGTCGCTGATGACGATGATGGAGTTCGCGGGCTTCTTAGCCATCCATCGAGTAGTAGTCTGACCATGAATAACGCGGTCGTCGACCCTTGCAAGAGTAATAGCCATTTCCTTTTCCTTCCTATCGCCAATCAAGCCTAATAATTGCCAACGATTATCAAACTGCCAGCTTGAACCCTTAGAAAAGGTCATCCTCCTCAGGCGAATACGCCTCGTCGCTAACAGTTGCACCAGAAACTCCGGCCGCTCCGGCGGTAAGGGCAGCCTCGTAAACCGCGTCGAGATCGTCCAAGCTCATCGCGAGCACACCCGCCTCGACAAGCATCGGGAGGTTCACTCCGGCAACAAGCTTGATGTCTTGGGGATGCCCAACAGCATGAACGTACGACTCGTTGTACGGCGTACCTCCCAATAAGTCTGACATTATTAGTAGCTTGCCCTGACTAAGTAGGGACTCGACCTCTTTGGATAAATCGGCTCGAAACTCATCCACTCCACGGTCACCCAGGCAAACACTGTGGACAAGTGGGCAGTTAGAGGCGAACATTCGAAAAGCTTCGACAAGGCCATCGGAGAGGTGAGCATGTGAGGTTATTAATATGTTCATATATAGCCTCCTTTATGTCGTGACTCAGAGATTAACGCGTGACCACCTAGAACTAACTGTTTGTCTTTTTCAGAACCCCAAGCGGTCATAATTCAACCGTGAATGGTACTTATTAGTCTCTTTTCTACTTATTTGTAAGGACTTTTTCTAATTCGCTCGCTATTTGTCATGTTTTTGCTATGATGCAGGTAGGGATGGAATTAAGACGTCCAGCAAGCACAGGAGTTCTTAGGAAGGAGTCACATGGGAAAGCGCTACACCCTCGACGACCTCGCGAGGCTCGTCGACCACACCAACCTTCACGCCGACGCCACCGTGGCCGACATGGAGAGGCTCTGCGACGAGGCGAGGCGCTACCACTTCCGCATGGTGGCCATCAACTCCGGGCAGAGCGCGCGGTGCGCGGCGCTGCTCGCGGGCACCGACATACACGTGGGGGCGGCCATCGGCTTCCCCCTCGGGCAGACGAGCGTCGCGTCCAAGGTCTTCGAGACGCGCGACGCCATCGAGAGCGGGGCGACCGAGATCGACTACGTGGTCAACCTCACCGAGGTCAAGGCCGGCGACTGGGACTACGTGACCGACGAGATGCGCCGGGTCGTGGCCGCCTGCCGCGAGGCGAGCGTTGGCCGCGAGGAGGCCATCCCCTGCAAGGTCATCTTCGAGAACTGCCTGCTCACGGAGGACGAGAAGCTGGGGCTGTGCCGCGTGGCGAGCGAGGTGAGGCCGGACTACGTCAAGACCTCGACGGGCTTCTCCACCGGCGGCGCCACCGTGGCCGACGTGAGGCTCATGCGCGAGCACGTGCCGGCCGAGGTGCAGGTCAAGGCCGCCGGCGGCATCCGCGACGCCGACACCTTTCTCGACATGGTGCGGGCCGGCGCCACGAGGATCGGCTGCTCGGCGGGCATCCCCATCATCGACGAGCTCCGCCGCCGCTTCGAGGAGCGGGGGGCCGACTCCATCGAGCTGTAAGTTGCTGGCGAGGCGCGGGCATTTCTCGCGCCTCGCATTGCTCTATCCGGACGTCACAAGGGGGTCAATATGCGCGTTGCAATCACGGGGGCGAGCGGGTACCTTGCCAGTCTCATTCAAATCTACAACGGAGACTCGTTCGAGTTCGTCCCCATCACCCGCCGCGACGTCGATTACCTCCAGCCAGAGAGTGTTGAGGCATACGTCCGCAATCTCGACTTCGACCTCATGCTTCACATGGCCGCTAACGCCACGACAGCAGACTGCGAGAACGATCCGGAGAGAACGCACCTCGTTAACTGCGACTCCGCCATCGCCATCGCCCGTGCCTGCCAGCACCTCGGCCGGCGCATGGTCTTCATCTCGACCGAGCAGCTGTATAACGGCAAGACCGTCCCGGGCCCCTTTAACGAGGGGGTCGAGCCTTCATGCGTGACCGCCTACGGACAGCAGAAGCTTGAGGTTGATAAGTGGTTGCGGACAAACGCAGGCAACTATGTCACGCTACGCCTTTCCTGGATGTTTGGTCTGGCGATGCCGGGGGTTCACCCCTCGCCGGGAGTTCTCGGCAACGTACTCAAGGCACTCCGAACCAAAACGCCCACAAAGTTCACGGTGAACGAAAAGCGCTGCATGACGTATGCGCAGCGCCTCGCGGAACAGTTTGGCGCCATTTGCGAGCTGCCAAGCGGCACCTACCACTTCGCAAGCAGCAACGGCGCGGGCGAGAGGGACGGCCTCTCCACCTATGAAGCAGCGAGGCTCATCGGCGAAAAGCTTGTGGAGAGCGGTATCGCACGGAGGAAGGACGTCGAGGCCTATATCCTCCCCAACCCCGAGCGCTACGCGGATCGCTTCCGCGACTTTAGGCTGGACGCCTCCGCAATTCAGTCACAAGGGATTGAACTCGGCACCCTCGAGTCCGACGTCGAGCGCTGCCTGTCCGACTTCGGCTGGCACTAGGCTCCTGGACGGCCGCCGCCCCAACCGGCGCGCAGCCCGCTAGTACCCCAGCGCCTGCAGCACGAACATGACCACCGTGAGCACGACCACCACGACCACGATGAACCACGTGATCGCCGTCCACGCGCGGGTGTTGGCGTAGGGCCCCATCACGTGCCGGTCGTCAGCGATCTTCACCATGAACACGAGCAGCACCGGCAGCAGCACGCCGTTGATGACCTGCGCCACCATCATGATCCCGAAGAGGTCAACGTTGGGCACGAGCACTACCGCCGCAGAGAGCAGCGTAATGGCCGTCACCATGCCACGATACGCCGGTGCCTCCACCCAGCTCTTGTCCTGCCCGCGCTCCCAGCCAAAGGCCTCGCACACCGCGCTCGACGTGATGCCCGGCAGCACGCAGGCCGCCAGGAAGCTCGCGCCCACAAGCCCCGCGCCAAAGAGCACCTCGGCATAGGGTCCCGCCAGCGGCGACAGGGCGCGGGCGGCGTCCTCGGCCGAGTTGACCTCGATGCCCGCCGGGTGCAGCACGCTGCCCGTGCACACCACGATGAAGAAGGCGATGAGCTGAGCCACCACGGCGCCACTCACGGTGTCGATGCGCTGGTAGGGAATGTCGTCCACGTCACAGTTCTTCTCGACCACGTTGCCCTGGCCCATGAAGAGCATGTACGGCGAGATGGTGGTGCCGATGTTGGCAACGAGCAGGCTCACGTAGGCCGGCGTCACCGAGACGTGCGGCAGGAAGGTGGCCGAGAGGACCTCGCCCCAGTCGGGCCCCACGAGGAAGCTCGCCGCCACGTACGTCACGAAGACGCAGCCGATGGCCAGCAGGATCTTCTCGATGCGCTTGTAGGAGCCGCTCATGCCCAAAAGCCACACGGCGATGGCCGCGATGGGCACGCTCACGATGGTAGGCACGCCGAAGAGCTGCATACCCGAGGCGATGCCGGCAAACTCCGAGAGCGTCACGGTGGTGTTACTCACGATGAGGGCGAGCATGGCGAAGGCGCTCCTGCGCACGCCAAACTGCTCGCGGATAAGCGCGGCGAAGCCTTTGCCCGTGACGCAGCCCATGCGCGCGGCCGTCTCCTGCACCACGATGAGCAGGAAGCACATCACCGGGATGGACCACAGCTGACCGTAGCCGAAGACCGCCCCGGCGTTGGAGAACGTGGCCACGCCGCCCGCGTCCATGCCGGCGAGCGCCGTGAGCAGACCGGGGCCGAGCGCGCCGAGAACCGCCGCCGCCTGCAGCTTGCTGTGGGTGCGCGGCGCAATGCCCGAGTCCGCGCCAACGGCGTGCACGCCGCGAAGGTTGCGCCAGACCTTGAGTCGCCTCATGCGAGCGCCCCCTAGCCTACGAGCGGAAGCGCCGTGACGAGGACGGCGGCGGCGAAGGCGGCGAGCGCTATGGCGAGCGCCACGACGTGCAGCACCGTGCCGCTCGTGTCCTTGCCAGCGTCATCGCGACGGCGCAGCAGCACGAGGTAGGCGGGCGCGGTCACGAACGAGACGAGCACCGCCACGGAAGCCGCCTGGAAGCCGGCAAGCGCAAGCGACGCCGCCGCAACCGCGCCGTCAGTCGTGGCGACCACGCGGCCCGTAACGATGGCGACGAGCAGCACCACGAGTGCCCAGAACACGCCAAGCGCAATGCCCTTCACCGCGAAGCCGCCCAGGCTCGGGGCGTCCTCGTCGTCCTCGTCATGCTCGAGGAAGAAGGCCGTGACGTAGTGGACCATCTCGTCGGCCACGAGCAGGGCCGCCGGCAGCGCGAAGCCCACGGCCAGCGCGGGCGCAGCGCCCCAGGCGAGCGCCATGGCAAGCTCGGCCGCCATCCAGAAGAAGAACCACATCTGGTGGCGGATGAGACGCACGAGCTCGCCCGAGCCCTCGTGAGAGCCCGCGTCGCCCGAGGAGCCGCCCGCGATCTGCAGGTCCTCCTCGTGCTCCTCCTCGAGGACGTCGAGGGCGTCGTCAACGGTAACGACGCCGAGGATCTTGCCGGTCTTCTCGTCCACGACGGGCATGGCGAGCAGGTTGTACTTCGCGATGTCCTCGGCCACGTCCTCCTGGTCGTCGTCGGGCTTGGCAGAGATGACCTCGTCGTCGCCCACGAGCTTGTCGAGGGTCGTGTCGGGGTCGGACACGAACAGCCGCCGCACGCTCACCACGCCCGCGAGCTTGTCCTCGTCGTCCGTCACGTAAACGTAGTTGACCGGCTCGAAGTCGTCGGGCAGCCCACGCATCTTGGCGGAGACCTCGGCCACTGTGGTGGCACGCGGGACGGCCACGAACTCCGAGGTCATGATGCGTCCGGCCGTGTCGTCTTTGTAGCCAAGCAGCTGACGAATGGCGCGCTGCTCGTTGATGCCCATGAGCCGTAGGAGCTTCTCGGCGCGGTCGTAGTCAAGCTCGCTCACGAGCTCGGCGGCATCGTCCGGGTCCATCTCGGACAGCATGCGCGAGGCGTCGGCGTCGGCCATGCCGC
>UWSJ01000046.1 GCA_900549525.1 uncultured Coriobacteriaceae bacterium | reverse complement strand
CCTCGCGCCACGTTGCCACCACGCTGCGCAGAAATCCTACGTCTGCCCCACCGTCCCCGCTCACGACGTTGCTCGCAAGCGCGCCTCCCGGAGCAAGGCAGGCCCGTGCGGCTCGCGCTGCCTCGACGGTTGCGAGGGCGCGTACCGGCTCGGTACCCGCAAACGCGTCAAGCACGATGGCATCGTACGTCCCCGGTCTGGCCCCCTCGAGAAACGCCCTGCCGTCTCCCTCGACCAGACGCAGCCGTCCCGGCCAGCGCTCCATGGCCTCGTCTAGGAAGAACCACCTGCGAGCCGCACGCGTCACGGACGGGTCGATCTCGACCACGTCAATCGTCACGTTGTCCGGCCGGGTCGCCAGCACGTGCTTGGGCCACGCATAGCCGCCCCCGCCCACCATGAGCAGCCGCCGAGCTCCGGGGTCGGCCGCAAACACGCAGTCGAATGCTCGGTAGTACGAAAACACCGGCTCCATACGACGCTCGTCGAGATAGGTGGCGCTCTGGTACACCCCGCCCACCTGCAATACGCGTACGGGCGAACCCTCCTCCGAGCGAACGGTGCGCACGACGCCCCAGCCACCGGCCAGGCGCAGCGGCCTCGGAACGACGTCAATCAACCCCATGCGAACCCTCCGCAAGCCGCACCTATACTTAGGCTTCGAAATCTACCGCATCGCGGCGCTCGACGGCAGGCACGCCGTCGAGCGCCCGGCATATGCCGAAACAGAGGCCAGCCTTGATTGACCGCACCCTCGCTCGCCGGGCGTTCGCAGCATACGTCGCCCCCTACGACCCCCAGAACCCGCGCATCTCGCTCAAAATCGCTCACACGTACCGCGTGGCGTCGCTGGCCGACCGCATCGCGCGCAGCCTCGGCATGGACGAGCATGACGTCGACCTCGCCTGGGCCTGTGGGCTGCTCCACGACATTGGTCGCTTCGAGCAGGTGCGCCGCTGGAACACGTTCTCCGATGCGCACTCCACCAGCCATGCCCACCTTGGCATCGAGGTGCTCTGGGGGCCGCGCGAGCGCCTCGGCGTCCCGCTGTCCCCAAGCGACCCCGTCTCGGCGACGCCGCGCATACGCGACTTCCTGCTCGCCCCAGATGATGAGGAGCTGATCCGGACAGCCATCGCCCTTCACAGCGACTTTCGCCTGCCGGATACCCTCGACGAGCGCACGCGCACCTTCGCGAACATCCTGCGAGACGCCGACAAGGTCGACATCCTCCGCACCGTGCAGGTCGATACGCCCGAGACGATCATCGGCTGCACGGGAGACGAGCTCATGGCGAGCAGTCTCTCCCCCGCCGTCCTCCGCGCATTTGCCGAGCACCGCTGCGTCCGCCGCGAGGAACGTACGCGGCCGGCAGACTACCTCGTGGGATTTGCCTGCTTCGCCTTCGAGCTCGTCTACCCCGAGAGCCGCTCCGCTGCCGTGGAGCAGGGGTACCTGTTCGACCTGCTTGAGCACCCCTTTGGCCTGGAGGAACCCTTCAAGAACCCCGACACCCGTCTGGAGCTTGCCCGCATGTGCGACGAGCTCAGAACCCTGCTCGCCGCAGGCCAGCCCGTGCGGTAAGCCGACGACGAAGCCGACAGAAAGGGCATCGCCCCATGACAAAGCCCCGCATCCTCATGGTCGCCACCGGCGGCACCATCGCAAGCGCCGAGGACGGACACGGTCTGACGCCGCAGCTCACGGGAGAGCAGCTCGCCGCCTATGTCCCGCAGGCCTCCGAGCTCGCCGACATCGACATCGTGCAGCCCATGAACATCGACAGCACCAACATGCGACCGACGGACTGGCAGGCCATCGGTGACGCCGTGCTCGCACGCTATGAGGACTACGACGGATTCGTCATCCTGCACGGCACCGACACGATGGCCTACACGGCGGCGGCCCTCTCCTACCTCATCCAGGCAAGCCCCCGTCCCATCGTGCTCACCGGCTCCCAGCAACCCATGGCGAGCCCCTTCACCGACGCCCGGCTCAACCTCTACCAGAGCGTTCTGTACGCCGCCGACCCCGGCTCCCGCGACGTCTCGGTGGTCTTCGGCGGCAAGGTAATCGCCGGCACGCGCGCCCGCAAGCAGCGCACCATGAGCTTCAACGCCTTCACGAGCGTCAACTACCCTGAGCTCGCGCTCATCCGCAACGACCGCATCATCCGTACGGCCCCCGCTGGCCCCGAGGCGGGCACGCAGATGACAAGGCCCACCGCGCCCCGCGTCTACCACGACCTTGACCCGCGCGTCTTCGTGCTCAAGCTCACGCCCGGCATCACCCCCGAGACCTTCGAGGTGCTCCGCACGAGCTACGACGCCCTCATCATCGAGACCTTCGGCATCGGAGGCATTCCCGACTCTCTCCACGACGCAATCTTCTCGTGGGTCGATTCCGGCCGAACGCTCGTGGTAACCACCCAGGTGCCGGAAGAGGGCCTCGACCTCGGGGTTTACGAAGTCGGCCGCGCCTTCGCCGAGCATCCGGGCATCCTCAAGGGAGCCGACATGACCTGCGAGGCGCTCGTCGCCAAGACCATGTGGGCGCTCGGCCAGACGCAGGGCATGCCCGAGGAGCAGCGCCGGGAGGCCATGCGCGAGCTCTTCTACCGCCCCGTCAACCACGACCGCCTGTCGTAGACCTCGCGGCACGCGAAGGGCTGCTCGCGCCACAAACGTTACAAGTCTGTGGCACGAGCAGCCGCAATGCACTCCTCTGGCAGCTCGCCCCGTCCCATGCGACTACTATTGAACGACGTGTAATCAGACGGCGCATCGTCAGCCGCTGGCGCCCCGGTGCCGCTCTGGCTGGTTCGGTTTCGGAACGCACCCGATGCGCCGTGAGGCAAAGGGGGATTCACATGAATGCCATCTCAAGGCGCTCGTTCGTCGCCGGCGGCACCGGCGCGGCGGCACTGCTCGCCCTCGCTGCGTGCGGCAATTCCGGCAACGGCGGCTCCGCGTCCGCCGACAAGACGTACAAGATCGGCGTCATCCAGTACGTCGAGCACACCGCGCTCGACGCCGCCAACAAGGGCTTCATCGCCGCGCTCGACGAGTCGGGGCTCAAGTACGAGGCCGACCAGCAGAACGCCCAGAATGACCAGAGCGCCTGCGCCACCATCGCCTCCAAGTTCGTGGGCGACAACAAGGACCTCATCTTCGCCATCGCCACCCCTGCGGCCCAGGCCGTGGCCGGCGCCACGACCGATATCCCCGTCGTGGGCACCGCCATCACCGACTACGCTGGCGCCAAGCTCGTCAAGGACAACGACAAGCCGGGCACCAACGTCACCGGCTCCTCGGACATGAACCCCGTCGACGAGCAGATCGACATGCTCCACAAGGTCCTGCCCAACGCCAAGCACGTGGGCCTGCTGTTCTGCTCCGCCGAGGCCAACTCCGAGATTCAGGTCGAGATGGCCGAGGCCGCCCTCGACAAGCTCGGCCTCACCCACGACCGCTACACCGTCTCCAACTCCAACGAGATCCAGAGCGTCGTGGAGTCCATGATCGGCAAGGTCGACGCGGTCTACGCCCCCACGGACAACGTGATCGCCGCCGGCATGCAGCAGGTGGGCCAGATCGCCAAGGAGGGCAAGCTCCCCATCATCCCGGGCGAGAAGGGCATGTGCGACGCCGGTGGCGTCTGCACGCTCTCCATCGACTACACCGAGCTCGGCCATATGGCCGGCGAGATGGCCATCAAGATCCTCAAGGACGGCGAGAAGCCCGAGGACATGGCCATCGAGACCGAGGATCCCTCCAAGCTCCAGGTCATCAAGAACGAGGACATGGCCAAGGCGCTCGGCATCGACCTCTCGGTGCTCGACGCCTAACGGCGAGCGCAGGACGTACGTCGCGTGCCTCGGCGGGCAAGCTCGCCGGGGCACGTTTTTAGCGGAAGGAACGTCATGGCAACAGCTATGCTCGGCGCCGTCTCCCAGGGCATTCTCTGGGGCATCATGGTGCTTGGCGTCTTCATCACCTTCAAGCTGCTCGACATCCCCGATCTCACGGTCGACGGCAGCTTCGCCACGGGCGGCGCGGTTGCGGCCGTGCTCGTGGTTGCCGGCGTCGACCCGGCAGTCGCCATTCTCGCCGCCACGGTCGCCGGCGGCGTCTGCGGTGCCGTAACGGGCTTCCTCACCACCATCTTCGAGATTCCCGCCATCCTCGCCGGCATCCTCACCCAGATCAGCCTGTGGTCCATCAACCTGCGCATCATGGGCAAGTCCAACACGCCGCTGCTCACGAGCGACACCGTCTTCTCGAGGCTCGGCGACATGACGGGGCTTCCCAACAACACCGTCGCCATCATCGTGGGTCTCATCGTGGCCGTGGTGGTCATCGCCCTGCTGTACTGGTTCTTTGGAACCGAGATCGGCAGCGCCCTGCGTGCGACCGGCGACAACGAGGACATGATCCGCGCCCTTGGCGTCAACACCAACACCACCAAGATGATCGCCCTCACGCTCTCCAATGCCCTCGTGGGCCTTTCGGGCGGCCTCATCTGCGAGCAGCAGAAGTACGCAGACATCAACATGGGCACGGGTGCCATCGTCATCGGCCTCGCCGCCATCGTCATCGGCGAGGTGCTGGGCCGTCTCACCCCCGGCAAGCTCACGAGCTTCTCGAGCCGCCTCATCTCGGCCGTCGTGGGCTCCATCGTCTACTTCCTCATCCGCGCCATCGTCCTTCAGATGGGCATGGACGCCAACGACATGAAGCTCCTCTCCGCCATCATCGTGGCGCTGGCCCTGTGCGTGCCCGTCGTGTGGGAGCGCGTCCAGAGGCGCCGCTCGTACTCGAAGGGGGGCGAGCAGTAATGGCAACGCTCAAGCTCACCAACGTCCGCAAGACCTTCAACAAGGGCACCGTCACCGAGAAGCGCGCGCTCACGGGCGTCAACCTCGAACTCCACGAGGGCGACTTCGTGACCGTCATCGGCGGCAACGGCGCCGGCAAGTCCACGCTGCTCAACATGATCGCAGGCGTCTACCCGCTCGACTCGGGCACCATCGAGCTCGACGGCAAGGACATCTCCCGCCTCACCGAGCCACAGCGCGCCAAGTACCTCGGACGCGTGTTCCAGGACCCGATGCGCGGCACCGCGGCCGACATGCAGATCGAGGAGAACCTCGCACTCGCCAAGCGCCGCGGCAAGCGACGCGGGCTTGCCTGGGGCGTCACGAAGGAGGAACGTGCCGAATACCCCGCGCTGCTCAAGACGCTCGACCTGGGACTCGACACGCGCATGAGCGCCAAGGTGGGACTGCTCTCCGGCGGCCAGCGTCAGGCGCTCACCTTGCTCATGGCCACCCTCACCGACCCCAAGCTGCTGCTCCTCGACGAGCACACGGCGGCACTCGACCCCAAGACGGCCCGCAAGGTCCTCGAGCTCACCGAGAAGATTGTCAACGAGCGCCAGCTCACAACCCTCATGGTGACACACAACATGAACGACGCCATTCGTCTCGGCAACCGACTCATCATGATGCACGAGGGCCACGTGATCTTCGACGTGTCCGGCGAGGAGAAGAAGGCGCTCACCGTCCCCGACCTGCTGCAGAAGTTCGAGCAGGTCTCTGGTGGCGAGTTCGCGAACGACCGCATGCTACTGAACTAATGTCGCGTGGGGACAGGCGCCAATCCGCCACCCCGTCACCTACCAACTCGCCGCACCCGGCCCCGAGAAGCACCGCTTCCCGGGGCCACTTCATACCTCGTGGCGCCGTCATGCTATCCTCAACGAGCATGTATGTACGTCGGCGTTGTCCGGCGCATCCCATCGAACAGGAGGGCATCCCGCCCATGAAGCCAGCAACCTCCGAGGCGCTCGCGCACCTCGTCTCCATGTATGTCATGTCCATCGAGAACCACGGCGGAACCATCCCCGAGGCCACCGTGGGCCAGCTCGCAACGGAGCCGCTCAAGGCACTCGAGACACTCAACGACTTCGCCGTGGCCCTGGGAGCGGTAGACGAGCAACTCGACTCCGTGCTGCAGGCCATCTATGAGTCGATGGACGCCGCCGACGCGCGCTCCGATCTTGACGACGCAAGCCGCACGCAGGTGCTTCGCGCCTACGCCGACGCCCACCGCGAGCCCCTGCGCGAGGAGGAGGCGGAGGCCGGCGAAGCGACGGCATCGGACGAACACACCAACGAGGAGCCGGCGCCCAAGCGCAAGCGAAAGCGCCGCAGCAAGGCCGAGGGCGAGGGCGCGGGTACTCCCGGATCCGCGCCCGAATCCGACAAGGGCGCAGCCGAGCCCGAGGCCGACCAGGACGCGACCGAGGGCAGCAAGCCCAGGCGCACGCGCAAGCGTGCCGGGAAGCCCAACGCGGACAAGCCCGCCCAGGACGCCGAGCCCGAAAACCCCTCGTCTGAGGCAACGACCGCTCCGGCTGCAGAGCATGAGTCCGGAGCTGCCGCGATGCCCGCCTCGGACGCTGCCGCACCTGCGGAGGACAAGCCGGCCGAGGTGCTCACGGTCGACCAGACCGTAAAGGCACTCGGCGTAAGCAGGCCCACGGTCTACAAGCTCATCGAGTCCGGAGAGCTCCCCGCCTACAAGAAGGGTCGCAGCTGGCAGATTTCGGCCGAGGCCGTAGCCAAGCGCGCCAACGGCTAGGGAATCCTGAGCCTCTTGCACGACGTCGATACGACCCCCCGGCGGGGACGATTGGCATCACCCCATGTCAGCCGTCCCCGCCTCATCCCTCGTCGTGCCTGCCCTCGAGTGGATTCCCCTCGCCGTCGAGGAACAGCGGCACCGCAAGCCGCGTATAGAGCGCAAGCCACACAACTGACAGGCAGAACCCTCCCAACACGTCAGACGCGTAGTGGACACCCAGGTACACGCGACTCAGGCCCACCATGAGAATCACGAACGCAAACGCCGCAACCAGCGCGCCCCGCATGCGCCGGTCCCTCTCGAAACGCCAGACAAACCAGATGAGCAGCCCAAAGAAGGCCATGGCCACCATGGAGTGCCCTGACGGGAAGCTAAAGCCGCTCGCCGTGGCAAGGCGAAACCCATCGGGCCGCGGCCGCCGAATCGCAAACTTGAGAACCTGGTTCAACAACACCACGAGCCCCAGATTCACCGCGCAGCACCAGCCGGGACGACGGCCCGGCGCAAACGCCGCGACCGCGAGCAGGAGCACGAGCAAGGTCACCGGCGTCGCCAGCGCAGAGAAGCTCTCCATGATGGGCGTGAGCCAGGCCGCGCGCATATGCTGCACCACAAGCCAGTAGGCGACCCGGTCGAGCTTCATGAGCTCGCCGTCGAGCACGTCCTCCAGAAGCGATATAAACACGAGCAGGCAGGCACCTACCACTACGAGCAGCGCGTTCTGCCTCACGAGGTGCGCCAGTTTCCGCATCGCGTCTCGTGCGCCTGTCTTTCCCATATACGCCCTCCCGTCAGTCCGGAAAAGTATGCCCCATGGCGAATGCCGGGTCGGTTACCGCCAGATGAACGCATCACGCAAGGCTGGGTCAACCGCCCGCTGCGACGCCGCCGCCCCCACCTTCCCCGAGGCGCTCCCGGGCACGGTCGAGGAACGCCTCGCACGCGCGCGTTCTCAGCTGGAACGGCTTCCAGACGAGATAACTTGGCATGTCGAGCTCCACGGCAAGCGGGCGCGTCACGAGCCCCGAACCCAGACGGTCCTCCACCAGCCCCTCGAGCGTGACGGCGCAGCCAATGCCCGCCCGCACCATGCGAAGGGCGTTGTACGTAAGCCCAAACGTTGCCGCAATGTCGAGCCTGCCGCCTTCCCCGCGCGGCTTCTCCCTCGCGAGGAACCGCATCTCGGGATAGCTGGAAGGCAGAACAAGGCGCTCGGTAACGAGGTCGTCGATGCCAACCCGCTCCAAGGCCACCAAGGGGCACGACTCACGCATGACGACGATCGGCCGCTCGTTGGTGGGAAGCCGCAGCGAGCCCAGATTCCACTCCTCATGCAGGCGGATGAGCAGGCCAAAGTCAACAAGGCCGTGCATGATCTGCTCAACGACGTCTTCTGCCACGCCACTTGTCACACGGTAGGTGACGTCGGGATGATCCTCCTGCAGCCCGTGCATGACGCTTACCACGAGATCCATGGCTCGGGTCTCGGCGCAGCCGATGCGAATCTCGCCCTCTACCACGCCACGGTTCATCATCACCTCGGACTCCGTGATGCGCACGAGGTCGCAGATCTCGGTAGCGCGCCTGCGCAGCAACATGCCGTCCTCAGTGAGCGTGATCCCGCGTCTGCCGCGCTCGAAGAGCGTCGTGCCGAGCTCCCGCTCGAGGTCGATAAGCTGGCGCGACAGCGTGGGCTGCGAGATATGCAGCACCTCGGCCGCGCCCGATACGCTCCCCTCACGGGCAAGGGCCAGGTAGTATTCGAGGACACGCAGCTCCATGGATGACCCTCCTGAAACCTTCATGCGCTCTGTGCATGAATTCAAATTGGTATAGGCATTATACATGCGACCTCCCACCTCCTAGGATGCGTGTTGACGCGAGCCCACGAACAGGGAGGTGCGATGCAGGAGGACTTCGACAGCTGTCTCAAAGGAGCGGGATGCCCCGAAGAGCTTCGAAAATAGGCCGCCGCGCTGAGCGGTTCTGACCACGAGGGAGAGCTCCTGCCTCAGCTCGCACAGGATTACCGAGGCCGTAACGCACGCCGCCTTCGAGGCCGAGAGCATCTTCCCCATTGGCGAGCCCAACGACGCCCAGACCGCGCACGCGGTGAGCGTGGCCATCGACCTCGGCTATCGCCACGTAGACACGGCGCAGGCCTACGACAACGAGGCGGACGTCAGAGAGGGACTGCGCGCATCCGGTGCGGCGCGCGACGACGTCTTCGTGACCACGAAGGTCGCCGAGAACGTCTTGGGCAGCTGCCGCGTAAAGCCCATGGTCAACCAGGTGCTCGCCCACGTGGGACACACGCCGTTCGAACTCGTCGACTGGTGCCGGGCACACGGCATCCTCGCGGAGGCCTATTCGCCCGTTGGCCACGGCACGGTGCTCGGCAACCCCCAGATTGCCGAGGTTGCCAAGCGCTACGGCGTCTCCGTTCCGCAGCCGTGCATCCGCTATTGCCTGCAGCTGGGACTGGCGGCGCTGCCCAAGACAGGCAATCCCGACCACATCCGTGCGAATGCTCAGGTCAACTTTGAGATCTCCGATGTCGCCATGACGGCGCTGCGCATCGTTGCACCCATTACCGACAACGGCGAGGCAGCGCACTTTCCGGTGTACGGCGGCAAGCTGTAGGCCCTGCTGGCACAACGCTTACGCGCACCCACCGAAGGGCGGCTCGATCATCCCGTCCCCGGCGCATGACAGTACTAGACTGCCTACAACGCGCGCCGTGGGGGCGCGCCCGCCCAAAGGAGCGCCCATGATTGTCACCACCACACCCAGCGTCGACGGCTACAAGATCGTCGGCTACTACGGCATCGTCTTTGGCGAGGTCATCAGCGGTGTCAACATGTTCAAAGACATCGCCGCGGGTTTCCGCAACATGGTCGGAGGTCGAAGCCAGAGCTACGAAAACGAGCTCATGAAGGCCCGAGAGGAGGCCCTCAACGAGCTTATGGAGCGCGCCGGTGCGCTCGGTGCCAACGCCGTGGTGGGTGTCGACGTCGACTACGAGACGCTCGGTTCTGATAACGGCATGCTTATGGTCACCGCCAGTGGCACGGCCGTGATGCTTGGGCAATAGCGCCTTCGGAAGGCCTTCGCGGCGCATGCAGCTACCCGGGCACGCGCGTCACAAACGACGGGACAATCGGCTGACGATGCAGGGCAAAGCCATCCGGCAGCGGCGGCTTTGCCCCGTTTTCCTGCCCTATGACACACGAACAGCCAGCACATGACGAAAACAGGCCGATCTGTATGGATGAGATGGGAGCGGAGGGGCAATGCGCCCCTCCGAGAGGCCGGATAATAACTTTATAGTTATTTTTTGCCACCTCTGGCATACCTCACGACAGACCCTCTCCCGCCAATCCATACAGAACGAGGCAAACGTGGCATCCTTCCCGAGAACGATTGACGCGCCACGCCCGTCTAACCCATCAAGCGGTCCAGAAAGCCCCAGAGAACCCGGTTCATGGGCTCGTAGTCATGAGTCAGCAGCGTCTGCGCATCCTCCACGAACGGACAGCTGGCATAGCGGGCCAGCTCCTCGGTCGAAGCGTCGACGATTCCCCTGATGGACGCCGCCGTAAACTCAAGATGGCACTGAAAGCCATAGACGCGAGGGGCGTAGCGCACGATCTGGCGCGGACAGCCGGCGCTTGTCGCGAGAACCTCCGCACCGGGAGCAATTCCGGGCATGTCGCCGTGCCAGTGCCCCACAGGAAGGCCTGGCCCAAAGTCCGCGAGCAGGGCATCGGCTTTGCCCGCTTCCGTAAGCTCAATCGGGAACAGCCCGATCTCGCGTTCCGGACTGTGGGCAAAGCGTACCCCAAATGCCTCACCAAGAAGCTGCGAACCCAGGCACACGCCAACCACCGCCGCACCCGCATCAACGCACGAGCGAATCAGACGCTCCTCGCCAAGCGCGTCAAAGTACGGGCATTCCTCCAGCGATGTGGCCGGAGACTGTGGGCCACCCATCACCACAAGTAGGTCGATGCCCTCCGGCCCCTCGGGAAGCGTCTCGCCCGCATAGAGGCGGGTCAGCGTCACCTCGTGGCCCCGCGCCCGCGCCCAGTCCTCATACGCCCCCGGCGACTCGAACGACTCGTGAACAACAAAATGCACGTGCACGCGGTCCACCCTCTCCCCCTGCTCCGCAGCGGCGTCAGAATTAGACGTAAGCATACGCCGACATATGCCATCCGTTGGCTCCAATGGCGCGGCAAACACGCGCAGGGGGACACCATAGGCAACCAAACCGTAAAGAAGGCCGTCAAGGGCCGCCTCGCCTACCACGCGCTTGACGCCGTCCCGGAGGACTCGCTCGCCAATGGTGGCGCCCGGCATGACCCTGACGTCCCCACCCAGCCAGCAGTTGTCACCGATTGTCACGGGGAGCGCGCGCTCGAGCCCGAGGCTGCGCTCCTGCCAGCGAAGGGGATGCTGCGCCGTACAGAGCCCGCAGTTGGGGCCGATGAACACGTTGCGACCCACGGTAATGGGAGCTCCGTCCATGAAGTTGGCACCGTAGTTCACGAACGTGCCGTCCCCGATGGAGATGGGATAGCCGCAGTCACGGCGAAACGGCGCAAGCACCGTGACGCTTTTGCCCACGTGCTCCAGCAGCTGCCCAAGAATCTCGCAAGCCAGGCCCTCCTCGTCCGGCTCGAGCAGGTTAAACCGATGCGTGAGGCGCCGGGCTGCCAAGCGCTCGGCGACCATCTCCGGATCATTGTTGGCGTCATACCACAAGCCGGCGTCGTGAAGTTCGCGCTGTGAGACAGCGCCTCCTCCCTCGCACCTCACGCCGCTTTCATGCCGTCCATACGCCCCCATTCCGTCGTCGAGCCGCTTCGCCCGCCAGTGCATCTCGAACGTCCTGACGTCTATCGTGGCTATCATAATCGCCGGAAACGACGGGGCGGGACAGGCGAGGAGACGCAGATGCAGCAGTTCGTGAACGACTACATGGAGGGTGCGGCGCCGGAGGTTCTGGACGCGCTCGTCCGCACCAACATGGAGAAGACCGTGGGCTACGGCCTCGACCCCTACTGCGAGAGCGCGCGCGAGAAGATCCGCGCCGCCTGCAAGGCACCCGAGGCAGAAATCCACTTCCTCGTAGGTGGCACGCAGACCAACGAGACGGTGCTCTCCTCGCTGTTGCGTCCTTACGAGGGCGTCATCGCCGTGCCGAGCGCCCACATTGCCGTCCACGAGGCCGGCGCCATCGAGCACGGAGGCCACAAGGTACTCGTGGTACCGGGGCACGACGGCAAGCTCACGGCAGACGCCATCCGCGACTACGTGCGCGTCTTCCAAGCCGATGCCAACAACGAGCACGAGGTATGGCCGGGTGCCGCTTACATCTCACAGCCCACGGAGTACGGCACGCTCTACACCCTCGCCGAGCTCGAGGCCATTCGCGCGGCCTGCGACGAATGCCAGCTCAAGCTATTCGTAGACGGCGCACGCATGGGCTACGGCCTCACCGCGCGCGGCAACGACGTGACGCTGCCCGACATCGTCCGCCTCGCCAACGCGTTCTACATCGGCGGCACCAAGGTGGGCGCACTCTTCGGCGAGGCCGTGGTCTTCCCCACCCCGGGCCTCATCCCACACTTCTACACGCTCACCAAGATCCACGGCGGCATGCTCGCCAAGGGCCGCCTGCTGGGCGTGCAGTTTGACGCGCTCTTCACCGACGGTCTCTACGAGCGCATCGCGAGAAACGCCAACGACCAGGCCGACCGCATCCGCGAGGCGCTCGTGGCACGCGGCTACGAGCTCTACATGCCAAGCACCACCAACCAGGTGATGGTGGTCGTTACGCACGAGCAGGCCGAGAAGCTCGCCGAGAACATCGAGTACGGCTTCATCGAGACCCTGCCCGACAACCGCGTGGTGATTCGCCTCTGCACGAGCTGGGCCACCCGCCCCGAGGACGTGGACGAGCTCATCGGGCTGCTGTAGTCACCGGAGGCCGCCGCCGACGTCTGTCGGCCTTGGCGAGCACACTGATGGCCGCAAGCACCACG
The DNA here is from genome assembly GCA_900549525.1 of uncultured Coriobacteriaceae bacterium. Lineage (GTDB taxonomy): Bacteria > Actinomycetota > Coriobacteriia > Coriobacteriales > Atopobiaceae > Parolsenella. The sequence continues at coordinate 1,582 of UWSJ01000046.1, read as the reverse complement.
AACTGGTACTTGGCCGCGAGAATCGGGTCGGCTCCGGCGATGATCTGCCCTGCCATCATGCCCGGGATAAGCACGAGACCGCTCGACGCAAGCTGCGACACCGTGGGCAGAAGGCCGAGCTTCACGGCGTCGACCACTGAAGGCTTGGCGACCCCGGCCGACGTGGCACCAAGGGCGAGCAGTAGGTGAGCAGGTCATTGTCACGCCGTGTCCTCTCGGCCACGAGCGCCGCCACAAGCGCAACCGTAAGGCCCGCCGCGCCAAGCACAAACGTTGGCGCCATCTTCCAGCCCCAGTCCCAGAGGTAGTGCAGGCTGAGCCAGAAGAGTGCAAGCACAAACACGGCAAATCCCGCCGCCATGGGCGCAAATCCCCTCGTATAGACTTCTTTACGCGGCCTTTGAGCTGCGATGTTGCCACTCGCAAAAAACGTCGGCGGGTAAACGAGCATCACGCTTGACTTGAACTCAATGTGATATCACTATGGTCTCAACTTCGCAGAAGCGATGCCGCGAGATTTGCCCCCCCACCTCATACCAGGGCACGCATGCGGCAATACCGCGCGCATGCAATCGAAAGGAGCTCTCATGAGCGTCTCCTCCACCACTCCTAGCACAGAACGTCCTTACAGGGCGAAAAGCGGTTGGGGCATACTCTTCGGCCTCACTGCCCTGCTTGTAGTCCTCGTCGCCTTCGTCGTCATCGCCGGTATGAACGTCGGCTCATATCCCGAAGACTCCGTTCCCTTCGGAGCTGGGCTTGCCCTAGCTGCCTCCATAGTCCTGCTTTGCCTCTGGGTCATTCCTGTCGCGGGCTTTTTCACCGTGCAGCCCGGCCAGGCTCGCGTCTGCATCCTGTTCGGCACGTATGAGGGCACCGTACGCGACAGTGGTTTCTTCTGGGCCAACCCGTTCCTCAGCCACACCCTTTCGAACGCCGACAGTCAGCTCAACATTGATGTCACGGGCAAGAACAAGCCCGGCAAGGGTCTCTCGACCACCGTCTCCGTGCGCGCCCGCACGCTCAACGGTGACAAGCTCAAGGTAAACGACAAGATGGGCAACCCCATCGAGATCGCGAGCGTGGTGGTGTGGCACGTGGCAGACACCGCCAAGGCGCTCTTCGACGTTGATCACTACCCCAGCTACGTTGCTATGCAGGCCGAGACGGCACTGCGTCACGTGGCGAGCATCTACGCCTACGACCACATGGAGGACGATGACGCCACCAACACCTCCATCACCCTGCGCTCCGACATCGAGGAGGTCTCCGAGAGCCTGAAGGCCGAACTCGACCGCCGGCTCGCGCCCGCCGGAGTGGCCGTGGACGACGCGCGCCTTACGCATCTCGCCTACGCGCCCGAGATCGCCCCGGCGATGCTGCGCCGCCAGCAGGCCGAGGCCGTCATCGCCGCGCGCAAGAAGATCGTTGAAGGCGCCGTCTCCATGGTGGACATGGCCGTGAGCAAGCTTGCGGCCGACGGCGTGCTCGACCTCGACGACGAGCGCAAGGCAGCCATGGCCTCGAACCTCATGGTGGTGCTCTGCGGCGAGTCCGAGGCGCAGCCCGTGGTCAACACCGG
>UWSJ01000045.1 GCA_900549525.1 uncultured Coriobacteriaceae bacterium | reverse complement strand
CGTCGAGGGAGGCAATCCGGGCGCGGCACTCGCCCTGCTTGCACCGGTAGCTCCTGAGCCGTGCGCTGGCCTCAGACTGGGTCATCATCGGGCATCGCCTCCGGCAGGTGCACTGCCGGCAGCGGACGCGGTGCGGGCGGAGTCGGGCGCGGCAGCGCCCGGGCTCTCGGCTCCGGCGGGCTTCTCGGCCACGTCCATCCGCGGCAGAGAAGAGCGATCCGTCGCCTCGCGAATGCGCTCCGCAAACTCCCGCTCCTCGTCGTCCACGAAGCCGGGGGTCACGACCTCCTCGACGGACGGGGCGTTGAAGTAGACCATCCGGTTCCCCAGCATGCCCTCGGGCCACGCGCAGGCGCCGTAGTCAAACAGCACCTTGCCGGACTTGGTGGTCACCTCAAGACAGCGCGCCACAACCATCGCGCGACGCCTCGCCCCCTTGAGTCGGACGATGCTTCCCAGCGGCAGGGGGCCTGAGGCGGCATCGGCCGCACTGCCCCGGGTTGTAGATTCGGCTGCCATTACCCCTCGCATTCGCAGGGCGCGCTCGCATCGCGGATGCGCCCTAACACACGTGACCATCAGTTGTGAGCGATGGTAGTGACGAGCGCCCGGATTCTCATGAGCGCAACGGTAGGATGGGGTAAGGCGGGCATAATGGATATGCCCGCCAGGTACGAATACAACGTATTCGGCATGTTCTATTGTGATTTTGAAAGCTAAAGGTCAAGGGACGGCAAGGCGAGCTTCCGGCGTCTATGCCGAGAAGAACTCTCCGGTCATGTAGTCGATGTCATAGCCGTATGCGGCATTGTATACCTCGACTTGCTCGTCGATGGTACCGTCCGAGGTGCGAACGTCCACGAAGACGGAGCGCGGCACGAGCTCGTCGCCCACGTAGGCGGGCGTGGCGGCGTAGTAGACCGCGCCATCCGGATGCGAGGCCAGCCAGTCGCGCACGCGGGACTCCTCGAAGGCCATGCCGCCCTCGCCGTCGTTGGCTCCCACGTTCTGCATGCGCGTGCCGGTGATGACGTTGTCGCGCGCAGCCGCACCGCCCAGGCTGTCAGCCAGCAGGTGGCTCCGGTTCCAGAAGTAGCCGTGGTAGCTGCGGCCGTTCGGCGCCTCGATGGTGACCTCGGCGTTGTGACCCCAACCGGACGGGTTGTCGTCCTTGTCGAAGTGCGCCTCGTGGCCGCGGGCCGTCTCGTACATCCCGTACGTGACCGTGGCCTCCACGCGCTGCGTGCGCCCGAGCGCGTCAAGCCCGCCGTAGCGAACCTCGCCCGGCGTGGGAGCGTCCGCGGGCACGTTGGCCGCGCCCGTCACGCGGTAGTACTCGGGACAGGCGGCTGCGTCACAGGAGGTGGGCTGATAGACGCCGTCCGTACCGTCGCCCGCGGCGGCACCTGACGAAGCGGGCGACGTCGTAGTAGCAGGCTGGGCGTCCCCCGGCGCGAGGAAGCCCCGCACCCCGGCAAGCGACGGCTCCGCAAGAACCGCCGCCGCGAGCATCAACGCAAGGACGAGACCGTGTCGCACGCCTTTGCCGTTCGCACGTGCCATGTGGAGGCATCCCCTTCGCGCACGGGCATTACGAGGGCCCGCAAGGACAAAAGCCAGGCTCGTGCTGGGCTCGACTCGCCCCGGCAGACAAAATGCGGGGCCGTGTAGAGTTTATCTTCCGCTGACCGACAAAACGTGCGCTCGTGCCGAGCTCGCTTGTCGCTGCTGACAATACTCGCTTTCGTGCTGAGCATGAGGCGCACTTTTGTCAGCCAATCGCTACGACGTATATATCTTACAGGTATACCTACTGGTAGAAATGTCAACTCGCCGCCAGCCATCGACCCCGTCCGCCGCGGGAACTCCGCACGAACCCGCAATCTGTCACCGCACCGCCGCTAGCTCCGCACGAACCGCAAAACTGTCACCGCAACACGCTGCAGCTCACCGCAGCGAGCCGTACGACACGGGGCTCCCGGCCCTAACGCACCGGGAGCCCCGCAACTGCATACAGGCACCGACCGAACTTACCGCTCGCTCCTACGCCAGCTTCACGAAGTGACGCTTGCCAACCTGCAGCACCGCGCCCTTGCCGAGCAGCGCCGGGTCGACGTTGTAGGTCTTCGCGGCCACGGCCTTGCCGTCAACCTTCACGCCACCGCCGTCGATGTCGCGGCGACCTTGGCTCGCCGAGCTGGAGAGCCCCGCCGCCACGAGCACGCGCGGCAGGTACACAAGCCCGTCGTCACCCGGCGCAATCTCCACGGCCGCCTCGGGCACGTCCTCGGGAATCTCGCGATTGCGGTGCACGTGCAGGAACTCCTCCTGCGCCGCGTCGCCCGAGCCCGCGCCGTGGTAGAGGCCGCAGATGTTGCGCGCGAGCTCCTGCTTGAGCTTGTAAGGATCGGCCGAGCCGTCGGCCAGCGCGGCGTCGATGGCGTCAACCTCGTCGACGGACAGCGTGCTCGCGAGGCGGTAATACTTGCCGATCATCGTGTCCGGGATGCTCATGACCTTGCCGTACATGTCGGCCGGCTCGTCGGTGAGGCCCACGTAATTTCCGTAGCTCTTGGACATCTTGCGCACGCCATCGGTGCCCTCAAGCAGCGGCATCGTGAGCGCCACCTGCGGCTCCATGCCCATCTTGTCCATGAGGTCACGCCCGGCCAGAAGGTTGAAGAGCTGGTCGGTGCCACCCATCTCCACGTCAGCCTTGATCATCACGGAGTCGTAGGCCTGCATCACGGGGTAGAGGAACTCGTGCAGGGCAATGGGCGTCTGGGACTGGTAGCGCTTGGTGAAGTCGTCGCGCTCGAGGATGCGCGCCACGGTGAACTTGCTGCAGAGCTCGAGCAGTCCCTTGAGGTCGAGCGCGAGAATCCAGTCGCCGTTGTGCACCACGGTGGTCTTCTCGGGGTCGAGAATCTTCATGGCCTGGTTGACGTACGTCTCGGCGTTGGCTTCGATCTGCTCCTGGGATAGCTGGGGACGCGTGGAGTTCTTGCCGCTCGGGTCGCCGATAAGCGCGGTGCCGTTGCCGATGATGAGCGTGACCTTGTGACCGAGATCCTGGAACTGACGCATCTTGCGCAGCGGCACAGCGTGACCGAGGTGCAGGTCGGGGCTCGTGGGGTCCACGCCCAGCTTGATGTTGAGCGGCGTGCCCTTCTCGAGCTTCTTACGCAGCTCCGTCTCCGGCACGATCTGTGCAGCACCCGAGGCGATGACCTTCATCTGTTCGTCAACTGACAGCACGGGTTTCCTCCCAAAATCGGTAGCACCCTCACCGAAGCGGAAGCCCGCAGGCGGTGCTTGTCTACGATAGACGCGCGAACGAACCCCCGCGGGGCCGCGACGCGCAACTTTTATAGTTTAGCGAATGATCACAGCCGTGATTGCCGTCTCGTCTCGTGAGCTGCACGCCCCATACGCACGCTACCCCAAACGGCCTTACGCGGTAACCCGCTTCGACGCCCTCCGCAGCGCTGCCTCCACGCCCACCGCAGACAGTGGCAGCATCGCGATGGCGAACGGCAGCACGTACACGGCCTTGGCCTCCCAGAGCAGGTAACACCCAAAGCCCGTGAAGAACACGGCTGCCAGCAGCAGGGCCACCGGGTTGTCCGCGCCGGAGCCCAACCCTGCGGCACCGCCCCCGGTCGTATCGGTGCCGCCCCGCGGACGCCTCCCCCACCTGCGCACGAGCCATGCCACGTAGGCAAAAGCCCCCGCAAAGGCGACTGTCTGGTATCCGTCGAGCACGAAGGTGGCGAGGGTGCACACCATGCCTACCGGGGTCGAGAGGTCGGCGGGGTTCGGACGCTGGCCCCAGGCGTTGCCGCACATCGACAGGTAATACAGCGCCTGGTAGGTCGGATCGGCCCACTCGGTCGCCAGCTTGAGCGAAAAGAACCACACCGTATAGGAGGGGTAGTCAGCAAAGGTGAGCGCATCACGGGCAAGCTCACGAGCCGCCACGTCATTCTGGAGCTCTGCGCTCTCGCCCGATGCCGACCACACTGCGTTGGCATGGTTGGACCACCCGCCCGGGGCATAGGTCACGTCGCCGCCGTCGACGCTCACGTAGAACTCGCCCTGCCCCATGCGGAGACCGAGCTCAAGATGGTTGAGCGTCGTCAGAGGGTCGCCAAACTCGTACCCACCCGACGCCGCGCGCAGCGCCTCGAACGGCAGGCCCGAAACGGCATGCGCCACGAGCACCGCGCACGCGCAGCCCGCGAGACCCCAGGCACTCCTCCGCACAAGGGCCACCACAAACCACGCAATCAGCGCCCCGATGGCAAAGAGCACGAACGTCGCCTTGATGCAGAGGGCAATCATAAGGGGAATCACCGACGCCAGCGCCCAGGCACACGAACGCGCCCGAGTGTCGCGCGCTATGCCCGCCAGCATGAACCCGCACTTCCCGCAGGCGTCCTCGGGCCCGTCACCGGCGGCCTCGGGCCCGGCGGAAAAGGCCGCACGCATTGCCCGCGCCTGCATCGCGAGGAACACGAGGGCAAACCCGCAGCCCATGGCGTTGCCGTAGAGGAACGTCGAGAGCCAGTACATCGGCAGGCAGAGCGCGACAAGCACCCAGAGCACGCGCCGTGCGGGCCGTGAGTCCGTCAGCGAGGCGCCCAGGTCGAGCAGGGCCCACACGCCCAGGCTCGTCGCCATGGCCGAAAGCGCCTGCAACGCCATGTAGCAGCCGCTCCCGAAAACAAGACGCAGCCCGAAGAGCAGCCAGAAGAACGTCGCCTGGAAGGGATAGCACGCAAAGTAGAGTCGCGCGTCGTAGAAAAGCGTCTTGTAGGGGCCACGGAAGAGCGAGCCGATGCCCTCGAGCGCCGCCTTCGAGACGAAGTCGTCGATCATCCAGGAGTCGCCCCAGTACGTGTCGCGCGTCTGCATGGCGAAGATGACGACGAGCTGCGCCGCGAGCGTGACGACAACGAGCGTTCGTGCCGCCCGCGGCCCGTCGAGCACAGAGCCGCGCGTGGCGGCAAGCCAGCACAGGAAGACAACGAGCAGCCCGCCGACGAGGCCCGCCGCGAGGACCGACCAGGTTTCCAACCCCCTCACGGTGTAGACCGACATGCTCTGCGTGAGGTTCCCGTCGTTCGCACCCGTCATGAGCCACACGGTAGACAGCACGACGACCAGGAGCACCACGCCGAGGACGAGCGCCGAGAGCGCAAGGCCTGCCCGCGCGAGCACGGCGCCAACGCGCCCGCATGCCCGCGAGCACATCTGGGACGCAGGGAGCGCGCCTGCCGCCGACGGTCGCTTCTCGGCCGCCATCAGGCCCCCGAGGAGGAGCCGATGGCCTGCGAGGTTGTCGTCGGCGCGTAGTAGCCGATAATCGAGTCCTTGCCGTACCACTGGGCAAGGCGGTAGTTGATGTAGTTGTTCATGTTGTCGCGGATGTCGCCCATGAGCAGCACGTGCGGCACATTGGTGTAGAAGGGCACCGTGAGGCTCGAGGCCGAAGAGGACTCAATCGTCTCCAGGCGCTGCCACACCTGCTCGTCATAGGCGGCGGCCTGCCCGCTCGCCACCGAACGCGCGGCGGAGACGCTCGAGAGTTGCTCGCCCAGATCCTTGTCTGCCGCCATGGACCCCACGACGCACACGGCCACGAGGGCGGCCAGGCCAAAGGCAATGGCGACGTCGCCGGAGATCGGCTCGCGACGGGGGCGCTCGCCGCGCTCGAGACGCTGGGCCGCAAGCCAGCCGCACACCCAGAACAGGTTCAGGAGCACAAGCGCCACGAACAGGTCGAACCGGCAGTTCTGCACACGGCCCGGGCCAGGCGAGCCCTGCGCCCAGAACGTGGGCGTGAAGCTCGTGGCGAAGAGGGCCACAGATCCCACGGCCACGAGGGCCGGCAGCGGGAAGTGCCAGCCATCTGCCGCCGCGCGCCGCGCCACGCGCAGGGCAAGCGGCGCACACATGATGGCAAGCAACAGCACGATACCCGTCGACCATTGCTGGACGTACTGAAAGCACGCAAGCGAGGAGTTCCAAATTGTGTCCCAGACGCCCATGCCGTCCTCGGGGAACTGCGTGACCTGGCGCACCTCGTTACCCGGCGCGGCCAGGGACAGGGCAAGACCCACCACCATGAGCGCAAAGGGGGGAAGCTGCGCCATGGCGCTCCTGCGGCCGCGCATGATAAGCACGACGAGCATCGCGAACATGACCTCGGCCACCACGAGCGCCGTTACGAAGTTGCCGCCCGCCACGAAGACCGCCAGCAGGCAGGACGCCACAAGCACACCGCGCGGGCGCGACTGCCGCCGCGGGTTGGCAATGCGTGCGAGACACCCCAGAAGCGCAAGGGCGGCGGCATGGTAGGTGGTGTAGTAGACCGCGCTGTTGTACCAGAAGATGCCCTCCACGGGGCTGGGCTGGAGCAGGAGCTGCACCGCCAGCGCCGCGCAGCTCACGGCAAGCCAGACGCCGCACTCGGCACCCAGTAGCTCCCGCAGCACCACGTGCGTGAAGAACAGCGTGCCGCCAATGAACGTCGCAAGCACGATGGGGGCGGCCAGCACGTAGAACTGCTCGCCGAAGACGCCCGGCTCGATTGCCATGAGGAAGATGGCCGAGTAGGTGCCCTGCCACTCAAACCAGGCCTTGCCCACCTGCTCGAGGGCCGTCACGATCGCCAGGAACGCGTTGCCCGTCTCCTGGAGCGTCAGATGGGCCCACACGCCGTAGTGCCAGTCGTCGGCATAGGAGTGGTTGTAGCCGCTGATGAGCAGAAGCGGCACGAGCGTCGCCACGAGCAGCAGCGCCCCGCATGCGCCTACGGCGCTGATAGCGAGCGGCTCGCGTGCGCGCAAAGCAGGCACATGTGGCTTGGACGCAGGGGCGTCGTGGGCGCTCGCGGCGGGCGCGGCCGACGTATCGTCGACCTTCTCGGCGTCGCCTTGGGGGCCGCTGCTCACGACGTCGGACACGGGGCTCGCCGCGCCCCCGCTCGTCGCGTCCTCGTCCTCGCGCGCTGTCTCGGTCGTCGGCATGCCTCTCCTCTCGCCATTTTTGTAAGTCTACGGCACGAATGGCCCAAGCGATGTGGACGCACCGTCAAACCACGCCCCAAGCGCATTTTGCCCTCCCATTTTGTCGGATAATGGAACGCGTTTGTGTAGCTGCAATTGGAGGACTGCATGGGAATTCGCACCCGTCGCGCACGTGCCCACGCCAAGACGCACATCGTCGGCTTCTCCGCCGCCGGCATCCTTGGCTTCCTGGTGCTGCTCGCCATCGCGCTTACGGTCTCGCTGGGTGCCCTCGTCGAGTCATGGCTCCAGGATCTGCCCGACTACACCTCCGCCGACGCCTACCTCGTCGCAGAGCCGAGCCGCGTGTACGACTCCCAGGGCAACACCATCGCCACGTTCTATATGCAGAACCGTCGGTCGGTGGACATCGACAACGTCTCCGACTACGTGCTCAAGGGCACCGTCGACGTCGAGGACGAACGCTTCTACCAGCACAACGGCATCGACCCGGCGGGCATCGTGCGCGCCGTGTTCTCCCAACTTGTCGGTCGCTCCGAGGGCGCCTCCACCATCACGCAGCAGCTCGTGCGTAACACGGTTCTCTCGGACGAGCAGTTCGACAAGACCCTCAAGCGCAAGGTGCGCGAGGCCTACATCGCCGTGGAGATGGAGAAGACCTACTCCAAGGACCAGATTCTCATGATGTACCTCAACACCATCTACTACGGCCACGGGGCCTATGGCATCGAGGCGGCGAGCATCACCTACTTCAACAAGCACGCCAACGAGCTCACGCTCGCCGAGGCCGCCACGCTCGTGGGCCTGCCCAACTCGCCCTCCTACTATGACCCCACGGTCAACCCCGCGGCCGCCAAGGAGAGGCGCAACAAGGTCCTCGACAACATGCTGCGCCTTGGCGACATCACCCAGGAGGAGCACGACAGCGCCCAGGCGGAGGACCTCGTCCTCAACCTCGGTGACACCAACCTCGACAGCAAGGGCACCTATCCGTTCTGGACCAACTACGTGAAGGGCCTGCTCGAGGGCGACTTCTCAGCAGACACCATCGTCCAGAGCGGCCTCAACATCTACACCACCATCGACCCCACCTACCAGAACGCCGCCCAGGACGCCGTGGCGCGCATGCTCGACGAAACAGGTAACAGCAAGCTCGAGAGCGCCCTTGTGGCCATCGACCCCCAGACCGGCTACATCAAGGCCATGGTGGGCGGTCGCGACTTCAACGGGTCCTCCGCCGACGCCCAGGTGAACGCCGCAACCTCCGCCACAAGACAGACCGGCTCGACCTTCAAGCTGTTCACGCTCGTGGCTGCCCTCAAGGAGGGCATGAATCCCGACGTTCGCATCAACAGCAACTCCCCCATCCAGGTGACCGGCTCGTGGAAGGTGCAGAACTTCGGCAACGCCTCATACGGCAACAAGACGCTCACCGAGGCCACGGCGCGCTCGCTTAACACTGCCTACGTGCAGGTAGGCATGGCCATTGGCGTGGACAAGGTCATCTCCACGGCGCAGGACATGGGCATCTCCGCCAAGCTCGAGCCTTACGGCTCCACGATCCTGGGCTCCAACGGCACCTCGCCGCTCGAGATGGCCGAGGCCTATTCGGTGCTCGCCAGCGGCGGCTATCATCGCGATCCGGTGGCCATCACCAAGATCACCGACCGCAACGGCAACACCGTCTACGAGCACCAGGACAACCCCACGCAGGTGCTCGACCCAAGCGTGGCCAAGGTGGCAACCCAGACCCTCACCCAGGTGCTCGACGCCCCCTACGGCACGGCGCACGCCCTCAAGAACACCCTCGCGATTGACCAGCCCGTTGCCGGCAAGACTGGATCCACCGACAACCTCGAGAACCTCTGGTTCGTCGGCGCCACCCCGCAGCTCTCTGTTGCAGTCTGGACGGGTTACAAAACCGACACCCGCACCGTCTACCTCGGTGACGGCGAGGCGGCGCACCCCTACAGCACCTCCAACAAGGCTTACGGCTACTTCGTGAACACCGTCCTCTCGGGCGTGCCCCGCGAGGAGTGGCCGATGAAGGACGCCCCCGACCCCACCTACCAGGACAACAGCACGTGGAAGTTCTCCAACACGAGCGCGGGGGTCAACAGCGGCAAGAGCAACTCCTCGGGCAAGTCGTCCTCGAGCACGTCTGCCGCAACGAGCTCGGCCTCGTCGTCACCGGCCGCAAGCAGCGCGGCGGCGAGCGGGTCGGCAAGCGACTCGTCGTCGGGGGGCGACTCCTCGAATGGCTCCTCGGGCGGATCCGCAGGCGGCGGTACCGGCGGGTCGTCCGGGGGCGACGCGGCTCAATCGCCGTCGCAACCTTCTCAGCCCTCGCAGCCCGCGGCATCCGGGTCGGCTTCGAAGAAATAACGGAATCGCACGAGTGCCCGGTCGGCAAGAGCCGACCGGGCACTCTCTTTTTGCTCCCAGCCTGCCATGCAGCAAGCTGCTGGTAGCGCGTTCTGGTCTTTTGGGCAGACTTGAATGCCAAACAGCCGCCACTATGGCACCCGAAGAGCAAAAGTGCAGCGAATGTATGGGTTTTATCCAGGTCGTCAATATGGCCTTCAGAAAGCTGCTTCTTCCCACCTCGCTGAGCAGGCGTTTTGCAAACCGTTAGCGATCGCCTCAAGCCCTCTTATCCGCGAGCCTCGAAAATACCCATACATTCACTGCACTTTTAGTTAGCGCAGCCTCTTTTAGCCCCTTACTAAGCCATGCCCGCTGTCACTTTGCCCCCCCCGCTCGTTCCCACGGGCACGAGAGCACAAAAAAACGCCCCGACCGGCGAGAGCCGGTCGGGGCGTTGGCCGTAGGAGAAGGAAGACTACGCCTCCTTCTCCACGGCGCGCATGATGGCCTTGTACACCTCGATGATCGGGATGATGAGGAACGCAAGGAAGATGGCGGCGATGACAGCCTCCACCTTGAGGGTCATGAGCTGGAAGGCGTTCGCCAGCGGGTCGGCCTCGACCACCACAACGGTGAGGAACAGCGCCAGCACCGCAGCACCCCACAGCCACCAGTTCTGCTTCTTCATGCTGAACAGCGACGCGCGGCGGCTGCGCATGTTGAAGCAGTGGAAGATCTCGACCATGTTGAGCGTTATGAACGACATCGTAACGCCCTCGGGGTCGGGGATGCCGTCGAGCAGATCAACCATATCAATGCTGCCGTTGTGCAGGTACATGCCCGTGAAGAAGCTCGCGAGCACGAGCAGCGTAATGATGACGCCCTGCACGATGCAGTCGAGGCCCATGTGGCCGGCAAAGACGCCGTCGCTCGCGTTACGCGGCTTGCGCTTCATGACGTCGCCCTCAGCCCCCTCCATGCCAAGCGCCAGCGCCGGGAAGCAGTCCGTCACGAGGTTGACCCACAGCAGCTGCACCGGCTGGAAGATGGTGAAGCCGACGAGCGTAGCGATGAAGACCGAGAAGACCTCCGCGAGGTTGGCCGAGAGCAGGAACTGGATGACCTTGCGGATGTTGTCGTAGATGCGACGACCCTCCTCGCACGCGCCGATGATGGTGGCGAAGTTGTCGTCGGCGAGCACCATGTCGGCCACGTTCTTGGTGACGTCGGTGCCCGTGATACCCATGCCGATGCCGATGTTGGAACGCTTGATGGACGGGGCGTCATTCACGCCGTCGCCCGTCATGGCCACGACCTTGCCCTTGTCCTTCCATGCCTCGACGATGCGCGTCTTGTGCTCGGGCTGCACGCGGGCGTAGACGCCGTAGCGCTCCACGGCGCGGCCGAGCTCCTCGTCGGTCATCTTGTCGAGCTCGGCGCCAGTGATGGCCTGCGAGCGATCCGTGATGATGCCGAGGTTCTTGGCGATGGCCACCGCCGTGTCGATGTGGTCGCCCGTGATCATGACGACGCGGATGCCGGCCTCGTGGGCCTCCTTGATGGCGGCAGCCACCTCCGGGCGCTCCGGGTCAATCATGCCAGAGAGACCCAGGAACGTGAGATCCTGCTCGAGGTAGCCGGCGTCCTCGCTCTCGGGCTTAGCGTCCCAGGGGCGCTCCGCCGCAGCCAGCACACGCAGTGCCTGGTCGGCGAAGGCCTTGTTCTGCTCGAGAATGGCGGCACGCGCCTCGTCGGTGAGGGGCACCACCTCGTCGCCACGACGAATCTTGGTGCAGCGCTTGAGCACCTCGTCGGGCGCGCCCTTGGTGTATTGCACGATGGCGCCGGAGGCAGACTTGCACACGACCGACATCATCTTGCGGCCGGAGTCGAACGGGGCCTCCCCCACGCGCGTGTACTCGGCCTTGAGGTCGCCCTTGGGCATGCCCTCCTTGGCCGCGTCGGCAACGAGCGCCGCCTCGGTGGGCTCGCCCACGGCGGCGTCGGCACCGGCGTCCCACTCGGCGTCGGAGCAGAGCGCCATGGCGCGGACGTGCTCGTCGAGGCACTCGGTGGCGTGCTCCACGACGGTCATCTTGTTCTGGGTGAGCGTGCCCGTCTTGTCCGAGCAGATCACCTGCGTGCAGCCGAGCGTCTCGACCGCGGAGAGGTTGCGGATGATGGCCTGGCGCTTGGACATCTTGGTGACGCCGAGCGACAGCACGATGGTCACGACGGCGACGAGGCCCTCGGGGATGGCGGCCACGGCAAGCGACACGGCCACCATGAAGGTGTCGAGCAGGTACTTGGGCTCGGAGGCCACGGTTCCCACGCCATGACGGATGACGTCGACCACGAAGACGACCACGCAGATGGCGACGACGAGCTTGGTGAGAATGGTCGAGAGCTCGGCGAGCTTGACCTGAAGCGGGGTGAGCTCCTCCTTGGCGTCGTTGAGCGCGCCGGCGATCTTGCCCATCTCGGTGTCCATGCCGGTGCCCACCACGACGGCGCGGCCGCGGCCGTAGACCACGACCGAGCCCATGTAGCACATGTTCTTGCGATCGCCGAGAGGCACGTCGTCGGCGCCAGCGGCCAGCGCGATAGCGTCGGCGTGCTTGTCGACCGGGACGGACTCACCCGTGAGGGCGGCTTCCTCGATCTTCATGGACGCGCTCTCGAGGACGCGGCAGTCGGCCGGCACCGAGTCGCCGGCCTCGAGCAGCACCACGTCGCCGGGAACGAGCTCGCTCGAGTGCAGCAGCACCTGCTTGCCGTCACGAATGACCTTGGACTGCGCGGCGCTCATCTCCTGCAGGGCGGCCAGCGCCTCCTCGCTCTTCGCCTCCTGAATCACGCCGAGCGCAGAGTTGATGATGACGACGGCCATGATGATGATCACGTCGGCAAAATCCGGCTCGCCCTGGATGAAGCCCGTGAGGGCCGAGATGGCCGCCGCGACGATGAGCATGATGACCATCGGGTCGGCCATCTGCTGGAAGAAGCGAATCCAGAGCGGCGTCTTCTCTTCTTCCTTGAGCTTGTTGGGGCCAAACTTGGCCAGGCGTGCGGTCGCCTCCGTGGAGCTGAGGCCCCTCTCCGCACTCGAGCCCTGCTCGGCGAGGACGTCTGACGATGCTGCCAGGTATTCTCTCAAGTTGCGTCTCCTCCTGGGTCTAGTGCGCGCCCAGAATTGATGCCCGATCATAATTCCCCAGGAGGGGCAAGGGCTCACCAAGACCAACGCGTGGCGCGCGTTTGAAGAACCAGTTCACTATACCCCAGGCACCTGACGCCAAATCCGAGCCGGGCGCCGAGCGGCGTCATAGACCCTCCATATGGCGGTGAAAAGATGTACGCCACGGCATAGACAACCATGTCTACCTGCATATTTAATCGTATGAATCTTGCTCATCCGCACCAAAACGCCCGAAGCATCCAGTACAATGCAGGGTTGGCAATTGACTCGCCGGCGGGCATGCCGGCCGAGCGCCCAGCCCTCGTGCGGGCGCAGGACGTAAAGGAGCTTGCGCATGAAGATCCTGTTCTACGATGCCAGGGACTACGACAAGGAGTCGTTCGACGCCCAGCTCAAGAACTACCCCGGAATCAAGATCGACTACATCGAGGCCAACCTCACGCCGGTCACGGCTTCCCTCGCCCGCGGCTACGACGCCGTCTGCGCCTTCGTCAACGCCGAGGCCAACGCGATGACCCTCGAGATCCTCCGCGGCTTTGACGTGAAGCTCGTCCTCATGCGCTGCGCCGGCTTCGACGCGGTCAACGTGCCGGTGGCCAAGGACCTGGGCATGAAGGTCACGCGCGTCCCGGCCTACTCGCCCGAGGCCATCGCCGAGCACGCCATGGGCCTCGCGCTCTGCGCCAACCGCCGCATCCACAAGGGCTACATCCGCGTCCGCGAGAACGACTTCGACCTCTCCGGACTCGTGGGCGAGACGCTCCACGGCAAGACCGCCGGCATCATCGGCACCGGCCGCATCGGTGCCGCCCTCTGCCGCATCTGCAAGGGCTTCGGCATGCATGTCCTCGGCTCCGACCTCTACCCCAACCAGAAGCTCGTCGACGACGGCGTGGTCGACGAGTACGTGGA
This sequence comes from uncultured Coriobacteriaceae bacterium, assembly GCA_900549525.1. Taxonomy (GTDB): domain Bacteria; phylum Actinomycetota; class Coriobacteriia; order Coriobacteriales; family Atopobiaceae; genus Parolsenella. The sequence continues at coordinate 1,387 of UWSJ01000045.1, read as the reverse complement.
CTACGACGAGCTCTACCGCCGCTCCGACCTCATCTCCCTCCACGCGTTCCTCAACGAGGAGAGCCGCCACATGATCAACGACGAGTCCATCGCCAAGATGAAGGACGGCGTGATCTTCGTGAACACCGGTCGCGGCGGCCTCGTTGACACCCAGGCCCTCATCCGCGGCATCCTCTCCGGCAAGATCGGCGCCGCTGGCCTCGACGTCTACGACGAGGAGGGCGCCAACGTCTACCAGAACCACTCCGGCCAGGTCATCGACTCCGTGACTGCCCGTCTCTGCTCGTTCCCCAACGTGGTCATGACGAGCCACCAGGCGTTCTTCACCCGCGAGGCCCTCGGCCAGATTGCCCAGGTCACGCTCGAGAACGCGCTGGCCTACGAGCACGGCAAGGACTTCGTGGACCGCTCCGTCGTCTGCTAGAACCAACCCGCGCCGTCCCAGGGGCGGCGCTTCTTATAGGGAGATCGGCGGGCACGTACCCGCTAGGCCGTCGGCAAGGGGTCGGCGACCCGTCATTCGCGAGGAAAGGAACTGCATGCAACCCAAGAGGACCAAGATCGTCTGCACCATGGGCCCGGCCACTGAGGACGAGAACGTCCTGCGCCAGCTCATCGAGAACGGCATGAACGTCGCTCGCTTCAACTTCTCTCACGGCTCGCACGAGTACCACAAGGCCGGCATCGAGCGCGTTCGCCGCGTCGCCGAGGAGGTTGGCGTGCCCGTGGCCATTCTGCTCGACACCAAGGGCCCCGAGGTCCGCACCGGCGTCCTCGAGAACGGCGAGAAGGTTCACTTCGAGACGGGCGACAAGACCGTCATCACCACCGACGACGACGTCATCGGCAACCACGACCGCTTCTCCCTCGACTTCAAGAACCTCCCCAACGAGGTGAAGCCGGGCGACCGCATCCTCATCGACGACGGCCTGCTCGAGTTCGACGTCGACAAGATCGAGGGCTCCAACATCTACTGCACCCTCGCCAACTCCGGTGACCTCGGCGAGCGCAAGGGCGTCAACGTCCCGGGCGTCGACATCTCCCTGCCTGCCGTCACTGAGCGTGACCGCGAGGACATCATCTTCGGCTGCGAGATGGGCATCGACGCCATCTCCGCGTCCTTCATCCGCGACGGCAAGGGCGTCGAGGAGATTCGCCAGATCTGCCGCGACCACGGCCGCGACAACGTCTCGATCTACCCGAAGATCGAGTGCGCCCTCGGCATCGAGAACTTCGACGACATTCTCGAGCACGCCTCCGGCATCATGGTGGCCCGTGGCGACCTCGGCATCGAGATTCCGCCCGAGAAGGTCCCGCACGCGCAGAAGGAAATGATCCGCAAGTGCAACGAGGCCTACAAGCCCGTCATCACCGCCACGCAGATGCT
>UWSJ01000044.1 GCA_900549525.1 uncultured Coriobacteriaceae bacterium | reverse complement strand
CAGCTACGACCATGACGCCTGCGGCATCGGCGCCATCGCGCAGCTCAAGGGCATTCGCAGCCACCAGACGCTCGACGACGCGCTTTCCGTGCTCGTCAACCTCGAGCACCGCGGCGGCAAGGGCCTCGAGCGCAACACCGGCGATGGCGCCGGCGTGCTCTTCCAGGTGCCGCACCGCTTCTTCCGCAAGGAGGCCCAGAAGGAGGGCAACCTCCTGCCCGACGAGGGCGACTACGGCGTGGCCATGCTCTTCTTCCCGCACGACGACGAGACGGGCGAGACCGACGGCGTCTGCGACCCGCACGGCGTCGCCTCGGCCATCCGCGTGTTCGAGGAGGGCTGCGCCGCCTGCGGCGTGCCGCTCATGTTCTGGCGCCGCGTGCCCGTCGACCCGCACGACCTGGGCGACACCGCCAAGGCCTGCATGCCCACCATCCTGCAGGCGTTCCTGCGCCGCCCGGACGACGTCGCCGCCGGCCAGGACTTCGAGCGCAAGCTCTACGTGACCCGCCGCACCATCGAGCGCGCCGCCGACAAGAACCCCGCGCTCACGGGCAAGATCTTCTACGTGTGCTCCATGTCCAGCCGCACCATCGTGTACAAGGGCATGCTCGTGGCCACGCAGATGCGCCGCTTCTTCACCGACCTCAACGACGCGGCCGTGGAGACGTCGCTGGCCCTCGTGCACTCGCGCTACTCCACCAACACCACGCCCAGCTGGGAGCGCGCGCACCCCAACCGCTACATCATCCACAACGGCGAGATCAACACCCTGCGCGGCAACGTCTCCTGGATTCGCGCCCGCGAGCCGAACCTCTACAGCCCCATCCTCCAGCACGACCTGGAGCAGGTGCTGCCGATCATCAACCGCGAGGGCTCCGACTCCGCAATCCTCGACAACGTGCTCGAGTTCCTGACGATGAACGGCCGTCCCCTCGACCGCGCCGTCTCGCTCATGATCCCGGAGCCGTGGGACCACAACCCGCGCCTGTCCGAGAAGCGCCGCGCCTACGACGCCTACCAGTCCATGCTCATGGAGCCGTGGGACGGGCCTGCCGCCATCGTGTTCACCGACGGCAAGCTGCTGGGCGCCGTGCTCGACCGCAACGGCCTGCGCCCTGCTCGCTACTACGTGACCCGCGACGACCGCCTCATCCTGTCGTCCGAGGTGGGCACCATCGACGTGGAGCCCGAGAACATCCTGCGCACGGGCTGCCTGGGCCCGGGCGAGATGCTCGAGGTCGACCCGTCCCAGGGCCGTGTCATCTGGAACGACGAGATCCGCGACAAGTACGCCGCCGAGAAGCCCTACCGCGACTGGCTGGGGGACGAGACGCTCGACATCTCCGACCTCCGCGAGCCGAGCGCCGACGAGCTGCCCGCGGAGCCTGACGCCGAGGAGCCCCTCATCGAGCGCCTCGCCGAGCACGGCTACCACTACGACGACGTGGACGAGGAGATTCGCCCGATGGCCACGGCAGGCAAGCCGCCCCTGGCCTCGATGGGCGTCGACGCGCCGCTCGCCGTGCTCTCCAAGAAGACGCGCTCGTTCTTCGACTACTTCCACCAGCTGTTTGCCCAGGTCACCAACCCGCCCATCGACGCGCTGCGCGAGAGCCTCGTGACGTCCAGCGTGCTGTACCTGGGCAACCACGGCAACCTGCTCGAGGACTGCCGCGACACCTGCCGCCTCGTGCGCCTGCAGGGCCCCATGCTCACGCATGACGCGTTCCGTCGCATCTGCGCCATCGACCGCGTGGGCTTCCGCACGCAGGTCTTCCATGCCGTCTACCAGCGCGGCGCCGGCGAGGGCGCCCTCGAGGCGGCGCTCGCCAAGCTCGACTCTGACATCGAGGAGGCCGTGCGCGGCGGCGTGAACATCGTCGTCATCTCCGACCGCGCCGCGGCCGGAGAGGTGCCCATCCCGAGCCTGCTCGCCTTGGGCAGCGTGCACAACCACCTCATCCGCACCGGCGTCCGCATGCTCGCCGACCTCGTGGTCGAGACGGGCGACGCCATCTCCGCGCACGACTTCGCGTGCCTCGTGGGCTACTCCGCGAGCGGCATCTACCCCTACATGGCGCACGACTGCATCCGCGACCTCTGCGCCAAGGGGGCCATCGCGCTTTCCGCCGACGAGGCCGTCGCCAACTACGACAAGGCCGTGACCTCCGGCATCACGTCGATCATGTCCAAGATGGGCATCTCGACCTTCCAGGGCTACCACTCCGCGCAGATCTTCGAGATCATCGGCCTGTCCGACGAGCTCGTGGACCGCTACTTCACGTCCACCACCACGAGCGTGGGCGGCCTCGACGTGAACGGCGTCCAGCGCGAGCAGGACAGCCGCTACGACAGCGCCCTGGCACTTGCGAAGAGCCCCGCCCCCAACCAGCTGCCGAGCCTGGGTCTCACCAAGTGGCGCCCGATCGACGGCGAGGAGCACCTCATCGAGCCCAAGGCCATCTACCTGCTGCAGCGCGCATGCGCCGAGGGCGACATGGATCTCTTCCGCCAGTACGGCGAGGTCGTGCACAAGCCCGGCCGTGCCATCACCCTTCGAGACCTCATGGACTTCGACGCCGCCGGTCGCACGCCGGTTCCGCTCGAGGAGGTCGAGCCCGTCAGCGAGATCGTGAAGCGCTTCAACACGGGCGCCATGAGCTTCGGCTCCATCTCCAAGGAGGCCCACGAGACCCTCGCCATCGCCATGAACCGCCTCCACGGCCGCTCCAACACCGGCGAGGGCGGCGAGGACCCGGCGCGCGAGGCGCCGCTGCCCAACGGCGACTCCAAGAACTCCGCCATCAAGCAGGTGGCATCGGGTCGCTTTGGCGTTACGAGCCGCTACCTCAGCTCGGCCATCGAGATCCAGATCAAGATGGCCCAGGGTGCCAAGCCCGGCGAGGGCGGCCACCTGCCCGGCAAGAAGGTCTACCCGTGGGTGGCCGAGGTGCGCCAGTCCACGCCGGGTGTGGGCCTCATCTCGCCCCCACCGCACCACGACATCTACTCTATCGAGGATCTGGCCGAGCTCATCTTCGACCTCAAGAACGCTAACCCCGACGCTCGTATCTCCGTGAAGCTCTGCGCGCTCGCGGGCGTGGGCACCATCGCCACGGGCGTGGCCAAGGGCGGTGCCGACAAGATCACCATCTCGGGCCACAACGGCGGAACCGGTGCCGCCCCGCGCGACTCCATCTGGCACGCGGGCATCCCGTTCGAGATTGGCCTCGCCGAGACGCAGCAGACCCTGCTGCTCAACGGCCTGCGCTCGCGCGTGGTCGTGGAGACGGACGGCAAGCTCATGGACGGCCGCGACGTCGCCATGGCGTGCCTGCTGGGCGCCGAGGAGTTTGGCTTCGCCACCATGCCGCTCGTGGCCATGGGCTGCCTCATGCAGCGCGACTGCCAGCAGGACACTTGCCCTGCCGGCATCGCCACGCAGAACTGCAAGCTGCGCGGCCGCTTCACGGGCACGCCCGAGCAGGTCGAGAACTTCATGCGCTTCACGGCCGAGGAGCTGCGTGAGATCATGGCACGTCTCGGCTTCCGCACCGTCGACGAGATGGTGGGCCACCCCGAGTGCCTGCGCCAGGTCGAGGTGCCGGGCAACTGGAAGGCCAACACCGTCGACCTCTCCCGTGTGCTTGCCAACGGCACCAACGAGTACGGTCGCAACATCCCGGGTGCGGAGGCGCACCACTACCTGCCGTCCATGGCGGCCGACCTCGAGCTCGACCACGCGCTCGACTCGACACTCTTCATCCCGTACACGGCCGGCGCCCGCGAGCACCTCGATCCCATTCGCTTCCATGCCGACATCGCCAACGTGAACCGCTGCGTGGGCACGATGCTGGGCAGTGCGGTCACAAAGGCGCACCCGGAGGGGCTGCCCGAGGGCTCCGTCACGGTGGACTGCGAGGGCTCCGGTGGTCAGAGCTTCGGCGCCTTCCTGCCGGCGGGCATCACGCTCAACATCGAGGGCGACGCCAACGACTACTTTGGCAAGGGCCTCTCCGGTGGCGTGCTGTCGGTTCGTCCGCCCGAGCGCTCGAACTACAAGTTCGACGAGAACGTCATCATCGGCAACGTGGCGTTCTACGGCGCCACGAGCGGCCGCGGCTTCGTGAACGGCCTTGCCGGCCAGCGCTTCGCGGTGCGCAACTCCGGTGCCACGGTGGTCGTCGAGGGCGTGGGCAACCACGGCTGCGAGTACATGACCGGTGGCGTGGCGCTCGTGCTGGGCGAGGTTGGCCTCAACTTCGCCGCTGGCATGAGTGGCGGCGTGGCCTACGTGTTCGACGAGTTCGGCACGCTGAAGGGCAACTGCAACCTCGAGATGGTCGAGCTCAAGGCCCCGTCGGACGACGAGATCGAGCTCATCCACGACCTCATCGAGGAGCACGTGCGCCGCACGGCCAGCCCGCGCGGCATCAAGATGCTGTATCGCTTCCGCGCCTATGCGAGGAAGTTCGTCAAGGTGATCCCGCGCGACTACGAGCGCGTCCTGGACGCCGTCGCGGCCGCCGAGGCTGCGGGCAAGTCGCACGAGGAGGCCCTCCAGGTGGCCTTCGACCAGATCACGGGGAGGAAGTAGCATGGGCAAGCCAGGAGCGTTTCTCGAGCATGGGCGCGAGGCGCACGGGCTGCGTCCCGTGAGCGAGCGCGTGGGAGACTACAACGAGCTCTACACGCTGCTGTCCGAGGAGGCACAGCGCGTGCAGGCGAGCCGCTGCATGATGTGCGGCGTGGCCTTCTGCCAGACGGGCGCCTCGTTTGGCAAGGCGCGCCCGAGCGGCTGCCCGCTGCACAACCTCATCCCCGAGTGGAACGACCTTGTCTACCGGGGGCTTTGGGAGGACGCCGCCGAGCGCCTGTCCCTCACGAGCCCGATGCCGGAGTTCACGAGCCGCGTGTGCCCGGCGCTCTGCGAGGCGGCTTGCAACCTGGGCCGTGCCGACGAGCCGGAGACGATCCACGACAACGAGCGCGCCATATCCGACTGGCAGTGGGCCCACGGTGGTCCGGCGAGGTTTGCCCCGGCGACTGCCGACGCCCCGAAGGTGGCCGTGGTTGGCTCCGGCCCCGCTGGCCTCACGGTGGCATGGGAGCTCGCGCGCCGCGGCGCCCGTGTCACGGTGCTCGAGCGCCACGACCGTGCGGGCGGCCTGCTCATGTACGGCATCCCCAACATGAAGCTCGACAAGTCCGTCGTGACGCGTCGCACGGATCTCATGGCCGAGCTGGGCATCGAGTTCCGCTTGGGCGTGGACGCTGCCGATGACGTGGTTGCGAGCGCGCTCACCGACGAGTTCGACGCCGTCGTGGTTGCCGCCGGTGCCTGCGCCCCGCGCGGTCTTGCGGCCAAGGGCTACGCCGAGGGCCTTGCGTCCGGCGGCGTGGTGTACGCGGTCGACTACCTCACGGCTGCCACGAAGGGCGTGCTCGCGGGCAAGGAGAGCGCCATCGACGCGGCCGGGAAGGACGTCGTGGTCATCGGCGGTGGCGACACGGGCAACGACTGCCTGGGCACGGCGGTGCGCCAGGGCGCGAGGAGTGTCCGGCAGTTCGAGTTCCTGAGCTGCCCGCCCGAGAAGCGCCTCGCCTCGAACGGCTGGCCCGAGTGGCCCAACGTCAAGAAGACCGACTACGGTCAGCAGGAGGCCATCAACCTCATGGGCGGCGAGATGCGCGAGTGGGGCGTCGACACGCGCGAGGTCCTGTTTGACGAGACGGGCGCGGTGCGGGGCCTCGACGTGGTCAGCCTGGACTGGAGCCACGGGAAGCCCGAGCGTGTCGAGGGCAGCGAGCGCGTGGTTCCGGCGCAGCTCGTGCTTATCGCCTGCGGCTTTACGGGTCCCGAGAAGAGCGTCTTCGGGGCGTTTGACGTGAAGATGGCCGAGAAGGGCCGTCCGCTTCCGGTGATGGAGGCGCCATCTTCGCACCGTTGCGCGCTGGCGGGGGAGGATGCCGCCGCCGCTACGCCCGTGTTCGCCGCCGGCGACGCCCGCAACGGCTCCACGCTCGTGGTGACGTCCATGGCCGACGCGCTCGCCTGCGCCGGCGAGGTCGCGAAGGAGCTCGGGCTGTAGGGGCGGCGGGCGCGGCGCATTGCTCGTCGCGCCCGCCGTGCCCGTGCGTCGCCTCGACGCGTCCGTCGGGCTCCGTACTCGAGTGGTCATCGATCCTGCTCGGTTGATGGGCGCCCTAGTTTATTATTGTTTTGGCCTCTATTTCGAATTCGGACATTTGCCCGTTTTCGATTAAGAGGCCATTTTTCATATAGGTATGAACGTTAAGCCTTTGACCTCGGGATTTTTTGAATCGCGAGGTCAGCGCGGTGCTGGCGATGCGGGACTTGGCACGCGAGCCAGACGGGCCGCGCGGGCCACGCGAGGTGTGGGGTTCGCGTGGCCCGCGCAGGCAGTGCATGCGGGAGTGTGTGCGGGATTGGGTGAGCTACTCGTCGCGGGGTTCGGTCTCGTCGTCATCGAGGTCGAGACCGAGGCGGGTGCGGGCGAAGGCGAGCAGGCGGCTGCCCGACCCGGCTGCCAGGGTTCCGAGGCCGAGGGCCAGCGTCGCGAGGGCGCCGAGGGCTGCGGGGTCGCCGGTCTGGGGGAGCGACTGTCCGTCGCCCGAGGAGGCGGCACCGCTCGTGGTGCCGCTGCCATTCGTGGCGCCGCTGCCGTTCGTGCCGCCGTGGCCTCTATCGGTGCCGCCCGCGGACCCGGTGCCTGCGGACCCGGTCGAGCCGGTGCCCGCGCCCGCGCCGCCGTTCGAACCCGCGCCGCCGTTCGAGCCCGCACCGGTGCCCGCGCCAGAGCCTGAGCCGTCACCCGAGCCGGGCGTGGTGGGGCTTGTCGTCCCGCCTCCGGGGGTGGTGGGGCCGGTCGTGCCGCCGCCGGGGGTGGTGGGGCCGGGGTCAGGCGTGGTGGGGCCGGTCGTGCCGCCGCCGGGGGTAGTGGGGCCGGGGTCGGGCGTCGTCGGCGGAACCGGCGTTTCGGGCTTCCAGTCGGGGTCGGTCGCGGAGGTGGTGATCGCGAAGGCGTGGTCCTTGGCCACGTTGTCGTCGTGCGAGAGGGTCGACAGCGCGCTCACGACGAGGTCGTTCAGGCTGTCGGGCACGAGGCCGGCCACCGTCTCGCCGAGCGACTTCTCCGAGCCGGCGAGCATTCCGAGCAAATCGCCGAGGCTCTTATACGAGTTGACGAGGTAGAGACGCACGGCGGACCCGGCGATGTTGCCCGCCCACAGCAGCGCGTTGAGGTCGACCGACACGGTCTTCGCTAGCGTCTTCAGCTCGTTGCTCGTGAGCAGCCCGGCCACGGTGCCGGCCACGGCCGCCTTGAGCGCTCCGCCCGTGCGGAAGCGCTCGATGCAGGCATCCACCCACGGGTTGGCGGTGAGGGTCTCGGCCTCGTTGCCCTTGAGGTGGGCCTGGTAGCAGGTGTCGGCAAGGCGCAGCACGTCGATGGTGCCCTCCTCGTCCACCGTCTGGGCGAGCGCGAGCGCGATGGCGGCCTTGAGGGCGGGCCAGGTGTTCGTCGTGTCCCGGAAGACGTGGGCGTCGAGCTGCGCGAACAGCGCGTCGAGGAAGTTCGCGAACGAGTCCTCGGTGATGTAGACGTAGTTCTTGCTGAACATCTCGCCGGCGTCGTAGCGCGGGGTCACGGCGCGCCCACCATCCGCCGCCGCAGCCTCGTCCGTCTCGGCCGCGCTCGCCTCGGCCAGCAGTGCCGCGACGTCCGCCTCCGCCTCGTCGTCGAGCGTGAGCGCCACGGACGCCGCGGTGCCCGAGACGGCCTCGCTCACGTAGAGCCGCTGCTTGTTGGCGCTGTACCAGATGCTCACCTTGTACGAGCTGAACTGGGTGACGAGGCCCGTCTCGCGCGTGGCGGGCAAGACGGCCGTGAGCGCGGACCACAGCGCCGCGTTGAGCCCGTCCGCACTGCCGTCGCCGATCTTGCCTGCGAGCAGGCCGGCGAGTGCCGCCTTCACGCCCGTCTTGGCAATCTGGTCGACGTAGGGCGCGAGGAGCCAGTCGCCGGCCATCGTCTGCACCGAGGTCGTCGTGAGCGTGCGCGTGCTGCCGTAGTCGGTGATGTCGTCGGTCGAGGTGCCGTCGTTGCCACAGCCCTCGAAGTCCACGTGGCCGAGGGCGTGGACGTCGACCGTGAGCTCGGCGGTGACCTTCCCGTCTTCCTGCGAGAAGCTGATCTTGCCCGTGCGCAGGTAGGACGGGTAGGTCACGAGCGAGCCCGTCTCGACGTCGTAGATCGTGGCGCCGTCGTAGGTGGCGGCGGCGATGTCGTTGGCGTGCATGTGGCCGGTGAAGACGGCCGAGATGCCGGCGCGCGCGTAGGCGGCCGCGACGGCGGGGTAGTCCTCGACGAGGTACTCGCCCATGAGGGTGGGCTCGTCGGCAAAGTGGGGGACGACGCCGTGGTGCTGCACGGCGAGAACGACGTCGCCGGCCGCGCGGGCCTGGGCGGCCTGGCTGAGCACCCAGGTGAGCAGCGTGCTCGTGTGGGTGGCGCTGTCGTAGTCCGAGCCGACGTGGCCGCTCGTCTCCTGCGCGAGGCCCGTCTCGTCGCCCGGCTCGTTGTAGCGGCAGGTGTCGACGAAGATGATCGTGAGGCCGCGGACAGGGCGGGCGACGTAGGAGAGGCTGCCGTCGGCCGTGCCGCTCGCGTCGAAGGTGGCGACGGCGTCGGCGTAGCCGCAGTCGCCCCACAGCGACTTGTAGGCCGCCGGGTCGGTGCGCTCGGCGTCGACGGCGGACCCGCCGCTGAAGTCCTTGCCGTGATGGTTATTGAGGTCGTGGTTGCCGTTGATGACGAGGAAGTCCGTCGTGGTGCCGGCCTTGGCGAGGCTGGCGCGGGTCTCGGCGAACAGGCCGTGGACGTCGGCGTGGCAGGCGCGCTCGCCGTCCTTGGTGAGGTCACCGGGGACGAGGACGAGGCTCGGGGCGAGCTCGGCGACGTCGGCGAGGGCCTTCTTGAGGATGCCGCGGCTCTCGCGGAACATCTTACGGTCCGAGTTCTCGGCGGTGGTGTAGTCGTCGCAGGCGGCGTAGAGCGACGGGGCGAAGTAGTGCAGGTCGCTCATGACGGCGAAGGTGACGGGGTGGGGGGGGTAGGCAGAGGCGCCGGTGCCGTCGTCGGGCTCGGTGGCGCGGGCCGGGGTGGTCGCGGCGATGCCGGCCGCGGTCGCGCCGGCCCCGAGCGCGATCGAGAGCTTGAGGAAGGAGCGCCGGGTGAGGGCGGGGCTGGCGGGCCGGGCGGCGCCGGCTCGCGCGTGGCGCCGCTCGTGCGTGCGGGGCGCGCGGGCCTCGAGGTGGCGATCGTCAGGGGTGTGCGTCATGTGAACCCTCTTCGTTCGGGGTCGGTGGCGCTCCCCGGCGCCCGGCCGACCAGTCCTGGGCCAGGGACGCGAGGCGTCCGACCCGGCTGCGGCAATTCCACAGCGAGGCACCATGATGGGTTCGTTATGTTAAGTCACCGTCATGGCGTCGTCAGGTGTGACGCATTTCTTGCTGAAAAGAGCGGCTACTCACAGGCGGCGTTGTGGAGATTCGAGCGGCAGGGACAGGGCTCCGGGCGGTGGGCGGAACGGCGGTCGGAGCGGCAGGGGCAGGGTTCGGGACGGTGGGTGGGACTGCGGCAGCGGGGCCTTGTCGCGACTGCATCACGGCGGCGTGGCCTCCACGAAGCGGCGCCACCATGGCGACGCCGACCGCATGACGATGCCACCACGGCAGCGCCGCCCTCTCATGGTGGTGTCCCATCTCGGTCGCATTCCCCCATTTGCTACAATCTCAGAGACATTTCACGGGCCGATGGGTTTTGGCGACGCGGCGGCGGGGTCATGCGTCGTAGCGCCGCGGTGACGGATGTACGTGCCGCGGCGCTACGACGGCGAGATCGCGCGTCGCGGCGACGAAACCGTGGCATCGGCCACATTCGAAGGGGGGGAGACCTCATGAGCGGACAGGTACGGCACGGGGCGGTTGAGGGCACGAGCGACGAGGCGCTGCGCGCCAACATCGAGGAGGTCGCGCGGCTGCAGGGCGAGCTCGTTGCCGAGCTCGTGGGCCTGGGCACGACGATGAGTGCGGCGATGAGCGCGCTGCCGGGCTTCGTGCCCTGCGGCCATGCGTTCGGCGTCGTGATCGAGGGCCTGGCGGCGTCCGTCAGCCGTCACGACCCGGCGCACATCCGCGAGCTCACCGAGGCCGTCCGCGCCCGCAGCGAGCACGTGAGCGACCATCGCGGCGTCGCGCAGGGCGCCCCCGTCGACGTGCTCGCCGCGCTGGCCGTCGCGCCGGCGGGCGACAAGGTCGCGGCGATGCGCGCCCAGCTGCTCGTGAGCCTGCAGGGCGTGGCCCCGTACGCGATGCGCGCGATGGAGCTCGGCGCGATGAGCGACGACGTCGACGTGGCGCTCGCGAACGGCCTGGCAGCGCTCGGCCGTGACGACTTCGGCGCGGCCGAGCTCCACGCCCAGCTCGCCCGCGTCGGCGAGGCAGCCCGCGTGGTGCTGACGCTCGGGGTGTAGGGGCCGTTGACCCGGCGGTTTCGGCGATTAGTGGCTTCGGCGGCCCGGCAGCCCGGCAATCGTGGCGAAGTGCGGCTACCGCGGTGGCGGGAACGCCGGAGCCATCGACTGGTACCTGGAACTATGTTAGAAAATGCCTCTTTTCTGAATTTGGGCTTTTGTCCGCTTTCGGGAAAGGGGCATTTTCTTTACCCATTCATGGCTCAAGGCACTCGGTTGCGGGGACTCTGCGAGCTGCGACGGGAGTGGCATGCAGGCCTAGGCTGCCAGGTGCGGCTGCGTCGCAGCATCGGAGAAGGGGGACTTGATGGCAGACCAGGCCTTCGAAGACGAGCCAACGGCGACGCTCGTCCCAAGAGACGGCAACGCTCGCCCCTGGCGACGGCGATGCGCGCCCCTGGGCGCGGGGCCCGAGCAGACGGGCGCCGCGCCGGTCGCGGACGACGGCCCCGTCTGCAGAAACCCTACTTCGCGTCGGCCCAGACGCGCTCGGCCACGCGCTTGACGAGCGCGACCTTGGCCCACTGTTCCTCCTCGGTGAGCTTGTTGCCGCACTCGCACGAGGCGAAGCCGCACTGCGGAGAGAGGCACAGGTGGTCGAGCGGCACGTACTTGGCCGCCTCGTTGATGCGCTCCACGAGCAGGTCCTCGTCCTCGAGGCCCGGCTGCTTGGACGTCACGAGGCCGAGCACGACATACTTGCCGTCGGCCACGTACTTGAGCGGCTCGAAGCCACCGGCGCGCGGCGTGTCGAACTCGAGATAGAACGCGCGCACGTCCTCGTGGGCGAAGAGGTACGGCGCCACCGGGTCATAGCCGCCCTCGAAGGCGTAGGTGGAGTGGTAGTTGCCGCGGCAGACGTGGGTGTTGACCACGAGGTCGTCGGGCTTGCCCTCAAGTGCGGCGTTGTTGATGGCCACGCCCAGCTCGCATACCTTCTGGATGTCGACCGGCTGCATGCCCGTCTTCTCGACGAAGTCCTTGTCGCAGTAGATGCCCCACGTGCAGTCGTCAAACTGGACGTTACGGCAGCCGGCGGCGTAGAGGTCGGCGAGCACGGTGCGGTAGGCGGCGGCGATGGCGTCAGCGAGTTCCTCGTCGGTCTTGTAGACGGAGCGCAGGCTCTCCACCTGGCCGTCGCAGCGGTCGAGGATGACCTCGGAGTAGGTCTGGATGGGGGCGGGGATGGTCTGGCGGGCCACCTGGCCGTCCTCCTCGAGCGCCTTCACGAACTTGAAGTGCTCAACGAACGGGTGGTTCTCACCGGAGATGGGGCCGGTCACGACGGCGGTGTCGGCCGTGGTCTCCTCGTCGTGGAACATGTAGCCCTGGCGTGCTACGCGGTGCTCGATGCCCTGGAGGCTCCACATGAAGTCGAGGTGCCAGTAGCTGCGGCGGAACTCGCCGTCGGTGATGACGTGGAGGCCGGCGGCCTTCTGCTTGGCCACGAGGTCGCGGATGGCCTCGTCCTCGACAACCTTGAGCTGCGCGTCGTCGATGAGCCCGGCGGCGTGGTCGGCGCGGGCCTGCTTGAGGACGTCCGGGCGCAGGAAGCTGCCGACGACGTCGTAGCGAAACGGAGAACCCCAGCTGTACGACATTGATACGCTCCTTCTATCTAGTTTGCGGAGAACCTGACTGCATGCTGCCCGCGCGACGAGCGTTGTGGGCGCGCACGGCGGGCATGGCGCACGCGACGGGCGCGCCATGCCCGCGTCGACCACCGAGCCTAGGCGTCGCCCCACACGGACTCGGCCACCTCGCGCACGAGGGTGAGCTTCTTCCACTGCGTTGCGTCGTCCACGGCGTTGCCCTCCTCGGTGGAGGAGAACCCGCACTGCGGAGACAGGCACAGGCGCTCGAGCGGGACGACCTTGGCCGCCTCGGCGATGCGCGCCCGCACCGTGTTCGCGTCCTCGAGCTCGGGCGTCTTGGTCGTGACGAGGCCGAGCACGACGCGCTGGTCGGTGTCTGCCGGCAGGTGGCGCAGCGGCTCGAAGCTGCCGGAGCGCTCGTCGTCGTACTCGAGGAAGAAGCCGTCGAACCCGCGCACGCCGAGCAGACGCCGCGCGACCGTCTCGTACGTGCCCTCGTAGAGCCAGTGGCTCATGAAGTTGCCCTTGCACATGTGGGTCGTGATGACCATGTCGGACGGGCGCCCCTCGAGCGCGGCCTCGGTGATGTCGCCGAAGACGTCGACGAGCTCGTCGGGGTCGTAGCCGGCCTCGGAGACGCGCGCACGGAAGCGCTCGGAGAACAGGGCGCCCCAGCTCGTGTCGTCGAGCTGCAGGTAGCGGCAGCCGGCATCGTAGAACGCACGAATGGCGTCGCGGTAGGTCTGGGCGAGGTCGGCGCGCAGCTCGTCGAGAGAGCCGTAGACGGGGCTCGCGGCGTACTGGCGCGAGAGCACGACCGAGTCGAGCGTGACCATGTTGGGGCCGGCGATCGTCTGCTTGACGAGGGCGTCCGGGCCGATGACGCGCTCGGCGATGGCCTTCGTGCGACGGAAGTCGGCGAGGAACTTGTGGCTCGGGTCGAAGGAGAGCGGGGCGCTCACGTAGGTGGACTGCATCGTCTTCTTGACGCCGAACCCGGCCGTCTCGAAGTCGTAGACCGTGATGCCATTGAAGCCGGCGAGCCAGTCGAGGTGCCACCAGCGGCGGCGGAACTCGCCGTCGGTGACGGCGTGGAGGCCGACAGCGTGCTCCTTGGCGACGAGGTCCGCGATCAGGCGGTCCTCGACCTCGGCGAGCTGGTCGTCCGTGAGCTCGCCGGCGGCGTGCCTGGCGCGGGCCTCCTTGAGCTCGGCCGGGCGCAGGAAGCTGCCGACGATGTCATAGCGGAAGGGTGCGTTGGGCTTGGCGGACATGGGACTCCTTTGGCGCATCGCCGTGCGGGACGGCGCAGAGTGGATGGTGAGCTTGACAAGTATCCCACGCGCTCCAACAATCGGCTCCTACGGGTTGGATATGAAAAGGCATAGGAAGAGACTATGCGAAGGGCTGGGGGCTGACCCGTACGTTGACGATACCGTTGACCAGCTGCGGCTAGTAGTTGCCCTTGATCAGGTTGTCGATACGAGCGGAGTCCTTCTCGTCCTCAAGGTTCGCGAGCGTGCCGTCGGGGAAGACCGCCGTGGTGCCGGCCCAGCCGACGACGCGCTCTCGTGCCGCGTCGTCGGCCTTGAGCGCCTTTCGCTGCTTGTCGACCTGCTCGCGAACCCATGGCACGAGCCAGGGGTTCTCGGACACGACGGTCCGGGGAATGGCGAGCGGGTAGCAGGGCAGGTCCTCGCGAAACGCGTAGTTGACCCCTACGAGGTTGCGGGCGAGCGAGGAGTTCTTGCCGTCGTCGGCGGCAAATACGTAGCCGCCCGGGGTGTCGCTGCCCGTGCCGGTCAGGAAGGCCCAGGGGCGGCGCACCGTCACGTCCAGGCCGCTCGGGTAGCGAATGTGCTCGACGAATCCGAGTTCCTCGGCGGACACATCGTAGCCGCAGCGCGTCTCCTCGCGCGAGATCGGCTCCTTGGGAAGCTCCATCCCGTAGGAGAGGAAGAACTTCGCCGTCACCAGCTTCCTGCTGCCGCCGAACAGGATGCCCCGTCCACGAATGAGCTGGATCTCGTAGAGGCTCAGCGCGCCGAACATGAGGGTGATGAGCGCGCCCGTGAGGCCGTCGCTTTCAAAATTCACCGCGGTTATGAAGATGCCGAGCGCGGTGAAGGGGAGGAAGAACACCAGTCCGAAGATGCCGACCTTCCGGTTGTAGCGGAGGTTCTGCGCGCGGAACAGGTCCTTGTACCAGTCGAGGTCGACCTCGACGTGGAAGTCAAACGGAAGGCGGGGGTCGTCAGGCTTCTCGAACGTCTCGGCGTCTGCTGTCATGTTTCTATCCTCGTTCAAGGCAAGCTCTTGGTCATTCTTCTGATTATCCGTCAAGCGGCTCGTCTTGTTGCCGGGAAGTGCGCCCGGATTATGGGCTCAACTGCCGACGCTGGGGCTTGGATGGGGCTGATGACGAGGGGGAGTGGTCTCGATGGCGGAGACGCAGGGGGGGTGCGGAGGCGCTTGCGCAGGTGTGGCGCGCTCGAGGCGCACGTCGTCGCGTCGCTTGCGGCGACCGGTGCGGTCAGCCCGTCTGCTTTACGCCCATTGCGCGAGCAGGGCGCTCACGTCTTGCCAGGAAGTGAGATCGCCTTGCCGCGTTCTCATTTGAGAAGAAATAGATCATAAGACAACAAAAACGCCCGTCGGCGAGTCGCTGCCGACGGGCGTTTTGCTTTGCGCATACTGTGAGGGCTGCTGAGTCGTGCGGCTCGCACACAAACTTCAGCTGCTTTACTTCACGGCCTCGAAGCCGCGCTCGAGGTCGGCGATGATGTCGTCGATGTGCTCGGTGCCGATGG
>UWSJ01000043.1 GCA_900549525.1 uncultured Coriobacteriaceae bacterium | reverse complement strand
GGACGCCGCCCTCTCAAGGCGGAGATCACCAGTTCGAATCTGGTACGGGCTACCAAGTTGCATGGCGACGGACTTCGGTTCGTCGCTTTTTTCGCCTAAATGCAGTCAATACAACGTCTCGCGCGAGCCTTTAGGGGCAAGGTGGGAGCGAGTAGGCGCTTTGCTTTCAGGCCCCGAGCGGTTGCCCAATCGTGACGCATGTGTTTCAGGTCGGTCACAGTTCGCCTCCATGCGACCGGGTGGCCACTTTTATGCACTAAAGTCGCTGTCACCTGAAGTCGAGAAGAGGGATGCACGGTATGGCCGACGGCAAGAACATGATCGAGATTCGTGGACTCAACAAGTACTTTGGCGACCTCCACGTGCTCAAGGACATCGATCTCACGGTCAAGGCCGGTGAGAAGCTCGTCATCATCGGGCCGTCAGGCTCGG
This sequence comes from uncultured Coriobacteriaceae bacterium, assembly GCA_900549525.1. Lineage (GTDB taxonomy): Bacteria > Actinomycetota > Coriobacteriia > Coriobacteriales > Atopobiaceae > Parolsenella. Next base: position 14,993 of record UWSJ01000043.1, on the reverse strand, counting down.
GTAAGTCGACGCTCATTCGCTGCGTCAACTTCCTCGAGGAGCCCACGACGGGCACGGTGACCATTGACGGTACCCAGGTCACCAAGAAGAACCACCTCGAGATGGCCCGCAAGTATTCCAGCATGGTGTTCCAGCAGTTCAATCTCTATCCCAACATGACGGTGCTGGGCAACCTCACGCTTGCACCCATCAAGCTGCAGAAGAAGAGCAAGGAAGAGGCCACCAAGACCGCCCTCGCCGCGCTCAAGCGCGTGGGCCTCGAGTCCAAGGCGGGGGAGTATCCGCAGAACCTCTCCGGCGGCCAGCAGCAGCGCGTAGCCATCGCCCGCGCCCTCTGCACCAAGCAGCCCATCATTCTGTTCGACGAGCCCACGAGCGCCCTCGACCCCGAGATGGTGCAGGAAGTGCTCAACGTCATGGTCGAGCTCGCGCAGGAGAACATCACCATGATGTGCGTCACGCACGAGATGGGCTTCGCTCGCGAGGTGGCCGACCGCGTCATCTTCGTTGACGACGGTCAGATCGTCGAGGAGGGCACCCCCGAGCACTTCTTCGAGAACCCCCAGCACGAGCGTACGAAGGACTTCCTGAGCAAGATTCTTCGCTAGGGCTGGCCGGCCGCCTGCTTACATTGGGCAGCGTGCCGGTGGCTTGGCCCTTCGCATACGTCTAGCAACTCCGTTGGAAGGATGATTATCATGAAGAACATCACTCGTCGTCAGTTCCTCGGCGTCTTCGGCGCCACCGCCGCCGTCGCGGGCCTCGGTCTCGTTGGATGTGGCGGCTCCGCCTCCACCGGTTCCTCGTCGACCGGTTCCTCGTCGGGCTCCAAGGTCGACGCCATCAAGAGCCGCGGCAAGCTCAACGCCGGCGTGAAGAAGGACGTCCCCGGCTATGGCTACCTCGACCCGGCCACCAACACCTACCAGGGCCTCGAGATCGACCTGTGCTACCAGATCGCCGCGGCCGTGCTCGGCGTCTCCTATGACGAGGCCAAGGAGAAGGAGCTCGTTGCCTTCACGGACGTGACGCCCAAGACCCGTGGCCCGCTCATCGACAACGACCAGCTCGACATCGTGTGCGCCACCTACACCATCACCGACGAGCGCAAGCAGAGTTGGGACTTCTCCACGCCGTACCGTACCGACTACATCGGCCTGCTCGTGAAGAAGGACGCCGGCCTTGCCGACCTCAAGAGCCTCGACAACAAGATCATCGGCGTGTCGCAGGGGTCCACGACCAAGGACGCCATCACCAAGATGCTCTCCGACCAGGGCGTCTCGGCCACGCCGACCTTCCAGGAGTTCCCGGACTACCCGTCCATCAAGAGTGCCCTGGACTCTGGCAACATCGACGTCTTCTCCGTCGACCGCTCCATCCTTGGCGGCTACATCGACGACTCCACCGAGCTGCTTGCTCCTGACGTGAAGTTCGGCGAGCAGAAGTACGGCATCGCCACCAAGAAGGACTCCGACCTCTCCAAGGTCGTCGACGACAAGGTCAACGAGCTGCTCGGAAACGGTTGGGTTGACCAGGAGATCTCTGACTGGAAGCTGCTCTAGTCTCTGTCGGTCGGTCACCTACCAGGGATCTTTTGTGTCGCGCCCGGGCGGCTTGAGTCGCCCGGGCGCGTGTTCGGAAGCTAGAACGGAAGGAACGAGATGCTTGACGGTCTTCTTGACCCGCTACGCTGGTCGATGACCTTTAGCCAGATGGACACCCTCTGGACGGGGTTCTTCTTCACGCTACGGGTCGTCGTCGCCGGTCTCGCGCTCTCCATTGTCCTCGGGACCATTCTCGGCGTCTTTTCGACGACGCGCTCGAGGGTGCTGCGCGCCATCAGCCGCGTGTACGTCGAGTTCTACCAGAACACGCCGCTGCCGGTGCAGGTGTTCTTCATGTACGCCGCGGGCCCCAAGATCCTGCAGGCCATCACGGGGTCGGCGTCTGCCGTGCGCATCGCACCCTTCGTGCTTGGCTTCGTGGGCGTGGGCCTCTATCACGCGGCCTATATCTCCGAGGTCATTCGCACGGGCATCGAGGCCGTCCCGCACGGTCAGATGGAAGCCGCGCAGTCCCAGGGCTTCACGCGCGTGCAGTCTTACGCCTACATCATCCTGCCGCAGACGTTCAAGGTGATCCTTCCCCCGCTCTGCAACCAGGCCCTCAACCTCGTGAAGAACACCTCGGTGCTGGCGCTCATCGCTGGCGGAGACCTCATGTACAACGCCGATAACTTCGTCTCCACGTACGGCTACCTGCAGGGCTACATCATGTGCTGCCTGCTGTACTTCCTCATCTGCTTCCCGCTCGCCATCCTCGTGCAGTGGCTCGAGAAGCGCTCGAAGCAGCGTCCCCGCGCCAAGGTCATTCCCGGCGTGACCCCCGAACCCGCGAAGGAGGCGTAACCCATGGAGATCTTCAACGCCGCCAACCTCGGGTTCATCATGGGCGGATTTGGCAACACCATCATCATCTCCGCCCTTGCCATCGTGTTTTCGATTGCCCTCGGCACGGTTCTCGCGCTCGTGAAGCAGTACGCCGTGAAGCCGCTGTCGCTGCTCGTGAGCGCCTACATCGAACTCTTCCGCTGCACGCCTAACCTGCTGTGGATTCTCTTCATCTACTTCACCGTCAAGGGCAACTACATCTTCATCTCGGTGCTCGCGTTCACCATCTTCACGAGTGCGGTCATGGCCGAGATCATCCGCGGTGGCCTCAACTCCATCCCCACGAGCCAGTTTGAGGCCGCCCAGTCCCAGGGCTTTGGGTTCTTTGCCACGATGCGCCTCATCATCCTGCCGCAGACGTTCAAGACGGTCATCCCGGCTCTCTTCAGCCAGTGCACGACGGTCATCAAGGACTCCTCGTACCTGGCGGGCGTCAACGTCGCCGAGTTCATGTACACCACGAAGGTCGTCATGGCCCAGACGTCGAACCTCTCGCAGGTTCTCTTGCTGTACGGTTTCACGTTCCTGCTCTACTTCGTGCTGAACTTCGGCATCTCGCTCATCGTGCGCGCCTACCAGCGCCGCGTCGTGGCTGCGTAGGTCTTGAGGGTCGTAGAATCGGGGACGGGTGGTCAAAGCTGCCCGTCCCTTCCCATATCGTCTGGAGGAATCCATGCCCGACATTAACGTCCCGGTCAGCACCGACGTTGACAACAACCCCGTCGTCATCACCATCGCTCGTGACTTTGGCGCCGAGGGCCACGAGATTGGCAAGATGCTCTCGCTCGAGCTCGGTATTCCCCTGTACGACAACGAGCTGCTCGTACGTGCCTCTGTGCGCGCTGGCGTGACGACCGATCAGATCGCCGCCTATGACGAGAGCCTCGCGGCTGAGGTCAGCGCCTTCCTGCCCGACCGCGTCGACGCCCGCTCTGCCGCCGACAAGCTCTTCAAGCAGATGGAGGGCGTCATTCGCGACCTTGGAGCCACCGAGTCGTGCATCATCGAGGGCCGTCTTTCCGACTTCATCCTCAAGGACAACCCGAACCTCATCTCGGTGCTGGTCACCGCCCCGCTCGCGGCGCGCGTCGCCATCGTGGGCGGTAAGCGCGGCCTTACCGACAAGAAGGCGCGGAAGCTCGTGAAGCGGATGCAGCGCGCCCGCGAGCTTTTCTATAAGCGCTATTCCGCCGGCAAGTGGAAGCTGCACTCGGACAAGGACCTTGTGGTGAACCGTGCCCGCTTTGGGCGTCAGGGCTGCTGCGACATCATTGCGGCGGCATATCGCACGAAGGTCGCCGCCGTTGAGAAGGCCCGGACTCAGAAGCCTGCGGAGTAGGACGGACGCCGCCGATAGGCAGGTGGCGGTTATTTAGAATGCATGGTATTACGGCCCGGAGCGCCTCCGAAGGCGTTCCGGGCCGTTGTCGTGGCGTTAGAATCGACAAGATATCTGAAGCTTGCGCACGCCGTTCCCCCGTTTCGTCGGAGCAGGCGTCACGACCGGCTGGGGGCCCATGGCGCTGACTCCTGAGAACAACGAGGCGAGACCTGCGGGTATGGTGTCAGGCAGCCATCCTGCGGCACCGGGGCACAAGGGCGCTTCTGTGGCGCCTTCTTCCACGGTTGCTCCTGCTGCGGCCGTACACCGCCCCCGTGCACCGAAGCCCCGCCTTGACGGGTCGCCGGTGGCGGCCCGTCCCAAGGGTGCGTCATCTGAGAAGGTCGCCAATCCCGACAAGAAGCAGGCCGCCCGCGGCGCGCAGTTCATCGCGCTCGTGTTCGCCGCCTACGTTGCGTTCCTGTTCTTCTCGGGCCAGATCGAGGAGTTCGTCTCGGCCTTCCAGAACGTCGACGCGCGGTGGCTCTTTGGCGCGCTCGTGTGCGCCGTGCTCTACTTCATCTTTGGCGTGGGAGCCTACGTCGTCTCCGCCATGCTCGACCCAGGGTGCCCCATCGGCGTGCGCGACCTCATGGCGGTGGAGTCGTCGGGAGTCTTCTTTGGCAACCTCACGCCCATGCAGATGGGGGCCCTGCCATCGCAGATCTACGAGCTCACCAAGGCTGGTCTTTCGGTGGGTGAGGCGTCGGCGGTGCAGTTCTCCCGTTTCATCATGTTCCAGGTGGGCGTGGTGGTCTTTGCGGCCGTGATGCTGCTCGCCAAGTTCGAGTTCTTCCTCGAGAGCTACGGCGACATCGTCTTCATCAACCTGCTCGTGTTTGCGGGGCACGCCCTTGAGCTTGCAGGCCTGTTCGTCGTGTGCCTCTGCCCGGGGTTTGTGCGCCGTGTCGGCAACGCCCTGCTCGCCCGCGCCTCGAGGCGTGGGTGGGTGAAGAACCACGACAAGTGGCACGACATGCTCAACAACCAGGTCGACGAGTTCTCGCAGGCCTTCAAGCGCTCGGCCACGCATCTGTCGGACATGGTGGTCACGCTCGTGGTGACGCTCTTCCAGCTGGCGTCGCTCTACATCATGCCGTGGTTCGTGCTGCACGCCTTCGGCGAGAGCGTCGACCCGCTCACGTGCCTGGCCGCGGGCTCCATGGTGCAGCTCGTCTCCACCATCGTGCCCCTGCCTGGCGGCACCGGCGGTGCCGAGGGAGGCTTCGCGCTCTTCCTCGGCCCCTGGTTTGGCTCGGCGGCCACGGCGGGCTTCCTCATCTGGCGCATCTTCACGTTCTTCGGGCCCACGGCCTTTGCCGTGACGATGCTCGGGCTGCACTCCTCGCACACCAAGGGCAGCCTGTACCACCGCTGGCACCGTTTCGTCGCGAAGGCGTCGGGCGGCAGGTTTGGTACCGCCGCGGCCGCCCGTGGCTCCGTTGCCGCCCGTTCGCGCAGGCAGGGGGCCGTGACCGTGCACCCGTCAAAGAAGGCCGTGACGGTGCGTCCCGCCAAGAGCGGCGTGCGCGTGCGCATCAAGCCGAAGGGCCCGCAGTCCTAGTGCGTCTCTGCAATGGTTGACTCTCGCTCGCGTTGAGAGCACAAGAGAAAGGGCGCCGGATCTGCTCCGACGCCCCTTCTTCATACGCGTGTGCCGTAACAGCGCGAGCTACAGCGCCATCGTCTCCGCACGCCTGATGCGGGCGAGCGCGTCGGCCTTGCCCACGAGCTCGATGACGGCCCCGAGCGGCGGCGAGACGAGGTTGCCGCACACTGCGGCGCGAACGGCCTGGAAGACGAGACGCTTCTTGGCGTCCAGCTCCTCCGGCAGCGGGTCAAGCGCGGCGTCGACGGCGTCGGCGCTCCACGCGTCTTCATCGATCGCCTCGAGCTTGGCGGCGGCGGCCTCGAGCACGGCCCTCATGCCGTCCTTGGCGAGGCCCTTGCTCACGGCCTTCTCGTCAAAGGCAAGCGTCTCTGCCGTGCCGAAGACCATCCCGCAGATGCCCGGCACGTCGCCAAGGTGCTTCGTGCGCGGCTTTACCACGCTGGCGAGCGCGAGCAGCCACGGCCGCGGACGTGCGTCGGCGCTTGCGAGCAGGCCCGCCTCCACGAGCTCGGGCACCATGACCTTGTCCGTGAAGTCCTCGTCGCTCATGGCCGCGAGGTACTCGGCGTTGATCCAGTCGAGCTTGGCCGGGTCGAAGGTGGCCGGGTTCTTGCTCACGCGGTCGAGCGAGAACGTGCGGGCGAGCACGTCGCGCGGGACGATCGTGGTCTCGCCATCGGGGCTCCAGCCAAGCAGGGCGAGGTAGTTCACGAAGGCGTCCGGGAGGTACCCCGCGCCCTGGTACTCCTCGACCGACGTGGCCCCGTGGCGCTTGGAGAGCTTCTTGCCGTCGGCGCCGAGGATCATGGAGATGTGCGCGAAGGTGGGCACGGGCGCGCCCATGGCCTCGTACACCATGACCTGGCGCGGCGTGTTGGAGAGGTGGTCGTCGCCGCGGATGACGTGGGTGATGCCCATCATGGCGTCGTCAACCACGGTCGCGAAGTTGTAGGTGGGCGTGCCGTCGGAGCGGAAGATGACGAAGTCGTCGAGCTCCTTGGCGTCGAAGGTGACGTCGCCGTGCACCGCGTCGTGGATCACGACGTCGCCGCGGTCCTCGGGCACCTTGATGCGCAGTACGTACGGCTCGCCGGCGGCGATGCGTGCCTCCGCCTCCTCGCGGGAGAGGTGACGGCAGCGGCGCTGGTAGCCCTGGAACGGGTCCTTGCGGGCACGGGCCGCCTCGCGGTCGGCGGCAAGCTGCTCGGGCGTGCAGAAGCAGGGGTAGGCGCGGCCCTCGTCCCAGAGCTTGCGGGCCGCCTGCTTGTACAGGTCGAGGCGCTCGGTCTGCTTGTAGGGGCCAAAGTCGCCGCCGACCTCGGGACCCTCGTCCCAGTCGAGGCCAAGCCAGCGCATGGCGCGCAGGATGATCTGGGTGTTCTCCTCGGTGGAGCGGGTGGGGTCGGTGTCGTCGATGCGCAGGATGAACGTGCCGTTGTTGGCACGGGCGAAGGCCCAGTTGAAGATGGCCGTGCGCGCGCCGCCCACGTGGAGCTTGCCGGTGGGCGAGGGGGCGAAGCGGACGCGGACGGGACGGGCCGCCTGGGTTGTGTCGGACATGGAGAGTCCTCCTTGTGGCGTTTTCACATACGGCAAAAAGTATAGCGTTGGGGTGGGCTGCGGCATGGCGGCAAGGCGCTAGGATGTCTCAGTGCGCGCCGCGCGGTGCGGCGCCGTGACGCGGAGGGTGTGCATGAGTTCTACGGACGGACGCCGCCTGTCGGGAGGCCGCAGCCACAACAAGTGGGCGATCCTGTTCACGGTTCTCGTGATGACGTTCATGGTCTGCCTCGACTCGAGCATCGTCACGGTGGCGCTTCCCGTGATGCAGAAGGAGCTTGCCGCCGGGGACCAGATCCAGTGGGTGTCCTCGGTGTATCTGCTTGCCACGTGCGTGGGGACGCTGCCGTTTGGCCGTCTCGGCGACGTGCACGGCAAGGTGTACGTGTTCCAGGCGGGAGTCGTGGTGTTCACGGTGGGGTCGCTTCTCTGCGGGCTTGCGCAGGCGCTTCCCGTCCTCGTGGCGGCGCGCGTGGTGCAGGGCGTCGGCTGCGCCGCGGCGATGGCCAACAACATGGGCATCATCACCGAGGCGTTTCCCAGCCGCGAGCGCGGGCGCGCCATGGGCCTGCTCTCCACCTTCGTGGCGCTCGGGATGATGGCCGGCCCCGTCCTCGGCGGCGCCATCGTCTCCGCCTTCCCCTGGGAGGGCATCTTCCTCATCAACGTGCCGGTGGGCGTCGTGTCGTTCCTCGTTGGCCTGCGCACGCTTCCGCACGTGCGCCCGGTTCCCGGCTCGCCGCGCGCCACGTCGTTTCTCGGATCCGCCAGGGCCTGCTTCTCCAGCGCCACGTTCGTCATCAACTTCGCGACGATGCTCATCGTCTTCATGGGCATCGGGGCGTCCGAGTTCGTCCTTCCGTTCTACTTCCAGGACGCGCACGGCTTTTCTGCCCAGACGTCGAGTCTGCTGTTCATGACGCTGCCGGTGGTGAACGCCTTCGTGGGGCCCCTCTCGGGGTCTGTGGCCGACCGCGTGGGCTACGAGCCTCCCACCTGCCTGGGGCTCGTCGTCTATGTATGCGGCCTCCTGTTGGTGGGTACGCTCGTGGAGGTCAGTCCCGTCTGGCGCATCGTCGCGTTCGTGGCGCTTATGTCGCTCGGCACGTCGATCTTCCAGTCACCCAACAACGCGCTGTTCATGGGGGCGGCACCGGAGGGGGCGCTCGGGTTTGCCGGTAGCCTCTCGAGCCTCGCACGCTACGGTGGCATGGCCATCGGCATCTCGGGCTGCTCGAGGTTGCTCTACGCTCGCATGAGCGCCGTTGCCGGCGAGACGGTCACGAGCTACGTCGAGGGCAGGCCGGACATCTTCCTGGCGGGCTTCTCGTTCGTCTTCCACGTACTCGCGGGCGTCGCCGCAGTGGGCCTCGTGCTCACGTTCGTGCGTCTCGTAAGAAAGCGCCGCTAACCGCTCGTCACCGTCATACGCCGCACGGCAGGAGGGGGCCGCATGGCCAAGAGAGATCTGCCCGACCACAGCTTCGCGCGCGTTGCGCTCGGGGACTACCTCGACCGCGTTGCCTCGACCGACCCGGTGCCCGGCGGGGGTGGCGTCTCGGCGCTTGCCGGGTCGCTCGCGTGCGCACTTGGCTGCATGGTGGCCGGCCTTACGCTCGGGAAGGCGGCCTACGCCGCCTACGACGACGAGACGCGCTCGGCGCTCGAGGCGTGCGGCCGGCTCCGCGGGCGGCTGCTCGAGCTCTCCGACGCCGACGCCGACTGCTTTTTGCCCGTGACGCGCGCGCTCAAGCTGCCGCGCTCGACGCCCGAGGAGGCCGCCGAGCGCGCCCGCCGTCTCGACGACGCCCTCCTGGGGGCCTGCGAGGCCCCCTTCGAGGTGCTCGAGAGCTCGCTTTCCGCCATCGAGTCGCTCTCCGCGCTCGCGGAGCACGGCTCCAAGCTCGCCGTCGTGGACGTGGGCGTGGCCGCGAGCCTCGCCCGCACGGCCGCCGACGGGGCAGCCCTCACCGTGCACGCCAACGCGCGCATGATGGGCGACCGCGAGCGCGCCGACGGGCTCGCCGCGCGTGCCGACGCGCTCATGGGGCTCGCCGAGGTTCGCTCGCGCGAGGTGTACGTGACCGCCAAGCTTCGATTCTCCTAGGAGGTCGTCATGACCGACTCATGCGCCCGAGAGCTGCTCGGAGCTCCGGTTGCCTCAAGCCTGTGCGAGCGCCTTGCGCCTCGCGTGGCCGCGCTTGCGGGCGCGGGCGTGACACCGAAGCTCGCCGTCGTCCGCGTGGGCGAGGACGCGGGCTCGGCCGCTTATGAGCGAGCGGCACGTTCCCGTATGGCCAAGCTGGGCATTGGGTGCGAGACCCTCGAGCTTCCCGCCACCGCGGGGCAGGAGGTTCTCGAGGGCGCCCTGCGCGGCCTCGCCGGCGATCCGTCCGTTCATGGCATTCTGCTCATGCGGCCCCTGCCTGCCCAGCTTGACGAGTCCGCCGCGGCCGCCTGCGTGCCTCCCGAGAAGGACGTCGACGGCATGACCGAGGGGTCGCTCGCACGCTTGCTCACGGGTGCGGGTGCGGGCCACTGCCCCTGCACGCCCGAGGCCGTCATGGCCTTGCTCGCGCACTACGAGGTGCCGCTTGCGGGCAGGCGCGTCGTCGTGCTTGGCAGGAGCCTCGTCGTGGGACGCCCGCTCGCCCAGCTGCTCCTTGCCGCCGACGCCACCGTCACCATCTGCCACTCGCGCACGCGTGGCCTGGCCGAGGAGTGCCGACGCGCCGACGTGCTCGTGAGCTGCATGGGCAGGGCGCGGGCGGTAACGGCCGACATGGTGCGGGGCGGGGGAGTCGTCGTCGACGTGGGGACGAACCCCGACGGGAAGGGTGGCGTCGTCGGCGACGTCGACTACGATTCCGTTCGTCGCGTCGTCTCGGCCGTCACGCCCGTGCCGCGCGGTGTGGGCTCGGTCACCACGTCGGTGCTGGCCCTCCATGTGGTCGAGGCAGCGGAGCGGACGCTTCTGTAGGCGTTTGAATTCCTCTGCGCCCCAGCTCCCTGAAAGGGCTATAGTTTCGGCGCGAACGGTTAGGTATGGTCGGCGAACGGCGGAGCGCATGCAGTTCTATCAGGATCCGGGCTTCTTCATCCTGCTCTTCGCATCCTTTGTCCCGGCCATCGTTCTGGGGGTGGCGGGTCGGCGCATCCGCGCCTACGGCCTTGCCGTATCGGCGCTCTTCCTCTGGTGGCTCTTCGCCTATGACCTCCGGGGGCTGGGGTTGGCCGTCGGCTACATGCTGCTCACCTTCGCCACGACCCGCGCGGTGCTCGCGCGCACCTCGTCCGACGGCAAGGGCGCGGTCACGGCGAAGGCGCCCGCATGGCTTCGCGGCATCGCGCTTGCGTGCTGCCTTGGGCCGCTCGTGGTCTACAAGCTTACGGCGTCCTTCGGCACCGGGCTGCTTGGCTTCATCGGCATCTCCTACATCACCTTCCGCGCCACCCAGGTGCTGCTCGAGGTCAACGACGGCCTCATCGCGCGCGTGCCGCTCGTCGACTACCTCTACTTCCTTGCGTTCTTCCCCACGTTCACCTCGGGACCCATCGACCGCTCGAGGCGCTTCTTTGCCGACGTTGACGAGCCGCTCGACCGCTGGGTCTATCTTGACCGGCTTGGCCGCGGCATCGTGATGCTTGCCGTTGGCGCCGTCATGCAGGTGGTGCTCGCAAGCGTGGTGAAGCCCCACGTTGCCTATCCGGTGGCAGACCTTACGCAGGCGATGGCGCCGCAGGTCTGGGGGCTCGTGAAGGCGGCGTGGTGGTATGCGGCCTTCCTCTATCTCGACTTCGCGGGCTACTCGCTCATGGCACAGGGCGCGGGCCTTGTCCTTGGCGTGGACGTGCCAAAGAACTTCGACCTGCCCATGCTCTCCCGGACGATGCAGGAGTTCTGGGACCGCTGGAACATCACGCTCTCGCACTGGCTGCGCGACTACGTCTTCATGCGTCTCGAGCGCACCCTCGCGCGGCATCGCAAGCCCAGGTCGCGCGACGCCCGCGCCAGCGTGGGACTCGTGGCGAACATGTTCCTCATGGGATGCTGGCACGGCATCACGCCCGCCTACCTCACCTATGGCGTCTACCACGGCGTCCTCATGGCGGCCGAGCAATACCTGCACCGTCACTGGAAGTTCTGGCGCAAGAACCACGAGCGGCCCGTCATGCTGGTGCTCGAGTGGTTCGTCACGATGCAGCTCGTCGTCTTCGGCCTCTGCATCTTCTCCGGTCAGCTGTTCACGTTCCTAGGAGGCATCCATGGCTAGCGAAACCAACAAGGACGAGGTTGCGGCCAAGCTCGTCGACACCATCGCCGACATCTGCGGAGACGACGTCGTCCGCGAGCGCCGTGACATGGACCTGTTCGAGGAGGGCCTGCTCGACTCGATGGGGGCCATCGAGCTGCTCGTCTCCATCGAGGACGACTTTGGCGTGTCCATCGCGCCCACGGCGGTTCCGCGCGACGAGATGAACACCGCCAACAAGATCGTCGCCCAGGTGCTGAAGAGGCTCTAGGGATGGCTGAGGAGACCGAAACCAACGGGGGCGGCCCTGTCCTCTCGAGGCGTGCGACGCTCAGGCTCGCGGGCATCGGGGCGGGGGCGCTCGTGACCGGCGTCGCAGGGTGGCGTCGGCTTGAGTCGTACCCCGCGCTCGACGCCAAGGTTGGTCGCACGCTCGACTACGCGCCCAACAAGGGCAAGTTCGCCGCTCCGGAGTTCATGCTGGCGAATCGCCTCGTCGACTCCATTCCCGTCTTCGGCTCCTCCGAGCTCGTGACCCTTCCTTCTGACATCCCGCAGGTGCCGAGGGGCGTCCTCGGCGGCCACGACTTCGGCCTCGACTTCTGGACCATCGGCGACGCGGGCTATATGTCGCTCTGGCACGCCATTGCCCTCGGCGCCTACGCGGGGCCCCTCATGTCCTCGCTCCAGCCCTCCGGCGAGCTCGCGGCCGGCGTCTTTGACGGGCGTGCGTCAAACAAGGCCGTGCTCATCATCTCGCCGCAGTGGTTCTTCCCGGGCGGCGCCTGGCGCGACGCCGTCACGAGCCATTACTCGTTCAGGCTCTGGCATGCGTTCTGCCAGAGCCCCAACGTGACGCCCGCGCAGGTGGAGTATGCGAAGGGACGCCTCATCGAGCGCGGCGTCGACGCCACCAGCGTGCGTGCGGGCTTTGGCACCTCGCTGCCCGAGAGGGCCAACGCCCTCGCCTTCGACTTCAAGGAAGAGCACGAGGTTCGGGCGCAGATCCAGTACGTCCTTCGGGACCGGCCCGACATCGTCATCGAGAAGGGCGACGTGCGCGGCAGGGACGGCGCCCCGGACTGGGATGCCCTCAAAGCCGACGCCGTCGAGCTCGCACGCGAGAGCACCACGTCGAACGAGTTTGGGTTCCTCGACAGCTTCTGGGAGTCTCACATCAAGAACGACTTCGACGCCGGCAAGCTGAAAGACTGCCAGAAGAACGACAACCTGCTCATGGCCCCCACGGAGGACAGCGACCTTGCGCTTGCGCTTGACGTCGCCAGCCAGGGTGGCATCGACCTGCTCTGCGTGCTGCTGCCCTGGGCGGGCGCGTGGGAGGACTACCGCGGTCTCTCGAAGGTCGAACGGGAGCGCAGGAACGAGATTATTCGTCAGACGGTGACGGGCCACGGGGCCACGCTCGCCGACTTCTCGGGGTATGACAACGAGCCGTACTTCATATATGACGGGACGCATCCGGGATGGGTCGGCTGGCTCGAGATCGAGCGCGCCGTCTATGAGTTCGCGATGGGGGAGTAGCCTTGGGTGTGAGGAAGCTCACGGAGTCGGTGCGTGCCGCGTTCGGGCGTCTTTCGAAGGCCTCGTGGTGGAGGCCGGTTGTGGCGGCGTTCGTCGTCATTGTGTGCGCCTATGCCGTGTGGTGGTACGTCTTTAGCTCGGGGCTGCTTGCGCCTGCGGGCTTCGTCTATGCGCAGTACTAGGTCAGTGCGGGGGAGAGGGAGCGTCGATGCGTGACGGAAACGGATTTCTGGCGGCCGTGCAGGCCCAGGCGGCCGCGCACCCTGAGCGCGAGTGCTGGAGGAACACGAGCGGGCGCTCCATCACCTACGGTGAGCTCTGGGACGCCTCGGACGAGCTCGCGTGCCTGATTCGCGAGCGTTGTGCCGACGAGGAGCAGGGCTCCGAGGCGGCGGGTGCCCCGCTTCTGGTCTACGGGCACAAGTCTCCGCTCATGCCGGTGAGCTTTCTCGCGTGTCTCAAGGCCGGGCATGCCTATGTGCCGTGTGACGTCCACGTACCCGACGGACGCGTGGTCTCCATCCTTTCGCAGCTTCCGGACGCGCCCCTGCTTGCCGTGGGCGAGCTTCCCGACCTTACGGGCCTTGACCGTGGCCTGAGGCCGATTCGGGGCAACGAGATCGCAGGATGCCTCGAGCGCGTGCGGGCGGGCGAGTCCCCCCGTCGTCCCGACCCCGCCTGGGAGGTCTCGGGCGACGAGACGCAGTACATCATCTTCACGTCGGGCTCCACGGGCGCTCCCAAGGGCGTCGAAGTGACGGCCGACGACGTGGCCAACTTCATGCCGTGGGATCAGGGCCTGTTCGAGGATGCAGCGGATCCTCACGTCTTCCTCAACCAGGCGCTGCTTTCCTTTGACCTCTCGGTGACCGAGCTCGTGGGGGCGCTCTCCACAGGCGGGCGGGTCGTGGCGCTCACGGCTGACGTCTGCGAGGACGCGCGCGAGCTCTTCTCGACGTTGGCGTCCTCAGGCGTGACCTGCTGGGTCTCGACGCCCACCTTTGCCTCCGTCTGCCTGGCCGAGCCCTCGTTTGGCCGCGAGCTCATGCCCTCGCTCACGCACTTCTTCTTCTGCGGTGAGCCCCTGCGTCCCGACGTGGTGCGACAGCTCGCGGCTCGCTTCCCCGAGGCGACGATCATCAACGCCTACGGCCCCACCGAGTCGACCGTGGCCGTGACCGCCATGCCGGTGTCTGCCCCCGACGACGCGAGCACGCTCCCCGTCGGCGTCGCCAGGCCGGGGACGACCCTGCTCGTGCTCGACCGCGAGACGGGGGAGCCGCTCCCGCGTGGCGAGGTGGGCGAGGTGGGCGAGGTGCTCATCTGCGGTGACACCGTGGCCAAGGGCTACCTCAACCGCCCGGATAAGACGGCCGCAGCCTTTGGCGAGCGCGAGGTGGACGGTACGCGCGTACGCACGTATCGCACCGGCGACCTCGGGCGCGTGGACGAGGACGGCGTGCTCTGGGTGTCCGGGCGCATCGACGACCAGGTCAAGGTGCACGGGTTCCGCATCGAGCTGGGCGAGGTCGAGTGCGCCATCCAGGACGAGCCCGACGTCGAGCTCGTCTCCGTCATCGTCCGCACGCGCCACGGCGTGCCCGACCGGCTCGAGGCACACGTGGAGCTCGCCTGCGAGCCGCCTGCCGACCACTACGCATGGGGTAAGGCCATGCGCGAGAGGCTGTCTCACCGCCTGCCGAACTACATGGTGCCGCGCCGCATCGTCGTGGAGGACTCGATCCCCCAGACGCCCAACGGCAAGGTTGACCGCAGGGCCATCATGCGGGCCGCGGGGGAGCTTTAGGGCACTCTAGGGCAACGAGACGTCCGCCGTGTCCGCAAGACGCGCATGGCCTTCGGGCCGAGGCGCCCCTTCGGCGGCTATACTGACCATGGCAGTCACTTACGACTAGGAGGCTCATCTGTGAAAGGCATCGTCCTCGCCGGAGGCTTCGGCACCCACCTCTATCCCATGACGTTCTCGGGCTCGAAGCACCTCCTGCCCATCTATGACAAGCCGCTCGTGTACTACAGCCTCGCCACGCTCATGAAGGCCGACATTCGCGACGTCCTGTTCATCGTGAACCCGCAGGACATCAAGTCCTACGAGGCCCACTTTGGCGACGGGTCGCAGCTTGGCATGAACATCCAGTACAAGGCGCAGGAGAGCCGCGACGGCATCGCGCAGGCCT
>UWSJ01000042.1 GCA_900549525.1 uncultured Coriobacteriaceae bacterium | reverse complement strand
AGCAGGTCCTTGCCGCCGTTGAACTCGTCCCACATGCGCGCGCAGTCCACCACGGCGATGATGTTGTCGAGGTCGAGCGGGGCGACGCCGTCGTACTTGGTCTGGTCGCAGAAGCCGGAGATGGTGTAGGCGATGGGGATGGGCTCGCAGATGCCGGAAGCCTCGATGATGATGTAGTCGAAGTCGTCTGAGGCGGCGAGCTCGGCGAGCTGACGCTCGAGGTCGGGCGCGAGCGTGCAGCAGAGGCATCCGTTGGTCATGGGGATGAGCTCGTCGTCGACCTGCGAGAGGCCGCCCTTGGAGATGAGCGACGCGTCGACGTTAATCTCGCCGATGTCGTTCACGAGCACGGCGGCGCGGATGCCCTGGTCGTTGGCAAGGATGTGGTTGAGCAGCGTCGTCTTGCCAGCTCCGAGATAGCCCGTAAGCAGGGCGATCTTGGTGGGCGTCTTGGCGGTGTTGTTCGTGGGCATGTGCGCTCCTTCGCTGATGTCTGGCGTGGTCTGTCGCCCGTCGACGGAGACATACGGGACGGCAAGACACAATGCGTTCCGCGGTGAGTATATGCCCATCGTGTGCCCAACGACACGAACGGAGTGCGCCGCCCGCGCTTGCCCTAGGCCGACGTTCCCGGCGCGAGAAGCCGCCCCACAAGCACCTGGCCCGCCAAACAGGCGCTCACGCCCAGCACGAAGCTCAGCAGCATGTACGCGCACGTCGCGCCGTACGCGCCCCGGTCGAGAAGCCCCTGCGACTCGAGCGCGAACGTCGAGAACGTGGTGAAGCCGCCGCAGATGCCGGTCTTCGTGAACAGGACGGCCCTCGGCGACATGCCACGCGTCGCCACGATGCCCACGAGCACCCCGATCACAAACGAGCCCAGCACGTTGGTCACGAGCGTCCCGAGCGGAAACTCCATAGGCCCGACGGTCTTCCACGGGACGAACGCAAGCAGGTGGCGAGCCACGGCACCCAGGCCACCGCCGAGAAACACCGCAAGAACGTCAAGCACGGCACCCTCCCCCAGTCGAGGGGGAAGTATACGCCGCCGGGGGAATCGGAGGGCGCAGGCACGAGAAGACAGCGTCACCTCCCGGGCACCTGCGCGGGGACGCGGCGCCCGCTACCCCCGCCGTCCGCGCGAGATGACGTGCCGCACGAAGTAGGCCAGCGCAAAGACAACCGCGCCAATGCCGAGGCCCATGTGCAGGAGGTCGAGCGTGTTGGTGCCATGGATGAGCTGCCCCAGGAAGTACACGCCCATGACCACGACGATGACGCCGACGAGCTTCTCCTTGAGGTCGTCGAGGTCGTGGATCTCGAGCCACTCGGGCATGTGCACGTCCGCGTCGATGAACAGCGAGTAGAGGCCCACGGCCATGATGTACATGACGATGGAGAGCAGGAAGAAGTCGGCGCACTCGATGTAGCGCACCAGCATGGTCTGCATGTCGATGCCGTCGCGCACGACGCTCACCGTGGTGGCGACCACCTCCGCGAGCGTGCGAATGGTGAGTGCGATCGACGCCACGAGCAGCCCGAAGCTGGGGATGGCGGCCATGAAGCGCGTACCGGCAACGACGCCCTGGCGAAGGCTGTGCCGACCGGCCTCGGCAAGCGTGGGCACGTGGGGCTCGCCCCCTGCCGACGCTTCGGAATCGTCTTGCGTCTGCGCCTCGTCTCGCCTGCACTCGTCCGCCATGCGGCCACCTCCTCCACGCTTCGGATAGCCTACCATGCGACATGGACGCGTCGGGACGCGGAGCGCGCGACGCTGCCAACCGGACGAGGTAGACGGGTGAACGGGGCACCATGACGAGGCTGCAGACGAACAGGCTCGAACTCAGACCATGGGAGGACGGCGACGCCCCCGAGCTCGCCGAGCTCCTTCGCGACGGTGAGGACGGGGACCGGCTCGGCTTGCCCTCGGGCATCGAGCTCGAGGGGAACGGGCGCGTCGATCTCGACACGCTGCGAGCACCAGAGTCCTACGCCGTCATCGACCTGCGCACCAGCGAGCTGCTGGGGTCCGCGGCGCTGGCGGAGAAGACCGGCGACGGGGCGGGCCGGGAGGCAGACGGGACGGCGGGTCGCTCGTTTGAGCTCGGCTTCTGGATCGGACGCCCCTTCCGGGGCTATGGCTACGCCACCGAGGCGGCCCACGCGCTCGTTCGACGCGCCGTCTCCGACCTCGGGGCAACGCGGGTCTGGGCCTCCTGCCCCGCGCAGGGCGACCAGGCGCAGGCCGTGCTCGAAGCCTGCGGGCTCACGCCAGCGGCAGGAGACGACACCCGCGTCTTCGAGCTCGTCGTGCGCCGCACGCTCTACGTCGACGCCGACGCCTGCCCCGTCACGGCCGAGGCCCTCGCCTGCGCCCGACAGGCGGGCATCCCCGCCGTCATCGCCGGCAACACCACGCAGAATCTCGAGCGCCACATCAGGCGCGACGACCCGCGCGACGCCGAGCACGCACGCCGGGGGTTCTGGGTCGACGTCCTTGGCGTCTCCGTTGGCGCCGACTCGGCGGACTTCGCCATCGTGGAGCGTCTCCGCCCCGGTGACGTCGTGGTGACGCAGGACATCGGCCTCGCGAGCATGGTGCTCGGCCGAGGCGCCGCCGCCATAAGCGTGCGGGGGCACGTGTTCCGTCGCGAGACGATCGACGCGGAGCTGCTCGTGCGCCACGAGGAGAAGCGCGTGCGCCGCGCGGGCGGCCGTACGGGCGGGCCGAGGGCGTTCACGGCGTCCGACCGTCGCCGGTTCACGATGAACCTCGAGCGCATGCTGCGCGGCAGGACGTAGGAGAGGATCCGAACTCACGCCCCGGAGGCGCTACGCCCGCGCGTCCACCCCGTGCGCGAAGCGTCCCGTCTCGGGCAGGGCCATGCCGCTCACGCCCACGCCCTCATGCGTGAGCAGCCAGAGCTTCTTGTCGAGCCCGCCCGTGTAGCCGCCGATGGCGCCGTGCGCCGCAAGCACGCGATGGCACGGGACGATGATGGAGAACGGGTTGCGTCCCACGGCCTGCCCCACGGCCTGCGCCGACATCCTGCCGCCACCGCGCGCAAGCACCACGAGGTCCGCCAGCTCCCCGTAGCTCGTAAGGTGCCCATAGGGCACGTTGAGCAACAGGGCGCGTATCTCGTGCTGGAACGGCGTTCCGACGGGTGCCAGGGGCAGCCCGTGCGGGTCGGGCCGCTCTCCTGCAACGTAGCGCTCGAGCCAGGCAACGCCCAGGGCAAGCACCGGATCCTCGGGACGCTCGGCATCCGCTTCGTCAATCAAGCGCCGGTGAAGGGGCTGTCCGTTGATGGCGCAGCCAACGAGGAGTCCGTTCTCCCCCGCCAAGACCACGTCGCCCATAGGTGTTGGAACATGCGCGACGCTCCTCATGCCGCCCTCCCCGTCTGGCTCACGCCCGGCCCCACTCGCCCCACACGCGCCCGACTCGCGCGCGCCTGCCCTGCCCCACACGCGCCCAACATGGGTATACCAACCCCAACGTACGCCGTCGCGGCATAGCCGCAGAAAGCGGGGGCACTATGCTCGACCATCTCACCATCCATGCCAAGGACTTCGAGAACCTGGCCGCCTACTACGGCCGCGTCCTCGCCACGCTGGGCTACCACACGGGCGTCGAGTATCCCGGTGGCGTCCAGTACGTGAACGACGCCGACGGCGACGCCGTATGGGTGTCTCCCGCCGAGAAGGACGCTGTCCCCACGCCCACCCACCTCGCTTGGCGCGCGGCCAACGTGGAGCAGGTCAAGGCCTTCTACGACGCGGCGCTCGAGGGCGGCACCGACAACGGCGCGCCCGGCCCTCGCGACTACGAGCCCGGCTACTACGCCTGCTTCGTGCACGACCCGGAGGGCAACAACATCGAGGCCGTCCTGCACGGCTACGAGGGATAGCCTGATGGCCGTGCTCACCTTCATCATCGTGGCCATCGTCGCGGCCTTCGTGCTGGCGCTTCTGCTCAGCATCGTGGGCACGGCCATCGGCCTCGCGTTTGGCATCATCGGTCTCGCGCTCAGGATCATTCCGGCGGTGCTCGTCATCGGCGTCGCCACCTACTTCCTGAGCGGAGGCCGCATCGTCAGAGACGACGACGGCAACGTCGTCTTCAAGATCCCACCGAGAAGGCCGCGGCGCTAGCGGATATCCGAAGCGCCGCGGCCGGTCGCTAGGCCTGCGGCACGAACACCTGCTCGACCTCGCCCACGTACACGGTGTGGTAGTCGTGCTCGGGATAGCACTCGGCGTCCACGGACGCATCGAGGAAGCGCCCGGGCTTGATGTCGTCGGCATAGAGCTTGCGGCACACAAGCACGAGGCTCGCCTGCTCGAAGGCGCAGCTCCCGCCCACGAACGCCGGCGTGAACCCCACCTCGGCCACCTTGTCGCCGTCGCGGCCGCTCTTGGAGCCAAGCACACCCAGGGCGCGCTTGTGCTCGGGGCCGTAGAACGAGAGCGTGAAGACGTCGGCCGCGTCCACGAACTGCTTGGTGAAGCGCTGCGGGCGCACGTAGGCCGTCACCACGTTCCTGCTCCAGAGCACGCCCATGGTGCCCCAGCTCACCGTCATCGTGTTGTACGCGCGCTCGTTGCCCGCCGTGAGCAAGGCCCACTCGCTCCCGATCTTCTCGAACGGGTTGAGCTCGAGCTCCTTGATGTCAATCTCCCTGAACGCCATGGACGTCCCCTTCTCGCGCGGATGGATAGGGAGAGTGTAGCGCCTCCGCCAGGGCGGAAGTGCAGCGCCGCCGCCGGAACCTAGCGCTTCTACCAGCCTAGCGCTTCCGGAAGAACGCGAGCGCGATGGCGCCCGGCCCCACGTGCGTGCCCACCGTGGCCCCCACCTCGTGCACCGGCAGGCCGCCGTCGGCAACGCGCCCCTCCCAGAGCGCGCGGCTGTCGGCGATGTACTTGCGCAACAGCGCGTCGTCGAGCCCCGCGTAGCCCAGGACAAGCGGGCGGGAGAAGTCGATGCCGCCGGCCTTCTCGACCTGCTGCGTGAGGAGGTTACGTCCGTTCTTGGAGCCCCGCGCCTTGCCGAGCATGACAACCTGCCCGTCCTCGACGGCGATGACGGGCTTGATGGCGAGCAGCTGGCCCACGGTTGCCGCGGCGGCAGGAACTCGTCCGCCACGCCGCAGGTATTCGAGGGTGTCGAGCAGACCCACCACGCGGACGTCGCCCCGGACGCGCTCGAGGGCGGACGCCACCTCGGCCGCCGACTTGCCCTCGTGCACGAGCCCCAGCGCGTACTCCACGAGCACGCGCTCGCCCACCGTCACGTTCAGACTGTCCACCACGTATACGCCGCCGTCGAAGGCTGCGGTGGCCGTCACCGCGCTCTCGTAGGTACCCGAGAGCTTGGACGAGAGCGTCACGACGACGACCTCCTCCCCCGCCTCGCGGGCAGCCCGGATGGCGGTCTCGAAGGCGTAGGGCGTGACCTGGCCCGTCGTGGGGAGCTCGTCGCTCTCGACCAGTAGCTCGTAGAAGCGCCGGTGCGTGAGGTCGACGCCGTCGCGGTAGGTGGTGGACCCAAACGCGATGGACAGGGGCAGAACCGTGAGCTGCGGGTCCTTGCTGTCGACGATGTCGGAGCCGGAGTCGGTGATGATGCGGACGGTCATGAGCCCTCCTGGGTTATGCATCGGGAGCAGGATTGAATGCGAGTGGAAAATACGAACGGCAGTGAGCCTACCGGGAGATCTTGCGCAGGCGGTCGAGGATGGCGTCGAGCGAGACGTACAGCTGGGAACGTTCGTCGTCGCCGAGCGCGGAGTCCACCTGCGCCATCACGCGGGCGATGGACTGCTCGGCCTCCACGACAAGCCCCTCCCCGAGCTGGGTCAGACGAACCGGAGTGCGGTACCGCCCGCCGGAAGCGCCCTCGTCGGGAGACGTGCCCGCGTCCTCGACGCCGTCCTCCGGGGCGGCCTCGCCAACGACCACCAGGCCCTCGTTCTCGAGGTTCGCAATCGAACGGCTTACCGCCGCCCGAGACAGCCGCGCCCGCCGGGCAAGCTCGGCACCTGTGAGCCCCGCCTTGGCACGACCCAGCTGGTAGACCACCATGAGGTCTGCCCCGCGCAGCCCGATCTTGGCGCACTCGGCGGCGCGGATGCGCTGGATTTCCTTCTCGATGGCCGCAATGGTTCCAACGAACTCCTCGAACCGTTCCTGCGCGCTGTCACGCATGTCGGCCTCCTGTCCGTTTGTTAACTTGTTAACATCGTAGAGGTAGATGTTACCAAGTCAACATCTTCACAAAAGCGCGACGCCGCACGGGCGGCAGGGCACTACCTCCAAGCCTGGGCTTTTAGGTACCCGACGCGAGAAGGGGTACAGTACCGCGTATGTGCGAGCACGACGACGGGAGCCCCATGACCAGCGAGCTGCAATCGTTTCTCCTCTTCGTGGCCATCACGGCAGCCGTCGTGGCCATCGCCGTCGGCATCACCGTCTGCAGCCATCGCGACGCACGCCGCCGTCTCGAGAGCATGCGGCGACGCTACACGGGCGAGGTCGTCGGCACCGTCACGGAACTCGCCGAACCCACCAGCAAGAACCAGCCCACCATCATCGCCGTCGCCTACGAGGTGGGCGGACGTGCCTACACCATCCACGAGCGTCTGAGGTACACCGCCCCCGGCACCGAAACCGGCGGCTTCTTCCTCACGGTCAAGAAGGTCCCCTCTCTGGGACGCGTGAGGGCAGGCTCGCGCGTGCGCGTGGTGTACCAACCGAGTAACCCCGCCTACGCCATGCTCGCCGACAACGAGGGCGTCATGGAGCTGTAGCGCCCCGCTAGAGCGTCGCAATCAGGTACAGGGCCGTCAGGACGAGGAAGTCCGCCGCGACGATGATCCCTACGAGCCGCGCGTCCTGCCGTCCGGTGCGGCTACGCAGCGACGGGACGTGTGCGCGGAGCCAACGCTTGTCGAGTGCCAGGTAGCCGACGGCGAGCAGGAGCACCGGCATCATGACGGCGTAGCCGTAGGCGTCGTACCAGACGGGATAGACGTCCCCCGTCACGTACCTGCCGTCAAATGCCATGGACACGCTGAGGACGGAAAGTCCCACCGAGAAGAAGAGCACAACGGCGTTCCGTACGACGGCAAAAACGCGCGAGATGCGCGGCACGCGCGGGGAGTGCACGGCCTGCGGAACGCGCGCCGCTCGCGAGGTACCCTCCGCGCGCAAGACGCGTGCGGCGCGCAAGGCTCCCCCAACACGCGAGGCGCCCTCCTCGCACGCGCCAGCTGCGACGCCCGCGCCGTCTGCAGCGCTCGGGTCGCCCGCCGCCCGAAACGCCGCCGCAAGCTCACGGGCACCCGCGTAGCGCTTCTCGGGATCGAGCTCGCACGCCCGCGCGATAACGACGCGCCACGCCTCGCTCACGCCCGGCACTGCAAAGCCCGCCTCGCGGTCAGAAGGAGCGGGATTACGGCCCGTGAGACAAAAGAGCGCGAGCATGCCGAGGGCGTAGACGTCGCTGCGCACGTCGGTCTGCCCAAAGCCAAACTGCTCGGGCGGGGCATAGGGACGCGTGCCAAAGCGCGTGGTGTCGGCCTTCGCCCCGTCATGCCACGCTCGGGCGATGCCAAGGTCGATGAGCACGGGGTCTACGGGATCACCCTCCGGGCACACGACGTTGCCGGGCGTCAGGTCACGGTGGATGAGCGGGACGGGAAGCGCCTCGTGAAGTTCGGCGACGGCGTCGCAGATCGTCGGCATGAGGCGCGCGGCGAGCAAGGGCCGCTGCCGGGTGTCGGCACCGGCGACGACCTCGCGCACGGTTGCCCCGGGCACCCACTCCAGCAGCACCGTGAGGGCCTCGTCATCGTCACGGCAGTCGACCACGCGCGGGAGGTGCGGGAAACGCCGACCCTCGCGCTGGGCCTGCCAAAGCTCTCGGTACGCCCCGCCAAGCCCCGACGACGCCACAATGCGCTTGCGCACGAAGGGGCCCAGCTCGCCCCCGCCAGCGCCACGGAACCATACGAGCTCGGTCTTCTCGACCGGCGACTCCCTGAGCACCCGCTCGACGCGGAACGGGCCATCCTCCGGCTCGGCCGCATCGCCATAGGCTACGCCGCCAAGCGCGCCAAGCCGCGCCGCGAGCTCGTCGTGCATGTCGTCGGAATGCTCCATCGGCCCACTTTCGTCCGTAGGTGCCCCCATCGTAGCAAAGGGGCCGGACATCCCTCGATGCCCGGCCCAAGACGGCAGCCCATGCCCTCGATTGCCAGCGTTCGCACGCTAGCAGATCGTGGGTTCCCCAAAGCGATAGAGTTCCTCGTTCACCTTCTGCAGGCCGCAGCCGCGGTCGATGCAGAAGATGATGATGGCGTCGCGGCGATCCTTGCTATAGAGCGAGCTCACACCCGCCGCCTCGAGCGCCCGGTTCGTCTCGCGCAGGGTCAGCGCCATGGCAAAGCAGATCTGCAGCACCTTGTCGCGGCCAGGGTTGCGCTCGCCCTTGAAGATCTGGTAGCCAAAGGTCTCGTTGAGGTCGGCCATGCGAATGACGCGCGAGCGCCTGAGCCCCTTCTTCTCGAGCATCTCGTTGAGGTACTCGGCAAGCGTGCGCCGTTTCAGGTCGTGCGCGTCGAGAAACTCGTCGATGGAGGGCGCGTCGACCAGCTCCTCGAGAAACTCCTCCGTCAGCGGCTCGGACATGTCACTCCCCCTCGTGGCCAGGCTCTCGTCAGCATCAGTCTACGCAACGCTGAACGTTGCCTCGGCGAGCTTGGTGTCATCAAAGCTGATGAGCTCCTTGACCTCGACCGTGACGTCGGACTGGTCGGTGAGCTTGTAGGCGAGCTCGACCTTGGAGGTGCCACCCGGCTTGACCTCGGCCATGTAGCCGTTGGTGTCCACGCCGTCGACGCCGAAGGAATCCTGAATCTGCACGCCGTTCTGGAACGCCTTGGCAATGACGGCGGAGGCGAAGCTCTGGGCGGAGTCGGAGTTGTTGGTGAACGAGTAGCTCACGACGAGGACGGACTTGCCCTCGTAGTCCTGGGCCATGCGGCTGCCGTCGATGGTGACCACGTAGTCAGCCGAGGCGGCCTTGTCCGATGCTGCGGCCTGGGCGCTCTGGGCCGCCTCCGAGCTGGCTGCCGTGCCGGTCGCGGCGGCGTCGCCCGACGAGCCGCAGCCAACAAGCGCGAGGGAAAGGCCCGCGACGGCGCAGATGCCAAGGGCGCGGCTACGGACGGGGTCGAGGGTGGCGAGACGCTTCATTCGGTGCTCCATTCTTATGTCGTTGCCTGGGTCTGGGATGTCGTTGCCCATGCTACGGAGCTTTCAGGCAGGATTCATTAGCTGCGAGCTAAGGTCTTTCGCTGCTTTGCTCGCTACGGTTTTCCCTGCCTCGGCGTGTGGCCGTAAAGGGCTGCGAAAGCCCACCCACGCCAGACGGAGGCTCCGTCACACAGGAAGGAAGAGAAGCAATGGACAAATCAAAGAAGAACAAACTGCTCGTCGTAGCACTCGTATTGGGAGCGGCATACGTCGTCTACTCGCTCTGGTACTTCTACGGGGGCGGCGCCGCGGCAAACGTGGGATCCGACTCTGCCTCGCAGGCAGGCGCCGGACTCGCGGCGATGCTCGTGATGCCGCATCTCGCGCTCACCCTACTCGCGGTGGTCTTCAACGCGCTCGCCACGTTCATGAACAAGGCCGGCTTCGCCCTCACGGCGGGCATCCTCTACGCCGTGGCGATGGTGCTCTTCCCGGTCTACTTCTTCTTCGTCATCGTCCAGATGATCCTGTGCTTCGTGGCCTTCGCCAAGATGCGCAAGCAGGCTTAGCAGCCAGACGCACACGACGCGAGACGCGGGCCAAACGGTAATCCTCGTGCCGATTTTTTACCGTTTCGCGCGCGTACGTCGAGGCGGGTTGCCGTTTCGCGCACGCACTAATCCCGCAACAAAAAAGCGCCCCCGGAGCGTCTACGACGACGCTCCGGGGGCGCATAACCAACGACCGACCGAAGACTTACGCCTCGGGCAGCGCCGCGGCCTCCTGACGCTTGCGGATGGCCGGCATGATCAGGCCGAGCAGCGTGAGCACGACCGGGGTGATGACGTTGAGCATCATCGTGAACGGGTCGGGCGAGTACATGCCCGTGATGCAGCAGAACAGCGTCAGCACCAAGCAGAAGCCACCGAAGAACTTGGCCACGGCCTGGTTCTTGACGAACATGTACTCCCGCGGGAACTTCTCGCTGGCGCGGCGCAGCATGAGATAAGCGAAGAACACCCAGACGTAGCGCAGGGGCATCGTCACCGAGTTGAGCTTGTTGAGCTGCGCCAGGACGCTCGCGGCGCCAGGTACGAAGGCCTGAGCGAAGATGATCGAGCCGGAGAGGATGATCACCATCAGGATGCCGTTCTTATAGGCACCGTACTTGTTCTTCACGAGCAGCTGCTTGGGGACGAACTGGCTGGAGCTCTCGTCCTCGAGGAGCATGCGCAGCGGCGCGTCGATGGAAAGCACGAGCGTGGAGAACTGGCCGATCATGTTGCATGCCGCGTAGACCATCATGAAGATGTTGCCCACGCCGTAGTACTGGCCGAGACGCTCGAACGCCCAGTAGGCGCCGTTGGCGATGTAGGAAGTCTGGGACTCGGCGGAGGCGAAGACCTCGGCCGGGTCGAACATCATGCCCATGGCAATGGTGCCGAAGATGGCGCAGACGACGACCATGCCGGCGGTGAACATCATGCTCTTGGGGAACTCCTTGGCGGGGTTGCCCTTCATCTTGTTGACGTAGGGGCTGATCTTCTCGATGCCGCCCACGGCGAACACGAGGATCGAGAGGTTCGTGACGTAGTTCAGGTTGAACGTGGGCACGAGGTTGGTGAGGCTGAGGTCGAGCTTCACGAAGCTGGCGTTGGGGTTAATGGCGGGCGCCGCGAACATCATGATGATGTAGAGGATGCTCATCACGAACATGCTGGAGCCGGCGATGGTGGCGAGCTTCTTGAGCGGGTTGAGGCCACGGCTGGCGACCCAGCAGAAGAACAGGAAGACCGCACCCGTTGCAAGCTGCACCCACAGCGTGGGGAACGTGTCGTAGGTGTGCGCGTTCTGGAAGACCATCCAGGAGAGGGCCTTGAGGCCGCCGGAGCCCTTGGACGCGATGTAGGTCACGTGGCAGGCCCAGTAGGTCCAGCCGGCGAAGTAGGCGACCTTGGCTCCCGTGGTGTTACGCACCCAGGAGGTGACGCCGCCGCCATCCTTCTTGAAGGCGCTGCCCAGCTCGCCCACCATGAGGGCGTAGGGCAGGAAGTACAGGGCGAACATCCAGATCCAGGAGAAGATGACCTGGGTTCCCTGGAAGTACATGTAACCGTTCGCAACGTTTCCGAAGCCCCAGAGGGTCGAGAAACACATGAACACGAGCGTAGTCCAGGCAATCTTCTTGGACTCGCTCATCCCGCTACTGCTCGAGTTGGCCATCATCTTCCTTCCGTATGTGGCCTTCATGCCCGCACCACCCGTCCGGAGCGTGAGCCCGGACGGGGCCATTCGGTTGCGAAGGACGGGCGAGAAACGCCCGACACACGCCCACGGAGCACGCGACACGCGACAAGGACGAACCCCACGGGGCTCCTCTTCCATGCCAAGCAGCGACTATGCAACGAGGACGGCACGAAGGCCGGCTATGGGAACAAGAATTCCCACCGACAACGTTCGATTATTGTAGCTGAAGCGTCCCTTATGACAAAAGACCTATGCATGAGCTGGCCCAAGTGACCCAAATAGCTGGTAAACGGTCGGTGGTCGCACACCCCCCGGGATGCGCGGCCACCGACAACGCCGCGATGGGTGCTCGAGCGTCCCTGGCGCTACTTGCGCCCGCGTACGTCTCGCCGTCGTACGTGACCTCCGAGGGAATCGTCACGGTGGTGACGAAGACGGCCGCGAGAATCATCCGGGCCTTCAGGGCCTTGTTTGACGGCGCACGGTGTACGGACGGCTCCTCGAGAATCCTGAACGGCGGCTGTGGGTATGAGGATACATCAGGATGTACATAACACCCCGAGACTCACCATATCAGGGAGCACATATGAGCCAGCTAGCCAGCGTCGGCACGAAGGCCGTCACCGTCCCGGACGAGTACGAGTCCATCGAGCCGATGCCCTTCGATCCGCCCGAGTCCGCCGCCTTCCGCCGCGAGGAGCCGGGGGCCATCTGCTACGTGCAGGCGAAGGTCATCCCGGCCGAGGAGGCGCTGCCGCCTGACGTGGCCGCAATCGCCGCAGACGTCCACGAGCACCTCGACGACGACCAGGGCCTCATCGAGGTCGAGGCGGGCACCACCGAGGCGGGGCACCCGTACGCCTACAAGATCGTGCGTACCAACTTCGAGCCCAGCAACATCCTCTACGCCCTGCGTCTCGACCTCTCGCTCGACGGGGACGTGGTGAGCGTGCGGGCCAACTTCAACACCCAGGGCTCCTCGGGCTACCGCGACTCGCTCGTGCTCTCGAAGATCGAGGGCACGTACGACGGCTGGTTCTTCGACCGCTACGACCCGGACTTTGCGCGCGGGAACCTCATGAACCGCTCCGAGCTACCCGAGTACGACGCGGACTTCCCGGACCACCCGCTCACCCTCGCCCGCCAGCTCGCGGCCTTTCTCGTGGCGAACAACTAGGGAGCGCGTGGGCCCGCTCAGGGCCGCGCGCCCACGCGGGACGGGCCCGCCCCCGAGCGCCCCGCCCAGCTAGGCGCAACGGCCCGCCTGCTCGCGCACGGTGCGCGTCACGTGCCGGGGCACCGCGTAGAGCACGTTCGAGCCCAGGGCGAGACCCGCCGCACGTCTCGCGGCCTCGCTCGCGCCATGGGTGGCGTAGGCGTGCCCGTAGGCCGAGAAGCGCCCGAGCATCTCGACGTCGTTGCCGCCGTCCCCGTAGACGGCCACGTTTTCCCGGGGGATGCCGAGGTAGGTGGCGAGCCACGCGACCGCCTCGCCCTTGTTGACGCCCGCCTCGGTGATCTCGAACATCGACGGGTTGAAGGGGGCGTTCACCACCCGGTCGCGGCGCTCGGCGAGAAACGCCTCTATCTCGGCGGCGCGGGTGTCGTTAGCCAGGTGCAGGTTCACCTTGCAGATGTCGTTGGCGAGCACGTCTTCCGGGCGCTGGTCGAAGAGGCGCTCGTCGGGGTAGCGCACCTGCCCCTTGTACATGGCACGCAGCTTGACGTAGTCGACGGTCCGCGCGACGGGCCCCCGCGAACGGAACCCGGCCTCGTATGCCTCTTGCGAGGCCGTCACGTAGCTGTGGCGCAGGCCCACGCAGTCGAACGGGACGCCGGGGAACGCCCGGAGCAGCTCCTCGAGCACCTCGGGGTCGACGGGGACGTGACGGATGACGGCGCCCTCGCGGTCGAGCACGATGGCCCCGTTGTCGCATACCACCTCGACGTCGACGCCGCCAAAGCCAAAGTCGTGGGGGCTCCTGAAGGTGCGACCCGTCGCGAGGGCGAAGTGAAAGCCCGCCTCGGTCGCCGTGCGGATGGCCGCCTTCACGATCCTCCCGGGCGCATGCAGCGCGCCAAGGAGCGTTCCGTCAAGGTCGCTTGCGAAGAGCTCGATCATGGGGCTCCCCTCTCGGAGGCTGGCACGGCGGTACCGCCAAACCCGCGGCTGCCCACCACGCTGTGGCAGCCGCCCGGGCACGGCGTCGTTCGTGAACGCATCAGACCATACCCCACCAGCGGCGTTCGGAAAACTTTACATATGTCTTGTCAGGTGCCAATCGCGGTGCCATACTGTCGCGGCGACCGGCGCCCCCGGGCGCGCCATCACATCGAGAGAAGCCCCATGAGCCCCCAAGAGTCCGAGTTCCGCGCGGAGGTCGAGCGCCTCAAGCGCGAGCAAGACGCGGTCGTCCTCGCCCACTACTACGTCCCGCCCGAGGTTCAGTCCGTCGCCGACCACGTGGGCGACTCGTTTGCCCTGGCGCGGCTCGCCGTCGACCTCCCCCAGCAGACCATCGTGCTCTGCGGCGTTGAGTTCATGGGAGAGTCGGCCAAGCTCCTGAGCCCGAACAAGCGCGTCCTACTCCCCGAGCCGGCGGCCGACTGCCCCATGGCCCACATGGTGCGCAAGACAGACGTTGACGCCGCCCGCGCCGCCTATGGCGACGACCTCGCCGTGGTCTGCTACGTCAACTCGACGGCCCGGATCAAGACTTGGAGCGACGTCTGCGTCACCTCCTCCAATGCGCTCAAGATCTGCCGGGAGCTGCCGCAGCACGACCTCCTGTTCATCCCCGATCAGAACCTCGGCCGTTACGTCGCAGAGCAGCTCCCCGAGAAGCGCGTCATCCTCAACAAGGGTTTTTGTCCCCGCCACATGATGATCGACCGGGCCCAGGTGGAGGCGCTCGAGCTCGCCCACCCGGACGCGCCCGTCCTCGCCCACCCAGAGTGCACCGAGGAGGTCCTTGACGAGGCCGACTTCATCGGCTCCACCAAGGGCATCATCGACTACGCCGCGAGCCATCCCACGTGCCGTGAGTTCATCGTGCTCACGGTCGTGGGCGTGATCGCCGAGCTGCGCCGCCTGCGTCCCGACGCCACCTTCTACTTCCCCGCCACCACGCCCACCTGCGTGAACATGGCCATGGTGACGCCCGAGCGGCTCCTCGCGTGTCTGCGCAACCCGGCAGGCCACGAGGTGGAGGTGCCCCCGGAGCTCGTCCCGGCGGCCAAGCGTCCCCTCGAGCGCATGCTCGAGTACAGCGCGAGATAGGGAGCCTCACCATGAACCAAGATCTGACCTGCGACGTCGTCATCGCCGGCTGCGGCGTGGGCGGACTGTACGCCGCCCTCAACCTCCCGCGCGAGCTCTCGGTCGTGATGCTCTCCAAGGGCTCGCTCGAGGAGTGCGACTCCATGCTCGCCCAGGGAGGCATCTGCGTCATGCGCGACGCGCACGACTACCAGCCCTACTTCCGCGACACCATGCGCGCCGGGCACTGGGAGAACCGCCGCAGCTCGGTCGACATCATGGTGCGCTCGAGCCGCGCGGTCATCGACGACCTCGTGGCCCTCGGCGTCGACTTCGAGCGCGAGGCCGACGGGAGCCTCGCCTACACGCGCGAGGGCGCGCACTCCCGCTCGCGCATCTGCTACCACGCCGACGTCACGGGCCGCGAGATCACGACGACGCTGCTTGCGCGCGTGCGCGAGCTGCCCAACGTCCGCATCCTCGAGGACGTCGAGATGGTCGACGTCCTCGAGGGCGGCGACGAGCGGGGGCCGCGGTGCGCGGGGCTCGTCTGCCGCCCCACTCGCCGCGTCGACGCCACGGCCGACGAGGGCCCCGTCGAGGCCGCGGGCGAGTCGTTCGAGATACGCGCCCCGTACACGGTCTGGGCCACGGGCGGCATCGGCGGCACGTACGAGCGCTCGACCAACTACCGCGTGCTCACCGGCGACGCCTGCGACATCGCGCGCAGGCGCGGCATCCGCCTCGAGCACATGGACTACGTCCAGATTCACCCCACGGGACTCTGGTCGAAGCGTCCGGGACGCACCTTCCTCATCTCCGAGAGCTGCCGCGGCGAGGGCGCCATCCTTCTCAACCAGGCCGGCGAGCGTTTCGTTGACGAGCTGCTGCCCCGCGACGTGGTGGCGGCCGCCATCCTCGACCAGATGCGCGCCGAAGGGGCCAGCCACGAGTGGCTCTCCTTCGAGCGCATTGACCCCGAGGTGGTGCGCACGCACTTTGCCCACATCTACGAGCGCTGCCTCGAGGAGGGCTACGACATCCTGCGCGAGCCCGCGCCCGTCGTGCCCACGCAGCACTACTTCATGGGCGGCGTCTGGGTTGCCACCGAAAACTCCGAGACGAGCCTGCCCGCCCTCTACGCCGTGGGCGAGACGAGCTGCAACGGGGTGCACGGAAGAAACCGGCTTGCGTCAAACTCCCTGCTCGAAGGGCTTGTCTTTGCCCAGCGTGCCGCACGCGACATCGCACGGCGTGCAGGCGTGAAGGCCCCCGCCGTTGACGCCGCGATGAGCCGCGCCGTGCCCGCCGGCACCGTGCACGCCGA
>UWSJ01000041.1 GCA_900549525.1 uncultured Coriobacteriaceae bacterium | reverse complement strand
CGTTGAACTTGCCGGCGCCGACAGCGATGACCTCGCCCTTCTGCGGCTTCTCCTGAGCGCCACTGGAGATGTACAGACCGGTCGCGGTCTTCTCCTCCTTGGGGGCGGGCTTCACGAGAACGCGGTCTCCAAGCGGCTTGAGCGTCATAGCGATGAACCTCCTTCTCGGGCGACCCGCGCGCGGCCGCCGAGCGGCCGAAACCTGCGCGCGAGACGCGACTGGCGGGCGGCATCCGAGCCACTCGCCCTCTGCTAACGCTAGGAATAGTACCCAGCTGGCTGCGATATAACAACGTGAAATGAAAAAATCTTCTGCTATGACACTTAGATTTTGTGATGCACCAATATGCAGGGGATTTGAGCGCGGAGCAGTAGGTTGACCCTCCCCGTCCAGCCAGTAAGGAGGCAACGCTAAATCCGCCACCCGGCCCACTCAGACCAAGGAGCGCGGATAGGCCCGTCGAAGCGCAGGGGCAGCAACCGTCCCATCCCAACAAGCCCAGTACAAAGCCCCGTAGACAAATGGAACAGCTGAGTGCAATTCCTTATTACCGGCGCGACATGCCCCATCACGGGCTGGGGCGCCAATCCCCAAAGAGGGATCGGCGCCCCCAGCCTGAACCACTGTGCAAATCCTTGTCACGCCTCAAGCGCTCATGCCAGCGTCCGCACGGTACGTAAGCTCTGCACCGCAGCTCGAGCCGGGCGCTAGCGCCTACGCCCGCGCAGCAAGAAGCCCACGCCGAGCAGGGCGCCGCCCACCGAGGAGACCGCAGTGACAGCCGTGGCGGGGTCGCCCGTCTGGGGCAGGCTCTTGTCGCCGTACCCAGACTGGTCATCGGGGTTCTCGGGGCTCACGGGATCATTCGGGCTGGTCGGCTCATCCGGCGACGCTGGGTCGTCGGGCGTCGTGGGCTCGTTCGGAGTCGGAGGCGCTTCAACACGCCTCCACGACCCGACGAGCTTCACGTCCTCGTTCGGCATGGAGAACGTGCCGTCCGACACCGCAAGCCCGCTCGGGCTCTCGACGCTCCAGCCGGAGAATTCCCAGCCATCCAGCGTGGGGGCCTCGGCCACGTCGACCATCGCCGAGACCTTCTCGCTGGCCACGGCGGGCACGGCAGGAGCGCCGTCGGGCGTCTCGCCCTCGTACTCATACGTCACGCTGTGCTCGGCCAGGCGATAGTAGATGCGCAGCACGAGCTCATTGTTGGCAGGCTGCACCTTGCCCGAGAGCACGTTGGCGGCGCCGTCGTCGTACACGTACTCGGTGCCAAGCGTGCCCACGCCCATCTTCATGCCGTCGAACTGGTCGTGCGAGATGCTCACCTCGGTGCCCAGGTAGCGCTGGCGCTGCTCGACCGTAGCCCCCAGCACGAAGGTACGCCCACTGGCATCGGCGACGTTCGTCGCGTCCTCGGACGCCGCGGCGGCGTCGTTAAGCTTCTCGTAGTAGACCTCGTACTTCCACGGGGCCTTCTGCATGGCCACGTAGGTCATGAAGTTGGTCTGACCGCTCGCCTCGCTCTTGCCGATGGTGAACGTGGGGTCGATGGCGAGCATCTTGTCGCTCGGCACGTAGATGGCGTCGTCGTCGGCCTTCTTCGCGGCCTCCTCGCCGCCGGCGGCGTCCGTGTACTCAACGAGCTTGGTGCCCGCAACGGACACGTTGACCGGCTCCACCACGTGGTCCTCGCTCGTGATGCTCATCGGGGCGTCCCACGTCTGGCCGGAGAACGTGTCAACCACCTCGACGTAATGGCCGGTCGGCAGGTAGACGTCGTTGTCCTTGGCCACGTGCGCCGAGCCGCTCGCCTGGAAGCGACCGCCCACGTACACGCCGTCACCCTTCGTCCGGCTCTGGTCGACGACGTTCGCGTTGTTGCCGGAGACCTCGCCGCCAGACATGGCAAAGCGCGAGCTGTTCTTGTCGATGTAGACGCCGCCGCCTGTGACCTGAGCGGTGTTGCCCGTCGTCTTGCCGCCAGACTGCTCGAGCGTGGAGCCGCGGTACAGGAACGCACCGCCACCGGCCTGCGCCTCGTTGCCGGAGATCTCGCCGCCCGAGACCTTCGCGAGCGCCGAGCCGTCACCGTCGGTCATGCCATAGAGGAACAGGCCGCCGCCCATGTTGGTGGCCGTATTGCCGGAGATGGTGCCGCCCGAAACGTTCACGCGCGTCTTGATGCTGTCAAGCCGGAACGCCGCGATGGCCCCGCCAGAGGTGGACGTGTTGCCCGAGACGGCACCGCCCTGGATGTCCACCGTGATGCCACCCGTGCTCGTGCGCGTATCCGGGAAGGTGAGGATGGCCCCGCCGTAAGTATCGGACTTATTGCCCGAAATGGTGCCGCCCGTCATGGTGAACTTCGCATCGCCGGCGCGAAGCTGCTGCGTGAAAGGGTGGACGGTCGAGATCTCCTCGTAGTTGGAGAGGTAGACCGCGCCGCCGTAGGAGTCGACGCCGCCATCGAGCACGCCGTAGGTCTTGTTGCCCTTGATGGTGCCGCCGGACATCGTCATCTGGACGCCGCCCACGAGCGCCACGCCGCCGCCGCGGTTGGACGTGTTGTTCGAGATGGTGCCGCCGCGCATGTCGAAGGTGCTGCCGTTGGTGAGGAAGATGGCGCCGTAGCCCGCGGAGGTCGTGCTGTTGCCCGTCACCTCCGCGCCGTCCTTCATGGTGAGCGCAAGCCCGTACGCCTGGATGGCGCTTCCCATGGTGCCGCTGGCCACGGTGCTGTTACGGAGGACCGCACCGTCTCCCAGCGTGAGCGACGCGCCCTCGGCCGTCTCCTTGATGAGGCTCT
Organism: uncultured Coriobacteriaceae bacterium; assembly: GCA_900549525.1. Taxonomy (GTDB): domain Bacteria; phylum Actinomycetota; class Coriobacteriia; order Coriobacteriales; family Atopobiaceae; genus Parolsenella. The sequence goes on along the minus strand of UWSJ01000041.1, from coordinate 13,548 downwards.
CGGTCTTCCCTCCGCTGGGCTCGGCCCCGTCAAAAACCACATGCTCGAGCGTGAGGTTGGCGCTCGAGCCCAGCTCGATCATGGGGCCCGCCATGCCGGAGGCGCGCTTCACCGTGGCCGAACCCTTGCCCTCGAGCGAGAGCGTCTGCTCGTCGTTCACGGTGTAGGTGGAGGCGAGCTCGATGGTGCCGTCCTGGGCAAGCAACTCCCTGGCGCGTGCAAACGTCGCAACGCCCGTCGCGGCAGACGCGCCGTCGTTGTCATCGGAGGCGTTGGCACCGCCAAGGTAGACGGTCGAGAGCGTCGCCGCGGAGGGAGTGGCCTGCCGAGACGAGCCGCCCTCCTCGGCAACGGCCGGGACGGACACAGCCATCGATACGGCGAACAAGACGAAGGCCAAGAAGGCACCTACGCGTGAAAGGCTACCCCCCCCCGGCCAGATTTCGTGGCTGCGGAGCGTGCGGGCTGCTCGTTGTTCTTCATGCTCTCTCTTTCGTTTGCGGCATAGTTGCCGTGCGCTGCTTCACCGTGCTAGTGGCATGAGATTAAAGCATATATTCAGGAAAGCTCGGACGCGTTCGATTTTCAGTTTCAGAAAACCGCGTATCGCCCCCCCCATTGGCAATGCACACAGCCGCTAGCAGACCCTATGCCAGATCATCAAGCTCCTTCTGCCAGAGGGCGCAGACGGCGTCGCTCGGCATGCGGAGATCCCCGCGCGGGCTCACGGCCACGGTACCCACCTTGGGGCCGTCGGGCAGGCAGCTGCGCTTGAACTGCTGCGAGAAGAACCGCCAGTAGAACTTGCGTAGCCACTTCATGACCGTAGCCGCGTCGTAGGTGCCCACCGCCGCGTCATCCGCGTCCGCGCCGGCAGCGTAGCGGCCCCCGAAGGCCTCGAGCGCCAGCCGGTACACCTTGGCCGGGCCGAACCCGCAGCGCAACACGTTGTAGAGGAAGAAGTCGTGCAGCTCGTAGGGGCCCACGAGGTCCTCGGTCTTCTGGGAGATCTTGCCGTCGCCCGCGGCCGGCAAAAGCTCCGGCGAGACGGGCGTGTCAAGCACGTCGAGCAGCACCGCCCGCAGCCTGGGCGCGCCGCAGCTGTCGGCCACGTAGCGCACGAGGTGGCGCACAAGGGTCTTGGGCACGCCCGCGTTCACGCCGTACATGCTCATGTGATCGGCGTTGTAGGTGGCCCAGCCCAGCGCCAGCTCGGAGAGGTCGCCCGTGCCCACCACGAGGCCGCCCTCCCGGTTGGCCACGTCCATGAGGATCTGCGTGCGCTCGCGGGCCTGCGCGTTCTCGTAGGTGACGGAGTGGTCGGCCTCGTCGTGCCCGATGTCGGTAAAGTGCTGGCGCACGGCGGCGGCGATGGAAATCTCGCGCAGTTCGCAGCCCAGCGCCTCGCTCATGGCACGCGCGTTGTCGTGCGTGCGGTGCGTGGTGCCAAAGCCCGGCATCGTAATGGCGAGGATGCCCGCGCGGTCAAGCCCCAGCAGGTCGAAGGCGCGCGCGGCGACGAGCAGCGCCAACGTGGAATCGAGCCCGCCAGACGCGCCGATAACAGCCCGCTTGCCGTGCGTGTGGGCAAGTCGCCTGGCCAGGCCATGTGCCTGGATCGCAAAGATCTGCTCGCAGCGCTCGGCGCGACGGGCCGGGTCGCCGGGGACGAAGGGGTGCGGGTCGACGTAGCGGAGCTCGAGGGACGTGGCACGCACGTCCAGCGAGAACGGCACCACGGCGAAGCCCGCAGCCTCGGGGTCGGCGAGCGTCTGGAAGGTGGACATGCGCCGGCGGTCCGCCGCGAGCAGCTGCAGGTCGACCACGGCCGCCGCGGCGACGGAGGCGTGGGCCTCGCCCGCACGGGCAAGCGCGGCGTCGTCGAGCGGGCGCGTCTGGCTCAGCACGCGGCCGTTCTCAAGCACAAGGTCATGACCGCCAAAGACGAGGTCCTGCGTGGACTCGCCCCAGCCGGCGCTCGCGTAGAGGTAGGCGCAGACGAGACGGGCGCTCGTGGCGCTCACAAGGGAGCGCCGGTAGTCGGCCTTGCCCACGAGCTCGTTGGAGGCAGACAGGTTGCACACGAGCGTGGCGCCAGCCTGGGAGAGGGCGGTAGAGGGCGGCTCGGGCACCCACAGATCCTCGCAGATCTCGGCGGCAACCACGAGCTCGGGCAGCTCGTCGCAGGCAAAGAGCAGGTGCGAGCCAAAGGGCACCTCCCCGTCAGGGCCAGCGGATGCCAACTCCGCCAGGCCCAGGCGCGAGGGGGACACCCACGACGCCTCCTCGGGGCCCGCCGAGAAGTGCCTGCCCTCGTAGAACTCGTTGTAGGTAGGAATGTTGCGCTTGGGCACGAGACCAAGCAATCTGCCGTGGCTCACCACGGCCGCGCAGTTGTAGAGCTTGGCGGCCACACGTACGGGCACGCCCACGAGCACGAGGGCGTCCAAATTCGCCGTCTCGTGCACGAAGCGCACAAGCCCCGCAGCCGCCGCATCGAGCAGGGCGTCCTGCCAGAAGAGGTCCTCGCAGGTGTAGGCCGTGAGCGCAAGCTCGGGCAGGACGACGACGCGCGCGCCCTCCGCCACCGCGTTGCGGGTCGCCGCCACGCAGGCCTCCACGTTGTAGTCCACGTCCGCCACGCGAATGGCCGGCGTGACCGCCGCAACCTGCACGAATCCGTCCCGCATGCCCGCTCCTTGCCCGCTGCCGTTTTGGCAACAGTCTAGCCGAGCACGCCTCGCGACGCGGAGGTGTGTGTCGGCATGGCCGGCGGGCAAGCGACACTAAAAAGGGCGGCAGCCCGAGGCCGCCGCCCAAAGAGACACAATGCTGTCCGCTAGCCCTAGCAGCTCGCCATGGTCTTACCAGCACCGGCAAGGTCCTCGAAGTCGGAGATGAAGACCTCCACGGCCGAGTCGATGGCGGCGTTCTTCACGAGGTTCTCGATGACCGGGGCGCCCACCGTGCAGGCACCCACACCGTAGCGCGTGAGCTCGAGCACCTGCTGCGAGTTCTTGAAGCTTGCGGCCAGCACCTCGCACGGGAGGTTGTTGGCGCGGAAGATGTCGTGAATCTCCTTGGCCACGGCCACGCCGTTATAGCCCATGTTGTCGATGCGGTTGACGTAGGGGGCGGCGTAGGAGGCGCCGGCCTTGGCGGCAAGGAAGCCCTGCATGGGCGTGTAGATGGCCGTGGCGGTCACCTTGATGCCCTCGGCGTGAAGCGCCTTCATGGCCTTGAAGCCCTGCGGCACGGAGGGCACCTTCGCGAAGGTGTTCTCGCCCAGCTCGGAGACGATGCGGCGGGCGTCGGCCACCATGCCCTCGGCGTCACGCGCGATGACCTGGGCGTGGAGCTCCATGTCCGGGCCGATGATGTCGCGGATCTCGTGCAGAACTTCGAAGGGAGCCCGTCCGCTCTTGGCAAGGATGGAGGGGTTGGTGGTCACGCCGTCGACCGGGTAGAGGTCGACAATCTCGCGAATGGCGGCAACGTCGGCGTCGTCGATGATGAGCTTCATGGTTTTGACTCCTTTTTTCTTCACGGACATTTGTCCGGTTTGCAGAACATGCCTTAAACGAAGTGTCTGCCGAGACGCCCCAAGGATTCCCGGGTGCATCACCACGGACGCCCTAGGCCGGCGGCGGGCCGTCACTCCCCATGGACCACCACCTCCAGGCCAGCGTCCTCACAGACGGCAACGACGTCCGCCACGTCGGTCTCGTCAAGCTGCGGGACACCCTCGCAAGCGTACTCCATCCCAAGCGCGTCGTACTTGCCCTCACCCAGTTGGTGAAACGGCAGGACATCAGCCCGGCGGATTCCCAGCTCGCGAATGCGCCGTGCGTTTGAGCGCGCATTGTCGACGTCGTCCGTGTAGCCGGGAATGACGGGCAGCCGCGCCACCACGCGCTCGGCAAGGTCGACCCCGGCGCCTGCAAGCGCGCGCAGGTTGCGGTCGCGGACGTCCGGGTCGAGCCCACACGTCACCTTGCGACTGCGCGTGCGGTCGGCCACCTTGAAGTCCACGAGGAAAGTATCGCACGCCCCCGCAAGCGCGGCCGGGTTCGCCAGCGGCACGGCCAGCGTGGTCTCCACCGCCGTGGAAACGCCCGCCGCCTTGCACCGGGCCAGCACGTCGGCCGAGAAGCGCTGACGCTCCGCACCCGCCAGGCACTCGCCGCCCGAGAGCGTCACGCCGCCTCCCGTCTCCTCGAAGAACACCCGGTCGCGCAGGAGCTCCTCCGCCAGGCTCTCGCTCGAGCGCATCCGCCCCAGCAGCTCCTTGGCCTCCGTGGGGCAGAGCTCGGGAGCGGTGTCGCACGGGCAGCCGTTGGCGTCGCGATGGCCGTCGGCGCGCACCGAGCACCCGATGCACAGTTTCGCCTTCCACGAGACCTCGGGCGTGAAGCTCAGGTTCTCGGGGTTGCAGCACCAGGGGCAGCGGAAGGGACAGCCCTTGAGGAACGCCACCGTGCGGATGCCGCCGCCGTCGTGGAGCGAGTATCGTTGCACGTTCGTCACGCACTGGGCCAAGATTTCGTGGCCCGTACCCTCGCGTCCCTCCATATCAGCCGCCATGCTCGCCCCCTTCCCTTCAGCCTTCGTCACGAGTTACAGCACGTGCTCGCTCCGGTTGATGATGTCGTCCTGGATGGCCTTCGAGAGCTCAACGAACATGGCACTGTACCCCGCCACGCGAACCACGAGGTCGCGATGCCGCTCGGGATGAGCCTGGGCATCGAGCAGGGTGGCACGGTCGACCACGTTGAACTGGATATGCTGGATGTCGAGCCGCGAGAAGGCGCGGAGATATCCCGTCAGCTTCCGGATGCCGAGGTCGCCCTCGAGCGTCGCGGGCGAGAACTTCACGTTGAGCAGGCTGCCGTTGGAGTCGAGCACGTTGTGCAGCTTACTCACGCTGCGCAGGCTTGCCGTGGGGCCATGCTTGTCGCGGCCGACCATCGGCGACAGGCCTCCGTCGGCCAGCTGCTCGCGGGCGAAGCGGCCGTCGGGCGTGGCACCGCAGGCCTTGCCGAGCGGCACGTGTGCGCTCACCGTGTAGGAACCCGGCTGGAAGTGGCCCCCGCGCACGTTCTCGTACCGCTCGACCTCGTGGCCGTAATGCGCGAGGAAGCGCGCGCCAATCTCGTCCACCTCGTCGACGTCGTTACCGTACTTGGGGTAGCGGTTGACACAGCGCTGGCGCAGGGCCTCGTCTCCCTCGCCGGACCAGTTGCGCGCAAGCGCCGCCATGAGCTCCCGGTAGCCGATGACGGGCCGGAGGCGCTCCCCGTCCTCCCCCTCGCCGAAGACCGCGCGCTTCATGACCATGAGCGAGTCGGCGAGGTTGGCCGTACCCACGCCCTGCACGCCGGAGGGGTTGTAGCGCGCGCCGGCTGCCGTGATGTCGGCACCCTTCTCCAGGCTGTCAAGCACGAGGCAGGACAGCAGCGGCGTGGGCGACGTCTCGCGATGCGCGCGGTCACAGACGTTGCATCCGCGCACCATGAGCGCCACGTACTCGTCAATGGTGGCCTCGACGGCCTCCTCGAGCGCCTCGAAGTCCGCAAAGCCATCAGGGTTGCGCTCGAGCGTGACCTCCAGACAGCGAACCATGTTGAACATGCTGATGTCGTGCAGGCCGTACATGCGGCCGGGAATCGAGAGCTCGACGCAGCCCACCACGGCGTAGTCGCACGCGTCGGCCAGGCTCACGCCCCTGCGCAGGAAGGCGTCGACGTTGACCTCGTCGTTGAAGACCTGGGGGATGCCGTCGCCCAGGCGGATGATGTCGCACGCCTTGGCGTAGAGGGCTTCGGGCGTGCCCTTGTGGACGCGCAGCGAAAGGTTGGGCTGCGGCAGGCGCGTGTCGCGCTGGACATCGAGCAGCAGGTAGGACAGGTCGTTGGACGCGTCGTTACCGTTGTCGTCCACGCCGCCCACCACGAGGTTGAAGCCGATGGGGAACCCGGCGAAGAACTCCGCGCTCTCCGTGGAGCGGATGGCCACGATCGTGTTGCACTTGAGGTAGAAGCACTGGATGAGCTCACGGATGTGGGCAGGCGTGGCCCCGGCGTCAACGGAGGCCTGGTAGTAGGGCCAGAGAAACTGATCCATGCGCCCCAGGCTGATGGAGCTCGCGTTGCTCTCGTGCTGGAGGGCCACCTCGGTAAGCCACACGAGCTGGAGCGCGTCGTAGAGGTCACGGGCGGGCTCGGTGGCCACGTGGGCGAGCACCTCGGCAAGGCGGGAAAGCTCGGCGGCGCGCTCGGGCGTGGGGGCCGCGTCGACGCGCGAGCGCACCAGGCGCTCGTAGCGGCGGACATAGGCGACCATGGCCTCGAGCACGATGACGGCGGCCTGGTAGAACGCATTGTCCGGCGCGGTGGCCCGGCGCTCGCGGGCCTCGCGCAGGACATCGCCGTAGCCACGGCCGAGCACCGACGGGAAGTCGCAGATGATGTGTCCCTGGCCCTTGTCGGTCTGCGCCACGGCGAAGATCTTCGTCTGCTGCGCCTCGAGCACCTCGACATCCGCGTGCTCGCGGTACCAGTCGTTGAGCGAGTGGCCTCGCCAGTAGGGATAGAGGACGTCGCGATAGGTCGCCTTGTCCTCCTCCGACATCGCGAAGGTGTCCTGCGGGCGCATGGGGAACTGGTCGAGCTCGTCGAGAATCCAGTACGGGCTCATCTCCGGGGAGAGCACGCCCGCGCGCGGCGTGGTGCTGCGGTTGCCTACGAGCAGGTCGTGGTCGTCAAGCACGAGCTCGTGGTTTTCAAGGACATGGCGCAGGGCCTTGGCGCGCCTGACGATGACCGGCTCGCCCTCGGTGGTACGCCAGCTCTCCGTATAGAGAAGCGCCCGCTCGAGCGTGACCTGGCGGGGGCTGGCGAAGAGGCCGTCCTTGATGGTTCGTGTCCTGGGGGCGAGCATATCGTCCTCCATGGCTGCCGGTTTCTTGTTTGTTCTTGTTCAATCCGGAATTGTAGGACACTGGGCTCTAAGGTTCAATTGTTCTTTATTGTTTTATCCGTATTGCTCGCAGGTATCTCACAATCAGAGCAAATTGCAGACGATATACTCGACTCGCGTCTTATTCGCATCCAAACCAATACGAAACAAGAGGCCCCGATGTTCCTGGAAGAGCGCCATCAGAGAATCCTGCAGCTCCTTGACGACGAGGGGCGCGTGACCGTCTCGGACCTCGCCAACCGCTTTGACGTCACGGACGACTGCATCCGCAAGGATCTCAAGCAGCTCTCCGCCGAAGGCAAGTGCCGGCGCGTCTACGGGGGTGCCACCAAGGCAACCACGCCGGCGATCCGCAAAGTGAGCGGAAGGCTGCGCCAGTTCACGGAGGAGAAGCAGGCCGTCGCCAGGAAGGCCGTGGGGCTCATCAAGCCCGGCTACACGGTCTTTCTCGACATCTCGACCACGAACCTGCAGCTGGCGCGTCTCATCGCGCAGAACGGGACGCCCTGCACCGTCGTGTCGCCGATGGTCGGCATCCTCACGTTGCTCGCAGATGCCCCGCAGGTCACGGCCGTCTGCCCCGGCGGCACGCTGCACACCGAGCTTGACGGCTTCGTGGGGTCACTGGCCCTCGAGAATCTCGAGAACTTCCGCTTCGAGCTGGCCTTTATCGGCGCCTATGGCATCGACGTGGAGGCGCACGAGGTCACGACCTGCGACATGGAAGACGGACTGCTCAAGACGAGCGCCATCCGTCACGCGGCCCACAGCTACCTCGTGAGCGAGGTGCGCAAGGTCGGGGTGTTTGGGTCGTACCGCTACGCCGAACTCGACGACTTCGACGCGCTCGTCTGTGACGACGCCGAGTCGGCAGAAGCCGGGCTCGTACGGGCGGCCGGGCTCGAGGTGCGCTAGGGTCGCGCCCAAGCCAGCCCTGCCCCGCGCCCGACCGAGCGTTGGCGCCGCTCCCGCGCACGACGGGCGCGAAGGCCCGATGCAACGGCATGCGGGAGGTGGCCCCGCGCCCTACAGGCTCATGTTGGGGTCTGCGTCCATGTGCAGGCCGGCAAGCTCACCGCGATCGAACTTGCGCTTCGCCACGAGGGCAATCATGGCGGCGTTGTCGGTGCACGCAGAGAGCGGCGGCACCGTCACGCGCACGCCCCGACGGCCAAACTTGCGCTTGTACGCCTCGCGAAGCTGCGGGTTGGCAGCCACGCCTCCACCCACGCAGAAGTCCTTCACGCCCGTCTGGGCCACGGCGTCAAGGGCCTTTGCCACCTGCACGTCAATGACGGCGGCCTCGAAGCTTGCCGCGAGGTCGGGCAGGTTGATGGGCCTGCCCGCCTTGTTCTCGTTGTGGATGTACGTGATGACGCTCGTCTTGAGCCCCGACAGCGAGAAGCTGTAGTCCCCGGAGTGCAGCATCGCGCGCGGGAAGTGGATGGCCTTCTTGTTGCCGCGCGCCGCCAGCTTGCTGATGACGGGGCCACCGGGATAGCCCAGCCCCAGCGCCTTGGCCACCTTGTCGAACGCCTCGCCCACCGCGTCGTCGATGGTCTGCCCCAGCACCTCGTAGTCGCCCCAGTCGCGCACGTGCACGAGCATGGTGTGCCCGCCCGAGACGAGGCTCGCCACGAAGGGAGGCTTGAGGTCGGGCGTCTCGAAAAGGTTGGCGAAGAGGTGCCCCTCGAGGTGGTTGACCCCGATAAGCAGCAGGTTTGCGCCAGCAGCGAGGCCCTTGGCAAACGCAATGCCCACCACGAGTGCCCCCACGAGGCCCGGCCCCTGCGTCACGCCCACGGCCGCAAGGTCTGCCGACACGAGCGTGTCGATGCCAAAATGCGCTCCGGCCTGTGCCATGGTCTCCTCGTAGACACCCACGACGGCCTCGGTGTGCTTGCGGCTCGCGATCTCGGGCACCACGCCGCCGAAGCGCGCGTGGAAGTCGATCTGCGTGGCAACCACGTTGGCAATGACCTCGCCCGCTCCGTCGATGATGGCCATGGCCGTCTCGTCGCAGCTGCTCTCGATGGCGAGGATGAGCGGGCCGGCGGCCACGATGGCCCCGCGGGCCTCGTCGGAGCGCGGGGCGGCAACGATGGGCCAGGGGCGCACGGAGGCGTGCGGGTCGGGCGTGTCGTGACGGCTCGGCGTCACAAGCGGAAGCTGGGCCTCCATGACGAGCGCGTCATGGCCGGCACCGTAGTAGTTGGGGCGGCGGCCGATCTCGCGGTAGCCCAGGCGCTCGTACAGCGAGCGAGCCGCGGCGTTATCGACGTCAACCTCGAGCGTAGAGACGGTGGCGCCAAGCATCTGCCCGTCATACGTCACGCGTGCGAGCAGCCTGCCCGCAATACCCTCGTGACGCCGTCCCTCCGCCACGGCCACGCTGGAGATCTGTGCGTCGCCGGCGACCATGACGGCGCCTGCGTAGCCGATGAGCTCACCCTCGTCGTGGGCGACCCACCAGATGTGCCCCGGCTCGGCAAGGTCGTCGGCAAAGACCCGCTCGCTCCACGGCGTGTGGTGACTTGGCGCGAAGACCTCCGCCTCGAGCTCCGCCACGGCCTTGAGGTCGTTGACGCTCATGGGGCGTAGCTGGAGGTGGCGGTCGGCCAGGGCGTCGTCGCAGCCGGTGGTTGCCACGGTCGCCGGCTCGGCGAGGCCCAGGCGCTTCGCCTCGTTCTCCTCCGCGTCGGAAAGACGCGTGTAGACGGGCAGCACGAGCGCCGGGTCGCCGGACTGGCCGACCTGCGCCGAGGTCGCCCCGCCCCCAGCAACGTTGCGCGCCGCCGGGACAGCCTCGCTCCCCTCGCCGTCACGCGTCGTCGCAACCTCGGCCGCATACGCCCGGAGCAGGCCCTCGCCGCTCGGGTACCATGCCGCCTCGTCGACGAAGCGCACAAAGCCCGCCGCCTCGAACTGCGCACGGTACTTCTTGAGCCCGTCACCGGCCAGCGTGATCTGGTCGTGGTCGGCGCGACTCGCCCACGCCTCCACGGCAGCGGGCACCTTGGAGACCCGCTCGACCTCGAAGAGCCGCCTCGGCCCCTCCTCGTCTACCTGATAGAGGCCCGGATACACTTCCCGGCGCATGGCGTCTCCCACCACGCCCACAAGACCGCGCACACCCGCGCGCCAGACGCCCCAGGCGACAGCATCGAGCGTGGAGGCGCCAAAGAGCGGTCGCTCAAGACCGCATGCGAGCCCCTTTGCCGTGGCGATGCCGATGCGCACGCCCGTGAACGATCCGGGGCCGCGCCCCACGAGCACCACGTCCACGTCGGCCATGGACTTGCCGGCGGCGGCCAGCACCTCCTCGCAGACGCTCACGAGCCCCTCGTTGGCATGACGCCGACACAGGCGATCGCCTGCGGCTAGCACGCGCAGCCCCCCGCGCGTCGGGACGGCGGCCTGCGCGCCCGGAGCGGCAACCTCGCCCGCCGCACATGCCAGCATGTCCGTGGACGTGTCGATTGCGAGCACGAGTCGCTGCTTGCCAGTTGCTTCAGCCATGGGAAACCCTTCCATCCCGTTCAACGGAAGACAGTCTAGCGCTGGAGTGCGCGAAGGGGAGAGACAGTGCCGCCGCGACGCAAGGCGCCCAGCCCCGGCAGCGGGAGCGCTCCGAGCTACCGTGAGGCCCGCACCGCGGCCAGCAGCTCGTCGCCACGAGCGTCATGGCTTTCGAGCTCGATGCGACGGGGCGGCTCGTTGCCAGACTCGGAAGCGTCGGCGTCGCCCGCCTCGGCGCCCAACGCCTCCGTGCTGCCGGTCTCCTCGCGCGTCACGAACACGTCAACGCGCTCGGGGCCAATCTCGTCAGCAAACTGCTCGCCCCACTCAATCACGCAGGCGCCGTCAGCGCCCAGCACGTCCCAGAGGCCGGCATCGCCAAGCTCGTCCGCCTCATGCAAGCGGTACAGGTCGAAGTGATAGAGCGGGATGCGTCCGCCTTCATGGACGGCCTCGAGGGCAAAGGTGGGGCTCGTGATCTCGTCACTCACGCCCAGCGCCCGCGCGATGCCCTTTGTGAGCTGCGTCTTGCCAGCACCAAGGTCGCCCGTGAGAACGAGCACGTCACCGTCTTGCAGGGCCGCACCGATCATCTCGCCCACGGCCTGCGTCTGCTCGGGAGACGCAGACTCCAGCGTCAGCCTGTCGCTCATCGCACGCCTTCCCGCCCGTCGCCGACACCGGCGCCCGCGTCGGCCGCTGGCTCCTCCGGAAGCCCCGCACCGGCAGGGGCCTTGCGGCCGGCCGCCTCGCTCGCCGGCACCACGCCGTCTCGCGCGGCCGGATGCGCCGCCAGCCACGCGCCCACCATACGCAGGTCGCTCTCGAGCAGCGGCTGCCAGTCGGCGTGGTAAATGCACGCCGCCGGGTGGAACGTGGGGCACACCACGAAGTGCCCTTGCTGGTAGAGCTGGCCGCGCAGGCTCGTGACGCCGCGGTCGGTCTTGAGCACCCACTGGGAGGCGAAATTGCCCAGGCACACGATGACGTCGGGCCAGATAGAGCGGATCTGCTCGCGCAAGAACGGCGCGCACTCCTGAATCTCGGCCGGCTTGGGGTTACGGTTTCCAGGCGGGCGACACTTCACCACGTTGGCGATATAGATCTCCGGGCGCGTGAGGCCCGCAAGCGCCAGCAGCGAGTCGAGCTTGTGCCCGGCGGCGCCCACAAACGGCTCGCCCCTGAGGTCTTCGTTGCGCCCCGGCCCCTCGCCGATGAACATCACGCGCGCGTGCGGGTCGCCCACGCCAAAGACGAGATGCGTGCGGGTCTTGCCCAGCTCGCAGCGCTGGCAGTTGCCCATGAGGTTCTCGATCTCCTCGAGCATGACCTCGCGCGGCTTCTGGTTAACGTGGCCGGGAATCTTGAGAATCGACAAGGATGACCTCCGAGCGTGCGGACGATAAGGCGCGGCAGTTGGTGCGCAACGGGGCGCTCCCTACACGTAGACCTTGTCGAGACGCATGCCAAAATCGCACGTGACCTCGTAGTTGATGGTGCCGCGAAGCTCGGCCAGCTCGTCGGCCGTGATGCACTCGCCGCCGTCGGCGCCCATCACGGTCACGAGGTCTCCGTAGTGCACCTCGTCCATGGGCCGCACGGCACGACGCGTATTGACGTCAACCGCGAACATGCACTGATCCATGCAGATGTGGCCCACCTGCGGGCAGCGCGTTCCGTGCGCCAGCACGTCCATCTTGTCGGACAGCGTGCGCGAAAGGCCGTCGGCATAGCCGATGGGAATGGTGGCGACCTGTGTGTTCTGCTTGGCGACGGTGTAGGTCTGCCCGTAGCTCACCCCCGAGCCGGCCGGTGGATACACCACGCGTGTCACGCGGGCGCGCACGCTCATGACCGGCTCCAGCGAGATGTGCGGACGCGTGCTCTCCGCAGGCTGCATGCCGTAAAGGCCCACGCCCACACGGCACATGTCGAGGTGCGTGTCCGGGTAGAGGATCGTGGCCGGCGTGTTGTCGCAGTGCACGAGACCGCAGTCGATACCGGCATCGCGCATGGCGGACACCGCCTCCGTGAAGCGACGGTACTGCAGGGCAAACGTCCAGTCACCGGGAACGTCGGCCGTGGCAAAGTGCGTGAGCGTGCCCGCGCACTTGAGCCCGCGGTGGAAGTCGATGCCACGGCGGAACTCCACCACGTCCTTCCAGTCCACGCCGATGCGCGTCATGCCCGTCTCCACGGAGAGGTGGTACCTGCCCACCGTGCCGAGCGCCGCCGCGCACTCGCCGTAGGCCAGCGCAAACTCCTGGGTGTAGACGCAGGGCATGAGGTCGTGCTCGACAAGCGTCTGCACGCACTCCATGGGCGGCTCCGAGAGGATGAGGATGGGCCAGGTGATGCCCGCCGCGCGGAGCTCGAGGCCTTCCTCAACCGTGGCAACGGCAAACTGGTCGGCGCCCGCAGCGTGCATCACCTTGGCGCACTCCACCGCGCCGTGTCCGTACGCATCAGCCTTGACCACGGCCATCATGCGGACGCCCGGCTCGAGCAGATCCTTGAAGGCACGCGTGTTGCGGCGCAGCGCCCCCTTGTCGATCTCGACCCACGCCCAGCGCGTGTCCGGACACCTGTGCTGAACCATCAGGCAAACGCCTCCGTTACCGCTCGTTAGTTCTCGGTCGTCTTGTCGTCACCGGCAGGACCGTGGCCCTCGTCGCCAAAGGCCGCGCGGTCCTCGACCGCGTCGACGGCCAAGCCGACGGCCTCGATTATATCGGCCGCCATGACGCCCCTCGACCCGTAACGCTCCTGGGCGAAGGAAGCCGCGCAGCCGTGGATCTCGCAGGCGAGCGAGGCCAGCATCGGCAGCGCCTCCGTATCCTTGCCGCCGCGCGCGAGCAGGCTGACCATGATGCCCGCCAGCACGTCGCCCGACCCGGCCGTGGCAAGACACGACGGCCCCGGCTTGGGCAGCAGGGCCGCTTCGACGCCCACGCACGCCGTGGCGTTACCCTTGGCGACGACCGTGAGCTCGCTGCCCCCGTCGGACCACACGATGCGGCGGGCGGCCTCGAGCGCGGCGGTGAGGGAGTC
>UWSJ01000040.1 GCA_900549525.1 uncultured Coriobacteriaceae bacterium | reverse complement strand
TGCCTACAGCGTCAAGCCGCGCTCGCGTGCGGCGGCGCGGTAGGCCTCGGCATCGGGCACCATGGGCTCGAAGTGGTCGCCGCGGTGGATGAGCGTCTCGTCGCCCTTGCCCAGCAGGCACACGAGGGCGGGCTCGTCGTAGGAGAGCGCAACGTCAAGGCAGCGGCTCACGGCCTCCTGGCGATCCAGCACGTACTCGTGCGTGACGGGCGTGCCGTCCGCGAGCGTCGCGCCCTCGGGCACGTTGCCGTCCATCTCGCGGCAGATGGCCTCGTTGCCATCGTGGGCCGGGTCTTCCTCGGTGGTGACGATGTGGCTCGCCCAGCGTGCGGCCTCGCGGGGCAGCTCCTCGCGGCGCTCGTAGGCCTTGCCGCCCGGCGCGCCAATGAGCGCGACGATTCTCCTGCCGGGGAACTCCTTGGCCATGGACGAGAAGAAGCTCTGGTAGGAGAGCTTGTTGTGCGCGTAGTCGACCACGCAGGCCACGCGGTCGCTTGCCTTGCCGATGAGCTCCATGCGCCCGGGTACGCGGCAGGCGAGAAGCCCCGCGGCTATGTGCTCGTTGGCGATGCCCAAGAGCTTGGCGGACGCGATGGCCACGAGGGCGTTCTCGACGTTGAAGAGGCCGGGGAAGCTGATGGTGACGGGCAGCTCCCAGGCCTCGCCGAGCCCGTGCGTGACGGTATCGGTGCCGTCGGCAGTGCCCATGGTCCCGTGCGCCACGAAGGTGAGCCGTGAGCCCTCGGGACGCACGCCGGTGGCCCAGACGTCGGGGAAGACCATGTCGCAGCTCCCGCACTCGACGGCATCGCCACCCGCGGCGGACACGGTGACGAGCCGGGGCGTCGTGCCGCCCAGCCCCTCCTGCTGCGCCGCCTGGAGAATGCGCTCGAGGTGGGCGCTGCCGAGGTTCACCACGGCGGCGCGGCACTGGCGGAAGATCTTGAGCTTGCTTGCGAAGTAGTCCTCGAAGGTGGGGTGCTCAACGGGGGAGATGTGATCCTTGCCGATGTTGAGGAACGCGGCGACGTCAAGTTCGACGTCCAGGGAGCGGTCGTACTTGAGCGCCTGGCTCGACACCTCCATGACCATGGCGGCGAGGTGGGCGTCACGCGCGTTGGCGAGGTGGCGCCAGAGATCAGGAGCCTCGGGTGTGGTGTTGGTCGACTCGCTGTCCTCGACGCCGTCGTAGGTGTCGATGGAGCCGATGACGCCGCAGCTCCGGGCGCCGCGAGCGGCGTCGACAATGGCGCGCAGCATATAGGCCGAGGTGGACTTGCCCTTCGTGCCCGTGATTCCCACCTGAGGAAGGGCGCGGTCGGGATGGGCGAACGCCACCGCTGAGACATGCGCCATGGCAAGGCGCATGTCGCTGACGACAAGACCGGGGATGCCGGGCGCCACGCCCGCCAGCTCATCGGCACGTTCGGGCTCGCAGAGGTAGGCCACGGCGCCCTTCTCGACGGCCGAGGAGAGGTAGGCGCTCTTGAACGCGCGCCCCTTGCAGAAGAAGACGTTGCCGGGGCGCACGAAGCGCGAGTCGCAGGCGGCACCGGTGACGGGGGTCGCGGTGTCGGGGGCGGAGGCTCCATCCGCGAGCAGCTTCCGGTCTATGAGGAGCTCGACGAGCTTGCCGAGGGTGGTGTGTGCAACGGGGGTGTCTGCGCCGACGGGACAGGCGACTTCATTCGAGATATCCATGCGCACCAGTATACGCGGCACCCGCGGGTGCGCCGACACGCGGCGTACACGGTGCCGCACGACCCTTACGAGACGACGACCTCGCCAAAGCCAAGCTCGTTGGCCTCGCGCTCGATGGCGTCCATGCGCGCGTCGCCGGGGGAGGGACTGGTTGCCATGGGGCCCCGCACGCCAAAGGGACGGAAGCGCATGAGGCGCAGGCGCGTCGTGCCCGCGCGCGCCCCCACGGTCTTGGCGATGCCACGCACGGCGTCCTCGGGGTCGTTCCATCCCTCGGTCACGATGACGCGGGCCTCGGTGAGCTTGCCCTCCTCGGAGAGCAGGGCAAGGTTCTTGCGCACGGTCGTGCCGTCGGTGCCGGTGAGCTTGGTGAACCAGGCGTCGTCCCAGCACTTCACGTCGAGCATCACGCCGTCGGAGAGGGAGAGCAGCTCCTCGTGGTCTTCGAAGTCGACGGTGCCGTTGGAGTCGATGAGGCACCCCAGCCCCACGCCTTTGCAGAGCGAGAAGAGCTCACGGAGAAACTCGGGGTAGAGCATGCACTCGCCGCCCGAGGTGGTGATGCCGCGGATGAAGGGCATGTAGCTCTTGACCTCGGCAAACACGTCCTCGGCGGAGAGGTGCTTGACGCGGGGGCTCGAGCGGTGCTGGCACGTGCCGATGCAGGTGTCGCACTTGCAGCACGCGTCCTCGTCCCACTCCACGGCACCGGCGTGGATGGTGAGGGCGTGGGAGGGGCACGCCTTGACGCAGGTGCCGCAGGCCACGCAGAGCTTCTGCGTCTCGGGGTTGTGGCAGTAGGCGCAGTGGATGTTGCACCCCTGCACGAAGATGGAACAGCGCGCCCCCGGCCCGTCCACGAGCGAGAACGGGATGATGTTGTTAACCGGAACGTGCGCCGACATCCAAGCCTCCATGCCTTGCATCCCAACCAAGCAGCCACCGCCTCGTGGCCGCAACGTGCGGGCGGGGTCTCATGTCTCCAGCGAGTTCTTCGCCGCAGGCGAAGCTGTTTGAGCTGGGACATGAGACCCCGCCCGCCCTGACGTTGTCGACCTACAGGCGCACCATTCGGTCGCCGAGGTCGTTGGCGCGCCAGTTGCCCTCGCCGTCATGCGAGGTGTCGGCGAGCACGACCTCGCCGCGCGCGTACTTCTCGATTTCGGAGCGCTTCACGAGGAAGCCCGTGATGCGCACGAGGTCGGACTCGGAGCTGTAGAACGACAGGTACTTGTCGTCGATGGCGAAGGCGGCCTTGATGACGTCGAGGACCGCGTCGGGGTTCTTCTCGGCCGTGGGCTCGACGGGGAAGATGTCCGAGACGCCGGCGTTGAAGTACTTGTGCAGGCTGGCGGCCTGACGGATGTGGTCGTAGAAGACCTTCGGCTCGTCGCCCACCTTGATGCGCACGCCCGGCGTGACGCCCATCTGGTCGCCGAAGCCGGCCTGCGCGTGCAGGGTGAAGCGGTTGTTGGCAGCCTCGGAGTAGACGGCCTCGAAGTCGTTCACCTGGTCGTAGACCTTGTGGCAGATGCGGTCGGCGAGCTCGTTGGCCTCGGGGTCGGTGCCGTAGTGGCGGTCGTCGCCGAGGTTGAGCAGGGTGGCGACGCACTCGCTCATGCCGGCGAGGCCGAACATGGCCACGAAGCGGTCGCGGCGCAGCAGGCCGTCGGTGACGAGCCAGTCGGTGTCGAAGAAGCCCGACTCCTCGACCTCGAACTTGATGCGCTGGTTGATGTAGTTGCAGAGCTCGCCGGTGGCCTCGGGCAGGACGTTGTCCATGAAGTCGTCCACGCTCGTGGCGAGCTTGGCCATACCGGGCAGCAGCAGGCGGTCGAGGCAGTAGGCGCCGCCGCCGTAGGGCAGCACGTTGTAGCAGCTCACGATCTGGTAGTCGCCCTCGTAGGTGTGCTTGTGGATGGCGTGGTTGGCGAAGGCCGGGTTTGCGCACTTCATGGCACAGCGGATGGCCTTGCGCATGTACTCGTCGGGTGTGACCTCGGGGTCGTACTTCATCGTGAAGTTGGGGACGGCGTTCTGCAGCTCCGCCTCGACTTCGAGCAGGAGGTTGCCGGCACGCGTCTCCTCCGGGCCGATGTTGGCGTGGCAGTAGCCGGAGGCCACCGTGCGGTCGATGTAGGTGAGGAAGTACTTGAGCTTGGTCTTGACCTCCTCGTCGGTGTGGCCGGCGAGGAAAGGCTCGATCATGCGGTCAAGCTGGCCCACCGAGACGGGGCGGCTCGTGACCGACGGCACGTTGTCATAGACCATCGCAAGGCCCCAGAGCAGGTCGTCGAGGGTCTTGGGCGCGTCGAGCTTGAGGAAGGAGGAGCCGTTCTCGATGAAGTGCTCGTAGTTGGGGAGGATGTAGCGCGGGCGGTAGGGGGCGTTGCCCTCGCTCATGTCGTCGAGCGCGCGGTTCTTGAAGAAGTAGTCGAAGCGCTCGGTCGTCTTGATGGGGTTGACGCTGTTCTCGGCCGACTGGGCGAGGTGCAGCTTCTTCTGCTTGTAGGTGAGCTTCTTCGAGGTGACGATGCTCATGACGTCTTCGGGTGTTGCCAAGGTTTCCTCCTTCATCGGGGCGCGAAGCCCTGCTTGCATGCTGGGTATCGTCACGAGCTCGCAGTCCGTGCAGGCAATGATCCGGCCAGACGCAAACCCGCGCGGGGCGCGCCCGACCCAAGGGGAGAGGACGGCGGACACGGAGTCGTCAAGACGGGCGAGGTACGCGTCGGCGTCCATGCGGCTCCTCCCACGTGATCGATGCAGCCCTGCTTTGTGCGGCATCTCTGTATCGTAGGTGTGCTCCCTGTTTCGTTCGAGGACATTCGTCCGATTACGAAAAAGCCCCCGAATCGAGGCCGCGAACGACGACGATTCGGGGGCGGGCGGCGTACCTGTGCGGGGCGCGGGCGAACGCGTAGCGCGAGGTGCGCCCGGCAATGCGGCGTGCGGCGCTACTTCTCCAGGTTGGAGAGCGCCACGGCCGTCTTGGCGCCCAGCGCCACGTTGTTGAAGACGAGCTCGATGTTGGCCTCGAGCGAGTCGTTGCCCGTGATCTCGGCGATCTTGGCGAGCAGGAACGGCGTGGTCTCCTTGCCGTGGATGCCCTTCGCGTTGGCCTCGTCGATGGCCTCGGCGATCACCTTGTCGATGACGGCCTTGTCCATGGAGTACTTCTCGGGGATGGGGTTGGCCACGACGGCGCCGCCCTTGAGGCCAAGCTCGCGCTTGGCGAGGAAGATCTTGGCGAGGTCCTCGGGCGAGTCAACCTCGTAGTCCACGCCAAAGCCGGAGTGACGGGTGTAGAAGGCGGGCAGCTCGGAGGTCTGGTAGCCCAGCACCGGCACGCCGCGCGTCTCGAGGAACTCGAGGGTGAGACCAAGGTCGAGGATGGACTTGGCGCCGGCGCAGATGACCATGACGGGGGTCTGCGCAAGCTCCTCGAGGTCGGCCGAGATGTCCATGGTCTTCTCGGCACCGCGGTGCACGCCGCCGATGCCGCCCGTGGCGAAGACCTCGATGCCCGCCATGTGGGCGATGATCATCGTGGTGGTTACGGTCGTCGCGCCGTCCATGCCACGGGCACACACGACGGCGAGGTCGCGACGGGACACCTTGGTGACGTCGTGGCCCTTCTTGCCGAGGTAGTCGATCTCGTCGGCGGAGAGGCCGACGCGGAGGCGGCCACCGATGACGGCGATGGTGGCGGGCACGGCGCCGTTCTCGCGGATGATGCTCTCGACCTTGAGGGCGGTCTCGACATTCTGCGGGTAGGGCATGCCATGCGAGATGATCGTGGACTCGAGGGCGACGACCGGCTTGCCGGCGTCGAGGGCCTCCTTCACCTCGGGGGCGATGTCGAGGTACTTGTTGAGCTCGGTCATGTGCGTTCCTTTCGTGTCTCTCGTTCGTTCCTGCGTATGCGTATCGTCGGCGTGCCGGGCGCACCCGGCGCGAGTGGAACCGTGGTGGCGGCTGCTTGCCGCGGGGGGGGGTTAGTCGGGTCGTACCGTGGCCATGCGCTTGCGCACGGCGTCGGCCGAGATTTCGGTGTTGATGGTGGCGGCCGCCTCGACGCAGATCGAGGAGGTGGCGAGCCCCGCGAGGCCTTGCCCCTCGAGCCCCTCGCCGCCCAGGTAGGCCCAGGCGATGGCCGCCATCATGGAGTCGCCGGCGCCGGTGGCGTTGACCACCTCGCTCTTGATGATGGGCAGCGTCATGGAGCACTCGTGGTCGGCGCAATAGAGGCCGTTGGCATCGAGCGAGATGAAGACCTGGTCAAGGCCCGTGTCGAGCAGTCGCTGGGCTGCCTCGTGCAGGGTGGCGTCGTCATGGATGTCGACGCCGGAGAGCACGCTCGCCTCGAGGCGGTTGGGCTTGAGCGTGTGCAGCTTGCCCACGATGCCGTCGAGCTTGGTGGCCTTGACGGTGGAGACGGGGTCGCAGAACAGCGGCACCGTCACGTTGTCGGCGAGCCAGCGCAGGCTCTCGGCCGGCAGGTTGGTGTCCACCACGCACAGGGCCGCGTTCTCGATGATGTCGAGCTTGCGCTCGAGGTGGGCGGGGAGCAGCTGCTCGTAGATGTCCATGTCGGAGATGGCGAGCTCCATGTCGCCGCCCTCG
The DNA here is from genome assembly GCA_900549525.1 of uncultured Coriobacteriaceae bacterium. Classification (GTDB taxonomy): domain Bacteria; phylum Actinomycetota; class Coriobacteriia; order Coriobacteriales; family Atopobiaceae; genus Parolsenella. Next base: position 10,059 of record UWSJ01000040.1, on the reverse strand, counting down.
TCCATGATGAAGAGGTAGGTGGAGGTGCTGGCACCCGGGATCACGAGCGAGCCGCGTACGTCGATGCCGACGTTGCGGCACCCGTCCATGAGCTCGCGGGCGTGAGCGTCGTCCCCGAAGGCCGAGATGAGCTTCACGTCGCAGCCGAGCAGCGCCATGTTGTGGGCGATGTTGCGCCCTGCTCCGCCCGCGGAGAGGCGCACGGTGCCGGGGTTGGAGTCTCGTGGCACGAGCGGCTCGGAGGGTTTGCCGGCGATGTCCATGTTCGCGCCGCCCACGACGACGGCGTAGGGGTTCTCGGAGAGCACGTACTGCCTTCCTAGGATTTGGCCCTTACGGATGAGGTTGGAGATGTGAACGGCTACCGAGGAGCGCGAGATGTCCGCCCGCTCTGCGATCTCCTTCTGGCTGATGGAGGGGTCCTCGCGAATCCATTCGAGGATCTGACGCTCGCGCTCGGTGACCATCCTGCCTCCGTTCACGTGGACTCAACAAAGATTTAGATGCCTAATCAAAGATTAATTCGCATTATACGGGGGTGTTTCAAGCTCGTAAAGCGGCGTTTGGTGAAAGGGTGAAAACCGAGGTAAACGGCCACATGAGACATCTTGTCCCCGCAGGTCTTCAACAATTGTTGCGCGTCCGGACATTGTGAAGACGGGCTGAAACATGCATATTGAGCGCTTTCCACCTGCCGCCTGCAGCGATTCCCCCGCCGTTCGCGGCCCAAGACACGTTGTTTCCTCCCCGTTGCGAGCACGATGAAATAGGCTCTTTAGACTGCAAGCAAACGGATAGTTGGCTAAACTTTCCTTTAGAAAATTTGGCCAACAGGACGGCGGTGTGCACACGAGCGCGCCGCCGTACGTAAGAACGGAGATGCAATGGGCGATACCCCCGGTACCGACCGCCGCGTGTTCCTCGTTGTCCTCGACAGCTTCGGCATCGGTTCGGAGCCCGACTGGCCCGACTTCGACGACGAGCCGTCCAACACCCTCTGCGCCTGCGCCACGAGCGGGCACCTCAACGTGCCCAACCTCGCGCGCCTCGGCATGCTCAACATCGAGGGTGCCCTCGAGGGCCCGTATCAGACCGACCTCGCCCCCGTCGAGAACCCGGAGGGCGCCTTCGCCCGCCTGCGCGAGAAGTCTGCGGGCAAGGACACCACGGTGGGCCACTGGGAGATGGCCGGCGTCATCTCGCCCAAGCGCTTCCCCACCTACCCCGACGGCTTCCCGGCCGACGTCATCGAGGCCTTCGGCAAGGCCACCGGCCGCGGCGTGCTCTGCAACAAGCCCTACTCGGGCACCGAGGTCATCAAGGCCTACGGCGAGGAGCACCTGAAGACCGGCGACCTCATCGTTTACACCTCGGCAGACAGCGTGTTCCAGATCGCCGCCAACGAGGCCGTCGTGCCGGTCGAGCAGCTCTACGAGTACTGCCGCATCGCGCGCAAGATCCTCGTGGGCGACCACGGCGTCGCGCGCATCATCGCCCGTCCGTTCGTGGGCGACAAGGCCGAGAACTTCAAGCGCACCCCGCGCCGCCACGACTTCTCCCTCGAGCCCACGGGCACCACGATGCTCGACCAGCTCAAGGAGCACGGCTACGACGTGCTGTCCGTTGGCAAGATCTACGACATCTTTGCCCACCGCGGCATGACCGACTACGTCTTCACCTCCGGCAACCCCGAGGGCATCGAGAAGACCATCGAGCGTACCGGCCGCGACTTCCATGGCCTGTGCTTCACCAACCTCGTGGACACCGACATGATCTACGGGCACCGTAACGACGCCGTGGGCTACGCCAAGGCCATCTCCTACTTTGACGAGAAGCTCCCGGAGATCATCGCGGGGCTGCGCGAGAACGACCTGCTCATGATCAGTGCCGACCACGGCTGCGACCCGGTGACCCCCTCCACCGACCATTCGCGCGAGTACGTGCCTTGGGTCATTGCCGGCCCGCGCGTCAAGGCGGGCGCCAACCTCGGCACCCTGCCCACCTTCGCCGACATCTCGGCCACGATCCTCGACTACCTTGGCGCACCCGCGCTGGGAGTCGGCACGTCCCACCTCGACGAGATTCTGGAGGCCTAGCCCATGAGCACCCCCACCCCGCACAACGCCGCCACCAAGGGTCAGATCGCCAAGACCGTCCTCATGCCGGGCGACCCGCTGCGCGCCAAGTTCGTCGCCGAGACCTACCTCGACGAGGGCAGCGTCACCTGCTTCAACGAGGTGCGCAACATGCTTGGCTTCACGGGCACCTACAAGGGCAAGCCCGTCTCGGTCATGGGCTCGGGCATGGGCATGCCGTCGATCGGCATCTACTCCTACGAGCTCTTCAACTTCTACGACGTCGACAACATCATCCGCATCGGCACGGCCGGTGGACTTGCCCCGGACGTCAAGCTCCGTGACGTCGTGATTGGCATGGGCGCCTGCACCGACTCCAACTACGCCGCGCAGTTCCGCATGCCCGGCACGTTGGCCCCCATCGCTGACTTTGGCCTGCTGCGCCGCGCCGTCGAGAGCGCCGACAAGCTGGGTTACGCCTACAGGGTCGGCAACATCCTGTCCTCTGACATCTTCTACAACGACGATGAGACCGTGAACGAGCGCTGGGCCTCCATGGGCGTGCTCGCCGTCGAGATGGAGTCCGTCGCCCTCTACCTCAATGCCATCCGCGCCAAGAAGCACGCGCTTACGCTGCTCACGGTCTCCGACCTGCCCCTCACGGGCGCCTCGCTACCGGCTGAGGAGCGTCAGACCTCGTTCACCCAAATGATGGAGGTCGCCCTCGAGGTGGCCGCCTCCACCGTGGATTAATAGAGCTTGGCACGACACGGGCGCAGGCCCGTACTAAGGGAGGGGCGTCTCGCGCGCCTCAGAGGAAGACGGGCCCGGGAGGGCCGGTCACACGATGGTAAGGAGCACGACATGAAGGCAAACATCTCACGTCGCGGGTTCGTCACGGGCATGGGCGCGCTCGCGACCGTTGCCGGCCTCGGGCTCGTCGGCTGTGGAGGTGGCGGCGGCACGGCCAGCACCGGTGCGGCCTCCGGCTCCGCCGACGGCGGCAAGAAGGTCGAGATGGTCACCGACACCGGCGGCATCAACGACCAGTCGTTCAACCAGTCCGCGTGGTCGGGCATGGAGCAGCTCAAGAACGATCACGGCTACGAGGTCTCCTACATCGAGTCCAAGCAGGAGAGCGACTACGCCACCAACCTCGACAAGGCCGTCGACGACGAGTCCGACCTCGTCTGGGGCGTCGGCTTCGCCATGTACGAGGCCATCGTTGCCTCCGCCAAGGCCAACCCCGACGTTAAGTTCGCCATCGTCGACAACGGCAACCCCGACGGCGTCGCCAACCTGCTCGGCGTCAACTTCCGTCCGCAGGAGCCGTCCTTCATGGTGGGCTACATCGCCGCGTGCTTCTCGAAGACCGGCAAGGTGGGCTTCGTGGGCGGCGTCTCCTCCGAGCAGATCGACCTCTTCGAGTACGGATACAAGGGCGGCGTGAAGTACGCCAACGCCACCAAGGGCCTGAACGTCGAGGTCAACTCCCAGTACGCCGAGAGCTTCGGTGACGCCGCCAAGGGCAAGTCCATCACCCAGAAGATGTACGGCGACGGCTGCGACGTGGTCTTCCACGCCGCCGGCGGCACCGGCACGGGCGTCATCGAGGCGGCCAAGGAGGCCGGCAAGTACGCCATCGGTGTCGACATGGACCAGAGCTACCTCGCGCCGGAGAACGTCATCACCTCCGCGCTCAAGCTCGTGGGCACCGGCGTGGCCGAGCTCACCCCGAAGATCCTCGACGGCTCCCAGGCGCTTGGCACCGAGGTCAGCCTCGGCATGACCGAGGACGCCGTGGGCATCCCCGAGGAGCACTCCATCATCGGCGACGAGCTCTATAACGAGGCCATCGCCATCGGTGAGAAGATCAAGAGCGGCGACATCACCCCGCCGGGCACCGAGGACGCCTTCAACGCGTTTTCGGCCTAGCGGCTGGCTTCGGGCGAGCGCGCCTGTGGCGTGCGGCCGCATCCCTACGGCTGGACAGGGACGCGAAGAAAAGCCCGGCTACACTGCGTAATCACTAGCCAGTCCACTCTACGGCGGGGGACACCTCAGGGGAGGTGTCCCCCGCTGCGTGGGCTAAGAAGGGAAGGGGGGTGTCACGTGGAAGTCAGCCCCGAGTATGCGGTTCAGATGCATGGCATCACCAAGCGCTTCGGTACGTTCACGGCGCTCGACCATGTCGATCTAGACGTGAAGAAGCAAACGATCCACGCGATCCTCGGAGAGAACGGTGCTGGCAAGAGCACCCTCATGAACGTGCTCTACGGCCTCTACCAGGCCGATGAAGGCGCGGTCTTCATCAACGGCGAGAAGGTCGACATCACCGACCCCACCACCGCCATCAAGCATGGCATCGGCATGGTCCACCAGCACTTCATGCTCGTGGAGAACTTCACCGTGACCGAGAACATCGTGCTCGGCGACGAGGTGTGCGGCCCGGCCGGCACGCTCGACATGGCGGAGGCGCGCAAGAACGTGGCGCAGATCGCCGACGAGTACGGCTTTGACATCGACCTCGACGCCAAGATCGAGGACATCACCGTCGGCATGCAGCAGCGCGTCGAGATCCTCAAGGTCCTCTACCGCGGCGCCGAGACGCTCATCCTCGACGAGCCCACGGCCGTGCTCACCCCGCAGGAGATCGAGAAGCTTATCGAGATCATGCACGGGCTCATCGCCAAGGGCAAGACGATCATCATCATCACGCACAAGCTCAAGGAGATCATGGAGTCGGCGAACGAGTGCTCCATCATTCGCCGTGGCGTCTACATGGGCACGGTCGACGTGTCGAAGACCAACGAGGAGGAGCTCGCCTCCAAGATGGTTGGCCGCCACGTGAACTTCCAGGTCGAGAAGAAGCCCGCCACGCCCGGTGACGTCGTCCTCTCCATCCGCGACCTCCACGTCAAGGACGCGCGCGGCATCGAGGCCGTCAAGGGCCTTTCGCTCGACGTGCACGCCGGCGAGATCGTGGGCATCGCGGGCATCGACGGCAACGGCCAGGCCGAGCTGACCGACTGCATCGACGGCCTCATCAAGGCCGAGGGCGGCAGCGTCAAGGTGAAGGGCGCCGAGCTTCTGGGCACCTCCATCAAGAACGTGCTCGACCATGCCGTCGCCACCATCCCCTCCGATCGCCACCGCTGGGGCCTCGTGCTTCCCTTCACCGTGGCCGAGAACGCCGTGCTCGACATTCACGACCAGGAGACGTACGGCAAGGGCATCAGGCTCGACTACAAGGCCATGCGCGACTTCACGAGCGGGCTCATCAAGGAGTTCGACATCCGTCCGGACGACTGCGAGGACCATGCGGCGGCGGGGCTTTCCGGCGGCAACCAGCAGAAGGTCATCATCGCCCGCGAGGTCTCTCGCGAGCCCGACCTGCTCATCGCCGTGCAGCCCACCCGAGGCCTCGACGTGGGCGCCATCGAGTTCGTGCACAAGGCGCTCGTCCGCGAGCGCGACCGGGGCGCCGCCATCCTGCTCATCTCCTTCGAGCTCGATGAGGTCATGAGCGTGTCGGACCGCATCGACGTCATCTACGACGGCCAGATTTGCGGCTCGTTTGCCCAGGGTACGGTGGACGAGCAGAAGCTTGGCCTGCTCATGGCAGGAGGTGGTAACAAGTGAGCGCCTTCACCAAGATCCTCAAGAAGCCGATCACCTCGGCCGTCGTCGCCATCATCGTCGGCTTCGCCGTGGCGGCGGTCATCCTCGCAAGCGCCGGGTACGATCCGGCAGGCTCGTTTGCGGCCCTGTTCCAGGGTGCGCTCGGCAAGCCCAAGTACATCGCCAACGTGATCATCAAGGCGACGCCCCTGCTGCTCACGGGCTCCGCCGTGGCGTTTGCCTACAAGGCGGGCCTGTTCAACATCGGCGGCGAGGGTCAGTACATCATCGGCACCGTGCTTGCCATGATCGTGGGCGTCAAGCTCGACCTGCCGTTCCCCATCCAGCCGATCGTGGTGCTGCTCGTCGGCACCGCCGGCGGTGCCCTGCTCGGCGCGTTCGTGGGCTGGCTCAAGGCGAAGTTCGGCATCCACGAGGTCATCACCTCGATCATGTGCAACTGGATCATGCTGTACTTCAACAACTACATCGTGGCGACCGACACCTTCCACCGCGCCAACTCCACCGGCTCGCTCATCGCCAACGCCTCGAGCTACACGATGATCCTGCCCAACTGGAAGGTTTCCGAGGCCGGCCAGAAGGCGCTCGCCGGCATCCCGTGGCTGCGCGAGATGCTCGTCAAGACCGACGCCAACATCGGCTTCATCATCGCCATCGCGATGGCCTTCTTCATTGCGTGGCTGCTCACCAAGACCAAGGTGGGCTACGAGATTCGTGCCGTGGGCTTCAACCGCGACGCCGCGCAGTTCGCCGGCATCAACGTCCAGAAGAACATCGTGCTCTGCATGCTCATCTCGGGCGCGCTCTGCGGCCTTGCCGGCGCCCTCACCATCACGGGCATCTCCCCGCACGCCATCTCCACGCTCGCCGCGTTTGAGAACTACGGCTTCAACGGCCTGTCCGTGGCGTTCATCGCGGGCTGCTCCGCCGTGGGCTGCATCCCGGCGTCGCTGCTCTTCGCCGCGCTCATCTACGGCGGTCAGACGGTTCAGCAGGTCATGGGCGCCCCGTCCGAGATCATCAACATCATGATCGGCACCATCGTGTTCTTCATGGCGCTCGGCGGTATCGTCCCCAGCCTGGCCGACCGCATCGAGCGCAAGCGCGCCCTCAAGGCCGAGGTTGCGGCCGCTGGTTCGTCTGCGGCACAGGCGGGCACGGCCGACGCGAAGGCGGCGGGTGCGTCCGAGGCTTCCGCCGTCCCCGCCGACGGGAGCACCAAGCCTAACGACGGCGCGTCCGCGCGCGCCGTTCCTCACCGGGACGAGGCTTCAGGGAAGGAGGACGACGATGCTTAGCAGCCTGATCATGCTCATCGCCATCACCCTCACGTACGCCACGCCGTTCATCTTCGGCGGGCTCGGGGGCGTCGTGTCCGAGCGCTCGGGCGTCACCAACATCGGCATCGAGGGCATGATGACCGTCGGCGCCTTCTTTGGCGTGGCGGGCAGCTACCTGACCGGCAACCCCTGGATCGGCTTCCTCTGCGCGGGTGTCGCCGGCGGCATCGTGGCGCTCCTGCACGCCGTGGCGTCCATCACCTTCGCGGCCGACCAGACGGTCTCTGGCGTTGCCATCAACCTGCTGGCTCCCGGCCTTGCGCTGTTCTTCTGCCGCCGACTCTTCAATGGCGCGGCCATGTCCGAAATCGTCCCCACGCTGCCCAAGATCTTCGGCGCGGGCGGGCTGGCCGGCACGCCTTTCTCGAGCCTGAACGTCGAGGTCACGGTCATCCTCGCGCTCATTGCCACCGTCATCGTGTGGTTTGTGCTCTACAAGACCAAGTGGGGCCTGCGCGTTCGCGCCGTGGGCGAGCACCCCGCCGCGGCCGACACCCTTGGCATCAACGTGTACAAGACGCGCTACGCCTGCGTCATCATCTCGGGCATCCTTTCCGGCTTCGGCGGTGCCTCGGTGACGCTCGCCATCGTTTCGCAGTTCACCCAGACCTCCATCGCCGGCCAGGGCTTCATCGCACTGGCGGCCGTGATCTTTGGCAAGTGGAAGCCCTTTGGGACCTATGGCGCCTGCATGCTCTTCGGCTTCACCCAGGCGCTTGTGGTCATGCTGGGCGGCGGCAACTTCCCCGTCCCCTCGCAGATCCTCTCCATGCTGCCCTACGTCATCACGATCCTCACGCTCGTCCTGTTCGTAGGCAGCTCCGTGGCCCCCAAGGCCGACGGCGTGCCCTATATCAAGGGGAGCAGAGGATAATGGCCGCTGAGACGCAGACGGCGGGACGCCCCGCCGTTGACGAGCGGGCACTCGTGGCTGCCGCCATCGAGGCCCGAGAGGGTGCGTACGTGCCCTACTCGCACTTTGCCGTGGGCGCGGCCCTGCTCGATGCCACGGGCAAGGTGTGGCTTGGCTGCAACATCGAGAACGCGGCCTACACGCCGAGCAACTGCGCCGAGCGCACGGCGTTCTTCAAGGCCGTGAGCGAGGGCGCGCGTGGCTTCGTGGCAATTGCCGTCGTGGGCGGCCCGGCCGGCAAGCCCGTCGACGGACCCTGTGCCCCGTGCGGCGTGTGCCGACAGGTCATGCGCGAGTTCTGCGACCCCGAGACCTTCCAGGTCGTGCTTGGCAGTTCCGCGAACGAGTGGCGGACCTACGCGCTCAAGGACATCCTGCCCCTGGGCTTTGGCCCGGAGGACCTTGGCCGTGAGGCGCCACGGGCGTGCTGCTAGCGACAGCTTGATCTGGCGGGCCGTCCGTTTGGGGCGGCCCGCTTTGTTTTCGAGACGAACCGGATACGGCGCACCCGTGTGGGGCCGCTGCCCGTCCTTCCACCATCCAATCGAAAGGCACTCCCATGAGGATGTACGACATCATCGAGAAGAAGCGCGACGGCGGCGCCCTCACCGACGAGGAGCTGAGCTTCTTCATCAAGGGCTACGTCGACGGAACCATCCCCGACTACCAGGCATCGGCCCTGCTCATGTCCATCTTCTTCGAGGGCATGAACGCCCACGAGACGGCCACGCTCACTCTGGACATGGCCCACTCGGGCGACATGGTCGATCTCTCGGCCATCAAGGGCGTCAAGGTCGACAAGCACTCCACCGGCGGCGTGGGCGACAAGACCACCCTCGTGCTCGCGCCCATCGTGGCCTCCCTGGGCGTGCCCGTGGCCAAGATGAGCGGCCGCGGGCTTGGGCACACGGGCGGTACGCTCGACAAGCTCGAGAGCATCCCCGGCCTCTCCGTCGACATCGACATGCAGCGCTTCTTCGACATCGTGAACACCGTGGGCTGCGCGGTCATCGGCCAGACGGGCAACCTCGTGCCGGCCGACAAGAAGCTCTACGCCCTGCGCGACGTCACGGCCACGGTGGACTCCATTCCGCTCATTGCGTCGAGCATCATGAGCAAGAAGATCGCCGCCGGTGCCGACAAGATCCTGCTCGACGTGAAGTGCGGCAGCGGTGCCTTCATGAAGACGCCGGAGGACGCGATTCGGCTCGCGAAATGCATGGTGGAGCTCGGCGAGGAGGTAGGCCGCACCACGGTGGCCCTCATCACCGACATGGGTCGTCCGCTGGGCAACGCCATCGGCAACGCGCTCGAGGTGCAGGAGGCGTGCGATACGCTCAAGGGTACGGCCCCGGCTGACCTCACCGAGACGTGCGTAGAGCTTGCCGCCAACATGCTGTACCTCGCGGGGGAGGGCTCGCCCGAGACGTGTCGCGCCTCGGCGCGCGGGCAGATCGCCAACGGCGAGGGGTTCGCGAAGCTGCACGAGATGGTGGCGGCCCAGGGCGGCGACGCGCGCGCGCTCGACGACTACGCGCTCTTTGCCCAGCCCGCCGTCTCGCGCGAGGTGCGTGCGAGCGAAGCGGGCTACGTCTATGCCATGGACACCGAGCGCTGCGGCATCGCGAGCGTGGCGCTGGGGGCCGGGCGTGCCACCAAGGAGGATTCGATCGACATGGCGGCAGGCGTCGTTCTTGCGGCCAAGACGGGCGACCACCTGAAGCCCGGCGACCTCGTGGCGACGCTCTATGCGGCCAGCGAGGCGCGGCTCGACGAGGGCGAGCGCATCCTTCGCGGGGCGTATGACATTCGCGACGAGCAGCCTGCCCCCACTCCTCACTTCTTCGCGCGCGTCTCCCGCGATGGCGTGGAGCGCCTGGGGTAGGGCGACGCGGCGCCTTGCGGGCATTTGACGGACCCGGGTGGTTATGCTGCCCGAACCCGTCGTGTTTTCGTGGGCTGCGCTTGCCGCAGGCTGTGCCGCGACGCAAAAAAGCCCGGGGCGGCATAGCCGTCCCGGGCCCGTCGTGTCCGTGGTGGGCGATGAGGGATTCGAACCCCCGACCTTAGGCGTGTAAAGCCCCTGCGC
>UWSJ01000039.1 GCA_900549525.1 uncultured Coriobacteriaceae bacterium | reverse complement strand
ATGGTGCTCTACCTCATGCTCGCCTGCGTCGTCATGCTGTACGTGCTCTCCATCGTGTACGTCATTCGCGACGCCCAGCGGCGCGGCGCCGAGCCGTGGTGGCTCTGGGCCATCATCTCGGTGATCCCCATCGTGGGCCTGCTTGCCTACGTGATTCTGCGCCCGAGCTCGTACCTGGTCGACCGCGAGGAGCAGGACCTCGACATCGCCCTGCGCGAGCACCAGCTTTCGCACTACGGCATCTGCCCCAAGTGCGGCACGCCCATCGACAAGGACTTCATCGTGTGCCCCAACTGCAACACCCAGGTCCGCAACGTGTGTCCCACCTGCCACCGACCGCTCAACGCCGACTGGAAGGTGTGCCCGTACTGCCGCACACGCATCCAGTAGGAGCGATGTTTGGAGCGGCCTGCGCTTCTGCCTGCCCATTGGCGTCTTTGGCCCGTCACCAACCGGTGGCGGGCTTTTTCTTGCGGCCTGTTCGCGTTTCTCGGCTTGGGCAGGCCCATCAGTCGGCCCTTCTCGTCCTGCTCGGGTGCCCTTCTCACGCTTTTGCGTCTCGAGCGTGCTCTACGCACGAACTGGGCGGAGACGCGCCTCGTGCGTTCCGTGTGCCCACGCTGGCGTTTCGATGCCCCGGATTGAGCCTCGTGCGCGCTTGGGTCAAGATGGACGGCTCCTTCTGCCCCGGATTGCGGGCAGTGTACGAATGTCGCAAGCAGGTGGCGAGGCGCGTTGCCCCTTCGTGCCCCTGACGTGCGAGACATGTGTTGGGACGGCGTGAGGCACGGCCCGGTTACCTGCGGGTTTATGGGCAGTGGTGCTCGGTGCTTCTCGGGCACATAAGGGCCGGTGGCTCACGGCGTAGTTGCAAGTCTCGCGCTGCAACTACGCTCGTACACTGGCGGCAATCCGGGGCAGTGAAGGGGCCGATTACCGCCTCGACCATCCCGGATTCTGTATAGCTCGCGTTTTCAGGCTCCGCATGGCCCATGTTTTCGTATGAGATCGAGATGTTTCATGACGTAGGCCATGTCGTGAGGAAACATCGGCAGGTAGCTGGGGGCGTTTCTCAGGATGGGCTCCTCGCCGCTTGCGTCCCGCACGAGGTCCTCGTTGATGGCCTGGCGGCGCTCGATGAGCGGCTCGATGCCGTCGGGCATGGGCGTGACGGGCGCGTTGCGGAGGGGACGGCGGGGCCTGTACCGCTACGAGTGCCGACGGGCGGCGGGTTGCGGCGGGGCGCCCGTGGGTGCGGGCGTGGCGCGTCGCGCGTGGCCGCGGCGGGGGCGATGACAGCCGTGGGCGACCTTGTCGACGAGTTGGCCGCGAACTGTATGGATGGTGGCCTACGCGATGGCGTCCAGCGTGGCCATCATCGGAATGTGCGATGGTGCCAGTTTAACCGGCAAACCGTGTAGCAGGGGTTTCGCAAAACGATGCGTTGTGGTGGCTTCGGAAGTCCTCCATTCACGGGCAGCAATCCATACAATTCGCAGGGTTTTCGTCATTGGCGGTTCGGTCGTGTGTCGTATGGCCGTACGCCTCGACCCGCCGCGCCCGGCCGCTGCTACCCGCTCTGCCCGGTTCGCCGGGCCCGTACCACCCGCCGTGTTCGCGCACCGTCCCGAGACGGCTGTCGTATGATGCCCGGAGGCATCGTTAGATGGGGGAGAGTTTGCAGAGCCAGCAGAACCGAGGGCAAGACCACCTGTGCGAGGCTTCGGCGGGCCACACGCCCGCTGAGGCAGCCGCCGCCGGGTGTGCGTTGGCACGCGCTGCCTCCACGGGCCGCTTGCCGCTGGCGCTGCACGCCTGCTGCGGGCCCTGCTCGCTCGAGCCGGTGCTGCATCTGCGCGAGGAGGGCTTCGAGCCCGTCATCCTCTGGGACAATCCCAACATCCAGCCGTCCACCGAGCACGACCTGCGCCTTGCCACGCTCATGACCTGGGCGGCCGAGGCGGGCGTTGCCGTGGTGCGCTGCGAACGTGGCGCAGGCTCGGGCATCACCTCTACGCCCACGCTTGGCGAGGCGCGCGAGACGTGGGAGCGCTCGGTGGCCCCGCACGGATTCGACCGCGAGGCCCGCTGCCGCGCGTGCTACGCCATCCGGCTTTCGGCGGCCTGCCGCGCCGCCCGCGAGCTGGGGTTCACGCACATCTCAACGACGCTCGCCGTGTCGCCGTACCAGCTGTTCGACACGTGCAGCGAGGTGCTCGTGCGGCTTGCCGAGGCAAACGGCCTCACGCCCGTGGTGCGTGACTTCCGCCCGTTCTACCCTGACGCCACGCGCGAGAGCCGTGAGCTGGGGATGTACCGCCAGAACTACTGCGGCTGCCGCATCTCGGCCGCCGAGGCCGCCATCGAGCGCCACGAGCGTCGCGACGAACGCAAGCGCGAGAAGGCCGCCGCGAAGGCGGCTCGGGCAGCGGCCCGCGTCTAGGAAGCCCACACTGCGGCGGCCCGTACCGCGGCGGCCCGCACCGTGGTGGCTCACGTCGAGGAAACCCGCGCCTCGACGCCCCGCGCCTAGGTCGCCTTCCTTGCCACCACGACGAGCAGGGCGTCGGAGGGGTCGCGAAGCGCGACGTTCGTGGGGTACCCGCTCGCTGGCGCCATGGGATAGAGTCGGTCGTCGCCGGTTGCGGGCACCACGCCGTCGCCGCTCCCGGCCTCCATCACGTACGCGTAGTAGTTGCGCTCGTACTCCGCCGTCCCCCAGACGCCGTCCGATCCGGTGACGTCCGTCTCGCCCGCGTAGTCAAAGCCCGGCACCAGCAGGCTCAGCCGCAGGTCGAGCGCCGGGGCAAGCCCATCCGACTGGCTGGCGTCCGCGAGTGCCTGCGCCTGCTCTAGCGTCTCTCCCGCGAGCGACACGACGTAGACGTCTCGTACGTCCGCGAGCTGCCAGTCCGAGTCGTCGCCCATGAGCGCGTCAAGGTCGACCGAGCCCGCGTCGAGCCGCCGCGCCACGAGGCCGTCTTCGGTCACGATGACGCCCGCCGAGTCCGACTCCGCGCGAATCTCGGAGCCCTCCCCGAAGGCCACCCAGTTGTCCACGAGCGGCTCCGCCGCGTCCTCTCCGCCCGAGTAGGCTGCCGGATAGACCCCAAGCCGGTAGGGAGATTCCTCGCCCCATCCGCATTCGGGGTCGTCGGCAGGGAGCACCACGATCTCGGGATAGTCGCTAAAGCGCTCTGCGAGCCAGTCGCGCAGAGGGTCGACGTCCTTCCGCCATCCGGCGTCCTCGGCAGCACGCAGGCCCGTCGGGAACTCGGCGGGCGTGTCCAGGCGCACGCATATCGCGTCGCTCTCGAGCGAGAGACCCTCCGCAGCATGCTCTTCCTGCACGAACGCCTCCGCGTCGCCGTCATAGCGTGCCGAGAAGAATATGCGCGCGTCCTCCGGGGCGTCGTCGGGAAAGACGGAAGACGAGCTCGCGACCTTTGGCGTGTTGAACGTGAGCGGGGTCGCGGCCGCCTCGCCCGTCGAGGCGTCCGAAGTCGCCTCCTTGTCGATCGTGGCGCTTGCGATCCGCCCCGTGCCCCCGAAGCTGGCGAGACCCTCCCGAACGTATGCCTCGAGCGCGTCGCGCACTTCGGTCGACTGGTGGTTGTCCGAGACGGCCCCCGTCTTGAGGTCAACGAGCACGAGGCTGTCGTACGAGCTCTTCTCGCCGAGGTTCACCACCACGCTGTCCGTGTCCACGTCGGGCCAGGGGATGCTCGTGGCGTAGCACGGGCGGATGACCTCGGTGACGTCGCGCGATTCGTCGTACTTCTCAAGCCAGTACTGCTGGGCGAGTTTGCCGGCGTCCTCCTCGCGGACGACGGGGCCCCCGCCCGGGACGAGCGCGGAGAGGGGCGAGGCGCAGGCGGCGAGCGCGAGAAGCGCCAGGGCGAGCAGGACGATGGCGGTCGCGCGTGCTGCGGGGGAGGGTGACGAGTCGCTGCTCATGGGCGCTCCCGTGGGTTGGCGGTCGTTGGGTAGAGTCTACGCCGCCCGTGCGCCGCGCGGTGCGCCAACATGCCCAGCGGCCCCATCTTGCAGAACCCTTGCGCGACAGGCCCTGCTCCGAATGGCGGGCGCGGCTCTGGGTAGGCTAGCTGTCGCCAGCAGAGGAGCGCCGTGCGGCGTGCGGCAAGGACGCACCACGCGGCAAGGACGCACCACGCGGCGACAACGCGACATACGACGCACGATAGGGGAACCCATGGGATACTTCGAAGGCAAGACGGTCATCGTCACGGGCGGCGGCAAGGCCACGCTCAAGGACGGGGCGCCGGGTTCTATCGGCTACGGCATCGACCGCGCCTTTGCGCGCGAGGGAGCCAATCTCGTGATTACCGGGCGCAACGAGGCCAAGCTGCAGGCTGCCAAGGACGACCTCGAGCGCGAGTTTGGCGTGCAGGTTCTGCCTGTCCGCGCCGACGTGGAGGCCGGTGCCGACAACGAGACGACCGTCCAGCACGTGGTCGACGAGGCGCTGCGCGCGTTTGGCCGTATCGACGCGCTCGTCAACAACGCGCAGGCGTCGGCGTCGGGCGTGTCGCTTGCAAATCACACACTCGAGCAGTTCGACCTCGCCATCTACTCCGGCCTCTACGCCGCCTTCCTCTACATGCAGAAGTGCTACCCGCATCTCAAGGAGACGCATGGTTCGGTCGTGAACTTCGCCTCGGGCGCGGGGCTGTTCGGCAACGCCGGGCAATGCTCCTACGCTGCCGCCAAGGAGGGCATCCGCGGTCTCACGCGCGTCGCGGCGACCGAGTGGGCGGCCGACGGCGTCAACGTGAACGTCGTGTGCCCGCTTGCCTGGACGCGTGCCCTCGAGGGCTTCAAGGACGCCTATCCGGAGGCGTACGAGAAGAACGTGCACACGCCGCCGGCGGGCCACTTCGGCGACGTCGAACGAGAGATTGGCCGTGTGGTAGTGCAGCTCTGCGGCCCGGACTTCAAGTACATGAGCGGCGAGACCGTCACGCTCGAGGGCGGTCTCGGTCAGCGCCCGTAACGTGGCGCCGCCGTTCCGCGTTGCACCATCGTGCTGCGTGGCGCGGGTGTTCTGCGCTGTGCGGGTGCCAATTTAGCATTTGTGCGCATTTGCCTCCCGGAGTGGGAGGCAAATGCGTAGCGATGCTAAATCGATGAGCCGCGTGCGGCTGGGCGTCCCGGCGTCGATGAGCCGTGTGGCCCCGAGCGCCCCCGGCGTTGGTGGCTGCGGGCCCCGAGCGCACCAGTGTCGTAGTCCGGGCGCGTGCGCATGCTCGTTCGCCATCGGTGGCTGCGCCCGGTCGAGCGACCCGGCGACCCGCTACCGAGCAAACGTGCCGCTCACCAAGCGATACGTGCCGTTTATCGATTAGATAGGTCGGGGCCAAACCCCCACCTGTTCTTCCTCGCAACTAGTTCGAGTGTCAAACAAACTCGATTCTCGAGTGTGGTCAACCCCTGAAAGGGAAGGAAGTCAATGGAACAGGTGAGAATTCCGCTCTTCAAGAAGGCGGACCTCGACGCTACCATCGGCGTGTTCTTCGACGGCTTCTCGAAGGTCATCGTCGCCCTGTCGGTGCTCGTGGGCACCTTCGGGCTCGACGCGAGCACCGTGTTCGGCACCATGATGCCGGGCCTGCTCGTGACGGTCATCGTACTCAACGGCGGCATGTGGGTCTACTACCGCCATGTCGCCAAACAGCGCGGCGACGCCAACCTCACGGCCATTCCGGCGGGTGTGCAGGCAGGTCGCATGTTCATCTGGCTCTTCAGCATCATGCTGCCGGTCTACCAGGCCACGGGCGACGCCATGCTCGCCTTCAAGGTGGGCGTGCTCGCGCACTTCTTCAGCGGCCTCGTCTTCCTCATTGGCGCGTTCGTCGTGCCCCTGCTGCTCAAGATCGTCCCGGCGGGCGCCCTGTTTGGCTCGCTCGGCGGCGGCGCCATGGCGTTCCTCATCCTTCAGTCGATGAACGGTGCGCTTGCCATGCCGCTCGTGGGCTGGCTCTCGCTCGTGGTGCTCTTCGTGATCTACCTCGGCAAGGTCGAGACCAAGCTCCCGGCGGCGCTCGTCGCCATCGTCATGGGCGCGGGCATCGCGTGGATCTCCGGCGCCATGAGCGTCGACACCGTCACGGGCTCGCTTGCCAACATCGGCTTCTACGTGCCGCTTCCCACCTTCTGGATCTTCGCGCCCGAGGTGTTCGAGCGGGTCGTGAGCTTCATCCCCATCATCATCGTGTTCTCGCTCAACGAGGTCATCACCGGCATCCAGGGCGTCGAGCAGGCCAAGGAGTGCGGTGACACCTACTTCACCACCAACGAGCCGCTCGTCATCTCCGGCCTCGCGAGCATGGTGGGCGCGCTCTTTGGCAACCCCCTCGCCCCGGGCGTCTACTGGGGCTACCCTGGCTGGAAGGAAATGGGCTCCGGCACCGGCTACCACCTCGGCATCGTCGTGATCTACGCGCTCGTGGGCCTCACGGGCCTCACGGCCATCATCACCGCCTTCGTGCCCGCGGCCGTCGTGCTGCCCATCCTCGTCTTCGTGGGTATCTCCAGCTACGCCCAGGCCTTCGAGGTCGTCGACAAGAAGTACTTCCCGGCGTCCATCATGGCGTCGCTGCCGCTCGTCATGAGCTTCATCTCCGACAACGCGGCCGAGGACGGCCTTCCCGGCTTTGCCGCCTTCGCCCCCGGCGCGGCCTTCACGGGCCTGCTCGTGGGCTGCCTCTTCGTCTTCATCATCGACAACGACTGGCTTAAGGCCTCGATCACCAACGTCGTGGCGCTCGGCCTCACGCTCATCGGCATGATTCACTCGCCCGGCCCCATCCTCACGAGTACCTACGTGTTCGAGACCGACTTCGTGGTGGCCTATGCTGTGCTTGCGGTGGCCTTCTTCGTGATGCACGTCGTGGGGTTCAATCGGCATCGATAGGGTCGGCGAGCTCGAGTGCGCCGCTTGCGTCCACGGAATGCATATCGCGGCTGATAATATGCGCGCAACCGAATCTTTATGCATACCATACGAAAGGCCTGCTTAAGAATCGTGCACAACCTCAATGACTGCAGCCTGTAAAGCAACGCATATACCTGCGTCATTGTTATAAAATCGCAGGTAATCGGCCTGGTGCAGTACGTGAGGTTGTGCACGTTTTTTTGGCGCGCCAACGGCGGCGTCAAAAAAACGATGCATTACGGGCGTTCCGGCTCGCCCTCGCCGACCGAAAGGCCCTCGAAGAAGCGGTCGACCGCCGCGTCGGCCGCGCCCAGGACGGCGCCGCGCCCGCCCGTGCGTGCGAGCACGACGGTCTCGAAGTGGGTGATGGGTAGCGTCATGCGGCGCTGCACCTCGGGCAGGTAGGAGGGAAACTCGTTGAGCAGCCGCGCGTTGATGGCGATGAGCTGCGTGTCGAAGATGGAGATGATGTTCGTGAGGCCAATCGCCAGGTGCGTGAGGAAGCGGTCGAGCGCCTCCCTGGCCGCCGGGTCCTGGTGGCGCACGAGGTCCACGAACTCGTCCATGGAGCGCACGGGCTCGCCGCGCAGCGCGCTCGCCGACGACAGCACCGCCACGTCGGAGCAATACTGCTCCCAGCAGCCGTAGCGTCCGCAGCGGCACCGGACGGGCTCGTCTTGCTGCACGGTGTGGTGGCCGATGGCGTTGGCGAACCCGTGATGGCCCCGGAGCAGCCGTCCGTTGACGACCTGGCCGCCCGAGATAGTGTCGCTGATGCTCACGAAGGAGAGGTCGCGTCCCGCGTCGGGGTCGTCGCCGGTGCCCTCGCCGAGGCGAATCTCGGCCCGCTGCTCCACCGTCACGGCAAAGTTGCCGTCGTTGTCAACGAGGACGGGGATGCCATAGCGCTCGGCAAACAGGGAACGCACGTCGATGTCGTGCCAGTCGAGCTGAGGCACGAAGCGAATGGTGCCCGTGAGGTCGACGATGCCGTGCACGGCGATGCCGATGCCGATGAGCCCATAGCGCGAGGCCGGCCGCCTTGCCACGAGCGCGTCCACGGCCGAGAAGAGCCGCCCACACACGGTGGGGAAGTCGGTCTGCTCGATGGGGAGACGCAGCTCGTCGAGGACGCGCTCGCCCGACAGGTCGCAGGTCATGACTGTGAAGTGGCTCACGTCGAGGTCGATGGCGACGGCAAAGCCAGCGTTGACGCTCGGCTGCAGCATGATGGGCTTGCGACCGCTTGCGGAGGCGCCTCGCTCGGTCTCCACCACGAGCCCGCGCTCCATCCACTCCTTCACGATCACGGAGACCGTCGACTTGTTGAGGCCCGTGCGCCCGCAGAGCTCCTGGCGGCTGAGGGGGTAGTGGTCGAGCAGGCAGCGGAACACCTCGCGCCTGTTGACCGAGCGAATGTCCCTTGTCTGTGTGATGCGCATGCGACCGCCCCGAATGCCGTCGTGTTTGTGCAGGCCCCATTCTCGCAGAACTTCGCGGCGCGTCCCCGTTGCTGTAAGGTAGGGCGCTGGCAATCGCAAGCCCGCCCGGACGTCCCGGGCGGCATCTCCAAAGGACACCCATGCGCACCGACGACTTCGACTATCCGCTTCCCGACGAGCTCATTGCCCAGGCTCCGGCAGAGCCGCGCGACTCGTGCCGCCTGCTCGTGCTGCACCGCCAAGGCGGGGCGGGCGTGACGGGGCAGGCGGCCTCCATCGCGGATGGCGGCTCGGTCGAGCACCGTCGCTTCACCGACATCATCGACTACCTCGAGCCGGGCGACCTGCTCGTGGCCAACAAGACGCGCGTCATGCCGGCGCGCCTCGTGGGCCGCAAGGCCAAGACGGGCGGCGTGGCCGAGACGCTGCTGCTCAAGCGCCGCGAGGACCTCGACGCCATGGGCCACGTCTGGGAGTGCCTCGTGAACCCGGGCAAGCGCCTCAAGCCCGGTGCCGTCATCGAGTACCGCGCCGGTGGCCTGCACGCGCCCGAGAGCGCGCCGGTGGTGCTCACCGGCGAGGTCACCGACTTCGTGGAGGACTCCAAGGGCGGGCGTCTCGTGCGCTTTGAGCCGCAGGGGACAGACCCGACCACCGGCGAGCCTCGCACGCTCGACGCGGCCATCCACGCGGCGGGGCACGTGCCCCTGCCGCCCTACATCACCCAGTACGAGGGCGACCCCGAGAAGTACCAGACCGTCTACGCCATGCGCGAGGAGCACTCTGCCGCGGCTCCCACGGCGGGCCTGCACTTCACGCCCGGGCTCATCGAGCGCCTCAAGGGCAAGGGGGTGGGTTGGGCCACGGTGGAGCTCGAGGTGGGCATCGACACCTTCCGCCTCGTGGAGGAGGACGACCCCACCCAGCACGTGATGCACACCGAGCGCTACCACGTGCCCGCCGAGGTGGTGGAGGCCGTGCACGCCACGAAGGCCGCCGGGCATCGCGTGGTGGCCGTGGGCACCACGGCCGTGCGCTCGCTCGAGAGCGCCTTCGACCCCGACGCGCCCGCGGCGGTGCCGCCCATGGTGGCGCGGGGCTTCGAGGGCCGCGCGGACTCGGCGGACACCCTGGGACGGGGAGACGTCGTGGTACGCGAGAACGCCACGACGCAGCTCTACCTCATGCCGGGCAGCACCTATCACGTGGTGGACGCCCTCATCACCAACTTCCACGTGCCGCGCTCGACGCTCATGATGCTCGTGAGCGCCCTTGCGAGCCGCGAGCAGATCATGGACGCCTACGAGGCCGCCATCGACGAGCGCTACCGCTTCCTCTCGTTTGGCGACGCGATGTTCATCGAGTAGCGACGTCTAGCGCGTGACGAGCCACGCGACGAGGAGGAGCACCACGACCACGGCGGCGACGATCGCGAGGAAGACGCGCCGGGCCGTGCGGGTGCGCTCGCGGACGTTGCGCTCCTCGTCGGCGAGGACCTCGACCTGCTGGTGCTGGGCCCCGGCCGCCTCGCGGCTCTCCTGCGCCTGCTTCTCGAGGGCAAGCGTCGCCTCCGGGTGCGCGTGGATGTCGTCGGCCTCCTCGATGATGGCCCTGGCGGCCTCCACGCGGCCCTGTGCCTCGGTCTGGGCGCGCTTGGCGTCCGCGATCTTGCGATCGAGGTCATCGGAGGCGTTCGCAAGCTCGCGCTCGGCCTCGTCGGCCTCGTCCCTGAGCTTGCGGTGCGCCTCGCGCTTCTCCTGTTCGTCGGTTCGGGCCGTCTCGAGGTCTTCCTCGGCCTCCTCGAGCGACTTCTTCTGCGTGTAGAGGTGCGTCTGGGCTATCTCGACCGCGCGGCTGGTCTCGGCGGTCACGCGCGCCACGTCCTCGCGGGCGTTCTCGAGCTGGGCGAGCGCCGCCGCGACGCCGCCCGACATCTCGCTGATTTCCTTGGAGCCGGTTGAGGGGTCGCGGCGCATCTGGGCCAGCTGGTCCTGGAGGCGCGCGAGCCGCTCGGCGGCGTTGTCGACCGCGCGGTTGGCCGCCGCGAGGCGCGAGTCGCGGCTGTTGGTGGCGTCGTCGGCCTGGGCCTGGGCGGTGCGAAGCCCGCGGCGGGCCTCGGACCAGGCGCGCTCGGCGTCGTCGAGCGTGCCCTTGGCGCTCTCGGCGAGCTCCTTGTAGGGCGAGATGCGCCGGTCGTTGTCGCTCTTGAGGCGCTTGAGGCGGGCCTTCGCCTCGTCACGCTGTGCCTCGAGGGAGGCCTGGAGCTGGCGGGCCTTCTCGCCGTCTGCGGCGGCGTCCGAGATCTCGGTGCGCTGCACCTTGATGATTTCGTCGTAGTTGTGCTCGACGTCGCGGCGGCGGGCCAGCTCGTCGGCCTCCTCCTGCGCCTTCTGCTCGAGGTTGGCGAGGGTCTCTCGGGCCTTGGCGTGGGCGCGCTTGGCGCGCGAGACCTCGCGCATGGCGGAGATGCCGTCGGTCACCGAGCGGCTGCCGACCTCGGTGACCGAGCGGGCCGCGCCGATGAGGTCGAAGTCGGCGGGGCCGCCCTCGGCAGTCGTTACGCCCTCGTCCGTGGCCTCCGGGGACTCGTCGGCCTCTGTCGCCGGGGCCTCCTCCGCGCCGTTGCCGTCGGCGCTGGCCGTGTCTGCGTCGTGCTCCGGCTCGGTTCCAGCGTCTGCCCTGTCGGCCTCGGCTGCGTCGGTGTTGGCCTCTGCCACGGCGTCTTCCGGCTCGACCGCGACCTCCTCCGGTTCGCCCTCGGCGTCGAGCGCTTCCGGTGCGGCATCGGGCACCTCCGGCTCGGCATCGACGACGCCCTCCGGATCGGGCTCGGCGGGGGAGGGCCCTGCCTCTTCCTCGACCGCAGCGTCCTCCGCCGCGTCCCCCTCGGCGGAAGCGTCCTCCGCCTCAAGCGCGTCCGCCTCGACCCGTTCTACCTGCTCGGCCTCTGCCTCGTCCGCAACCTCGTGCCTCTCGGACGACTTGTCCATGACCCCTCGCTTCCCCTGTCTCTGTGTTCGCCAACATTGTGCACTTTGGCGCGGACACCAATGTCATGACTTTGGCACCACACATGGCTCCGCTAGGATGGCATGAGCACATCATGACGCCGGGGCCGGCCGCCCCGCGCACCCTACGACGCCTGGAGCCCCATGTCATCGCAGAACCTCCCCGACAACCTCTTTCGCTTCGACATCCTCGCCAAGGACGGCGGCACGCACGCGCGCACGGGCGTGTTCCACACCGCGCACGGCGACTTCCCCACGCCCATCTTCATGCCCGTGGGGACCAAGGCCACCGTGAAGGGACTCATGCCGTCGCAGGTGGAGGCGCTGGGGGCCAAGATCATCCTCAACAACACCTACCACCTCTCCATGCGCCCCGGCGAGGACACGGTGGCCGAGTTTGGCGGCGTGCACGAGTTCATGCGCTGGAACCGTCCCATCCTCACCGACTCCGGCGGATTTCAGGTCTTCTCCCACGGCGAGTTCGTGAAGCTCTCCGACGAGGGCGTGCGCTTCCGTGCGGTGGAGTACGACGGCCGCCACGTCTTCTGGACGCCCGAGGACAACATGGCCATTGCCGAGAAGCTGGGCAGCGACATCTGCATGCAGCTCGACCAGTGCCCCGGATACCCCGCCACCCGGCAGTTCGTGGAGCGTGCGGTGGAGCTCTCGAGCATGTGGGCGAGCCGATGCTGGGAGGCGCACACCAGGCCCGACCAGGCGCTCTTTGGCATCGTGCAGGGCGGCATGCACATGGACCTGCGCCTGCGGAGCCTGCGCCACCTCGAGGAGTGCGGCGACTTCCCCGGCTACGGCATCGGCGGCTACTCGGTGGGCGAGGACCACGAGACGATGTTCGAGACGCTTGAGCCGCTCGTTTCCGAGCACATGCCCGAGGCCAAGCCCCGCTACCTCATGGGCGTGGGCAACCCCACCACGCTCGTGCGCGCGGTTGCCGCGGGCGTCGACATGTTTGACTGCGTGCTGCCCACGCGCACGGCCCGCATGGGCACGGCCTTCTCGAACGAGGGCAGGCTCAACCTCAAGAACGCCCGCTTCGCCCACGACCACGGCGTGCTGGACGAGGGCTGTGACTGTCCGGCCTGCGCCGGCGGCTTCACGCGCGGCTACATCCACCACCTCGTGAAGCAGAAGGAGATGCTGGGTGGCCTTCTGCTCTCGCAGCACAACACCCGCTACCTGCTGCGGCTCATGGAGCGCGTGCGCGCCGCCATCACCGAGGGCCGCTACGAGGCCTTCGTGCGCGACTGGATGGACTCCCCGGCCGCCAACGACTTCTAGGGCAGCGTCGCCCCGGCGCTGGCCCCGCGCGGTTCGCGCCCACGACGGGCTTTGCGATGGCCTGACCTTTCGTCGGCACCCGTAACGGTACAATCAAAGGGTTAAAACGACGACGACCGGGCGTGCGTCGGCACTTGCGCGGGAAGCAGGGCCGGGGCTCGACGGTCAACAGGGGGGATCTCATGGGTCGAGAGGCCAGGGCTCGTCGCGCCGCCGCGGAGACGGAGGACGCCGAGGACAAGAAGCCGGGCGGGCAGAACGGTGCCGAGAAGGGCCGCGACGAGGACGACAGCTGCACTCGGCGCTCGCGCACGCAGGAGGAGCTTCGCCGCCATGCGGCCCCGCTCGTGCTGGGGGCGCTGCTCGTTGCGCTTTCGCTCGTGGCCGTGTGGCTGCCGAGCTGGGGCGTTCCCCTGGGGACGCTTCTGGGTGGCGGCAGCCGCGTGACGCTCGACGCCGTCGCGACGGATGGCTCGGACGCCAGCGCAGACGACATGGCCGCCGCCGGACGTGCCCTCGCGCAGCGTGCCTCCGGCCTTGCCGAGAAGGGCGTGGGCGTCTCGGTTGACGGCACTTCGGTCAACGTCAACGTGCCGACCTCGTATGACGCGGCGACCGTGGCATCGTCCATCTCGGGCACGGGCAAGGTCGAGTTCGTGCGCGTCGACGCCATCGGCGACGCCGACGCCCTGGCCAAGCTCGAGGCGGGCGCGAGCGGCGTCAAGCTCGCGGAGGGCACCTACGAGCCCTTCGCGACGAGCGACAACGTCACCTCCGCGAGCGTCGTGAGCGGGAAGAACCCCTACAACAGAACCACCATCTGGGCCGTGAGCGTCACGCTCGACGCCGACGGCACCTCGGCGCTCGCCACGGCCACCGACGACGCCTCGAGCTCGTCCCACGTCGCCATGGCCGTCGTCGTTGACGGCACGGTGGTGGCAACGCCCACCTCGAGCAGCAAGATCGAGAGCGGCAAGATGACCGTCTCGGGCGGCTTCACCGAGTCCTCCGCCCATGCGCTCGCCGCCGAGCTGAGCTCGGGCACCATTCCCGTCACGTTCTCCGTTAACGTTCCCGAGGCCTTCCAGGCGGCCTTCGGCGGGCACGCGCTCCGCGCCGCCGGCGTGGCGGCCCTCGCGCTCGCTGTGGTGGCGGGTCTCGTGGCCTCGTTTGCCTTCGGGCGCGGCGGCTGGCTGCTCGCCGGCTCCGGGCTCGTGGCCGTGGCGCTCTCGCTTGGCGTGCTCACGCTGCTCGCGCGCTTCGACTACGTGATCCTCGGCACCCCCGAGGCCGTGATCGTGGCGCTTTCCGGCGTCGTCTCCGCTGCTGTTGGCACGTGGGCGCTCGTCGCCTACCGCGCCGCGCGCGCCCAGGGCGCCTCCGTGCGCAAGGCGCAGCAGGACGGCGGCGAGGGGCCGCTCGCGCTCGCCTCGATGTGTCTTGCCGTGCTCGTGGCCGTCTCGGTGGCGCTCGCGGTCTTTGGCCCCGAGCCTTGGCGTGCGTACGCCTGGGCCGCCTCGGCGGCGCTCTTTGGGGCGCTCGTGACCATTCCCGTGCTCACGAGCCCCCTCTTCGTGGTGCTCACGGCGCATGACGCCAACGGGGCGGCGGCCCTGGCCGTGAGCGACGGTGACGTCGACGACGCCGGTGACGCGCCCGCCGTGCCCGCCGAGGACGCGCCCGCCACCGCTCCCGCCGACCATGCGGACAGGCAGCCGGCCGCCGCACGCGACGACCACGCGGAGTAGGCCATGAGCGGCCTTGTCAGATCCGGCCGCTGGCACGTCCTCGCCGGCGACCCGGCGGCCGAGCAGGTGGTGCAACGGTCGTGCGGCGTCACGCCGCTCGCGGCCCGCGTCATGGTGGCGCGCGGCATTCGTGACGCGGACGCGGCCCGGGCGTATCTCACCCCCTCGCTCGACCGCGACTGGTACGACCCCACCGACCTCCCCGGCCTTGTCGCCGCGGCCGACCGCGTCCAGCAGGCCATCGACACCCACGAGGTCATCGCCGTCTTCGGCGACTTCGACGTCGACGGCATGAGCTCCACGTGCCTGCTCACGCTGGGCCTTCGCGAGCTGGGAGCCGAGGTGCACCCCTACATCCCGCGCCGCTTCGGCGAGGGCTACGGGCTCTCGGCCGAGGCGCTCCAGCGCGTCGTGGAGGGGTGCCACCCGAGCCTCATCGTCACCGTCGACAACGGCATCGCGGCCGCCCGCGAGGTGGAACTCGTGCGCGCGAGCGGTATCGACGTCGTCGTCACCGACCACCACGAGCCCGCCGACCTCGTGCCCAAGGGCGTGCCCGTCCTCGACCCCAAGCTCGACCACGCCTGCCCCAGCTGCGACCTCGCGGGCGCGGGCGTGGCCCTCAAGCTCGTGCACGAGCTGGGTCGGCGCTACGGGCGCCCCGACCTCTGGCGCGCCTACACCGACGTGGCCACGCTCGGCACCATCTCGGACATGATGGAGCTCACGCGCGAGAACCGCGCCCTCGTGGCCGACGGCATCGAGCGCATGCGCCACACCTCCCGCCCCGGCCTCGTGGCGCTCGCGGCGGTTGCCAACTGCGACCTCGCCTCCATCGAGGCCGACTCGCTGCCCTTCTCGCTCGTGCCGCGCCTCAACGCCGCCGGGCGCATGGGCGACGTCGACGTTGCCTTTGACCTGCTGCTCACCGACGACGCGCAGGAGGCGGCGCACCTCGCCGCCGAGCTCGAGACCATCAACCAGAACCGCCGCGACATCGAGCGCGAGCTTGCCGACCAGGCCTTCGCCATGATCGAGGAGACCTACGACGGCGGCCGGGCCATCGTCGTGGGTGGCGAGGGCTGGCACGAGGGCGTGAAGGGCATCGTCGCCAGCCGTGTGGTGAACCGCTACCACGTGCCGGCCATCATGTTCTCCATCTCCGACGGCGTGGCGCACGGCTCGGGCCGCTCCGTGGGGTCGGTCAACCTCTTCGAGGCCGTCGAGAAGTGCGCCGACCTGCTCGTGCGCTTCGGCGGTCACGCGGGGGCGGTGGGCGTCACCATCGACGCCGAGAACATCGACGCCTTCCGAGCACGGCTCGAGGCCGTGCTCGCCGAGCTCCCCGCCGAGCAGTTCGTCGACACGGGCGAGGTCGCCGCCGTGGTGGGGCTCTCTGAGCTCGATGTGCCCACCATCGAGTCGCTCCAGGTGCTGCGGCCCTTCGGCCAGGGCAACAAGGTGCCGCTCCTGGCCGCCACGGGCGTCGTGATGCGCAACCGAGGGCGGGTGGGCCGCTCCGGCGAACACCTGCGCTTCGTCGCCACCGACGGCGTGAGCTCGGTGCCCGCCATCATGTTCCGCACGCCCGACGTCGAGCGCGCCTGCGACTACGAGGGTGCCGTCGACCTCGTGTTCGAGGCCGTGGCCGAGACCTGGCAAGGCCGCACCAAGCCCAAGCTCATGGTGCGCGACATCATCTACCGCACCGCCGACGAAGACGTGGAGGCACCCGCCGTGATCGAGGAGCTCTTCGGCCGCGTCCCCCAGATCCTCTCATCCGACCGGCGCGACGACCCGGAGCTGGCGGGCGGCGTTCGCGCGGAGCTTGCAGCCCTCGCGCCCGACGGGCTCACCGCCCGGCTCGTGCGGCGCTTCATCGGCGACGCGAGCCTGTTGCCCGCCCAGGCGGCCGCCCTCGACGCGCTTGCGGCCGGTCACAGCGTGCTGGCCGTCATGGCCACGGGCCGGGGGAAGTCGCTCATCTTCCACGTGCACGCCGCGCGCGAGGCCATCCTGCACGGCCGGGCGAGCGTCCTGGTGTTCCCGCTCCGCGCCCTCGTGGCCGACCAGAGCTTCCACATTGAGGGCGAGCTCGCGGCGCTCGGCGTGGGCGCCCGCGTGCTCACGGGCGAGACGCCCGCGGACGAGCGCGCCCGCACGTTCGCGGGCCTCGCCGACGGCACGGTCGACGTCGTGCTCACCACGCCCGAGTTCCTCTCCATCCACTCGCGGGAGTTTGCGCAGGGCCGTCGCGTGGGCTTCGTCGTCATCGACGAGGCGCATCACGCGGGCCGCTCGAAGGGCGGCTCCCGCTCGGCGTACCAGGACCTCCCGCGCGTCCTCGACGAGCTGGGACGTCCTACGTGCCTCGCCGTCACCGCCACGGCCGCCGACGCCGTGGCCCGCGAGGTGTGTCGCCTTGCGGGCATCGCCGAGGACGACGTGATCGTCGACGACGCCGTGCGCGCCAACCTCGTCGTGGACGACGAGCGCGAGATGCGCGACCGCGACGCCGCCCTCGTGGCGCTCGCCTCCACGGGCGAGAAGTGCGTCTGCTACGTGAACTCCCGGGAGCAGTCCGTCGTGCTCGCCCGCACGCTGCGCAAGGCCAACCCCGAGCTTGGCCAGCGCATCGCCTTCTACAACGCCGGCCTCACGCGCTCGGAGCGCACCCGCGTCGAGGAGGCGTTTCGCGCCGGACAGCTCACCTGCGTCATCTCCACGAGCGCGTTCGGCGAGGGCGTGAACCTCCCCGACGTGCGCCACGTGGTGCTCTACCACATGCCCTTCGGCGCCATCGAGTTCAACCAGATGA
>UWSJ01000038.1 GCA_900549525.1 uncultured Coriobacteriaceae bacterium | reverse complement strand
CGGCGTAGCGGAAGGCGTCGCGGATGCCCCAGCATATGTCGCAGGCGCGGTGGGCGTCCGAGCCCACGGTGATGGGCACCTCGGCGCGGCGGAAGCGCTCAAGCAGCCCCGGAGCGGGGTAGTAGCCCCGCACGCTCTTGCGAAGCCCCGCCGTCGACACCTCCACGCGCACGCCCGTGTCATGGGCGCATGCCGTCATCTCGTCCCAGAGCGGCGCAAGGTCGATCGTGGCCGCGAGCCCCTCGTTGGCGAAGCGCATGGGGAGGTCGGGGTGGGCCATGCTGTCGAAGCCGAGCGGGCTCTCGCAGGCGCGGCACCACGTGGCCACGTAGCGACGCCACACCTCGTCGGGGCCAAGCAGCTCCCAGACGTGGCGGTCCTCGGAGTAGTCAATCCAGCCGGCGTCCGTGCCGGGGAGGCCCGCCTGCGGCGTACCGGCTGCCCCGGGCGTTCCGGCGGCACCCGTGGTTACGTCGCCGGGGCCGCCGATCCAGTGCACGCTGCCGAGCCGCACCACGGCGCCGTCGCTCCAGCGGCTCACGTTCTGCTCGCAGCCCTCGTACCAGTCACACTCGAAGCCAAAGACGAGCTCGAGCGGCACGGGCTTTGTCCCGTCCTCGCGTGCGGGTGCGCCCGGGCCGGTAAGCTCCGCTGCCAGCGCGCGGGCCGCCTCGAACGCCGCGCGGTGCTCGCCAAGGCGTGCGAACGGCACCTGGCAGTCGAGCTCGGGGTTCATGCTTTCCGGCAGCGTCAGGTGGTCGGTGGACACCAGCACCGAGCAGCCCGCCTCCACGGCGGCGCGCACGTTCTCCTCGAACGACGACGCCCCGTCCGAGAAGCTCGTGTGCGTATGACAGTCGACGATTGCGGTCATGGCGGTTCCTTTATCAAAGACGGCGCTCGCTTTCCGTTGCATCGCCGCCTGTGACGTCGAGCGGCTGGGCTCCGGTCCTACCGGCTCCGTAGCTTCTTCGCGGCCACCAGCGCGGAGTAGAACGTCTTGTGGACGGGGACGTCACGGTCGGGGGCCACCTCGGTGACCTCCTTGGTGAACTTGGTCTTGAACTCGTTGAGGCCCTTGAGCTTGGGCGAGAAGTCACTGCCGATGGCCATCATGTCGTAGGCGGTAATACCCTTGTTAGCCCCGAGGTCGCAGCACTCGAAGTAGACGAGCTTGTCCGTCACGTGATGGCGCATGGTGTCGTTGCGGCTGGCCCCGTAGTAGCGCACCGCTCGCGTGCCCGAAATGGTGACGATCGACCACGTGACCACGAGTCCGTCCACGCGCCCGGCATAGACACGGCAGTGCTTGGGCCCAAGCAGCCGGATCATGTCCTCGTAGTCGCCGATGGGGGCAGGGTGGAAGCCGTCGCGCTCGCCCGTCTCGCGCATGACGTCGTAGTACTCCTCGAAGGACTCGGCCGCCATCGCGGTCTCGTCGGCGCAGGTCGCGGGGCTCTCGCGCAGGGCCTTGCGCACGTCGCGTCGCCCGCGCGGCTTCATGCGGGCGAGAATCGCCTCGTCGCCGCCCGTCACGTCGATGACGACGGTGCAGTCGTAGGGGATGGTGGAGAGCACGGGGCGCGTCTGGGGAAGTTCGGCACGCACGCACAGGCGCAGGAACTTCTCGCGGCGATCCTTAGCGCGAACGTGGCGGATCAGCGCCACCAGGGCCTCCGACTCCAGCCCGGGCGCAGGCGGCTCAAGCCAGACGGGGCCGTGCGGTGAGCGGATGAAGTGGTAGCCGTGCGTCTCGAAGTCGAGCAGGCTCGCAAGGGCGAGCGTCTGGCGCTGGTTGCCTTCCACGCGTTCGATGGCGACGCAGCCCCATGGCTCGCGCCCGTCGATGGTTGCCTGGTAGTTGGCCCAGACGGCGGTCTGCTCGATGGGCAGGGCAAGCCCAAGGCGCTCGGCCGTGGTCTCGAGCTCGTCTGCGGTTATGTCGTTGACTTCGATCACGTGCGCTCCTGTGTCGTGGTGCATCTCTCACGGAGCCGCCACGTGTGGCCGCCGCGCCCCCGTCCGAGCGTTCTTGCATCCCATCATTTTAGGTCATGAGCTCGTTGTCCCATGTGGTCTCGTGACGAAACCAGAGGACGCGCACGCCCACGGCGGGCGGTGCGTAGTTCCGGGGGTCGCGCGTGCTGGGGGCGGGCGGCCTGGCGCGAGGCATTGCACGCGCCTCGTCACGAACGCCCTATGCCGCCCTCAGGCTCCAGGAGATCCTCCATGGCGCACCCAAGTACCCGTGCAAGCGCGAACACCGAGCGTGCCTGCGCTCGGTTGACGTCCTTGGCTCGTTGCTCGTACTGCTGGATGGAGCGCAGCGACACGCCGGAGAGACGAGAGAGCTGTGCCTGCGTCAGCCCTGCGTCCGCCCGCAGTCTGCCGAGCCGGGTAGCGGCCTCGGCGTCCCCTCCGCGCCGCGTCCTCTCTAGGCGAAGGTGCTCGAGGTCTTGGCAGAGGCGCTCCCAGTCGTCCCCATCGCCGTCTGAGACCAGGGTGTGACGCTCGGCCTCAAGGTCCTCGAGCGTGAGGAACGTGCCCATCTCGCGAAACGAGACGCCGCTCTCCCACTGGTAGCGGGCGATGGCCTTCCCGAGCCACCGCTTCTCGTGGGAGCCTGCCTGCGGAAGCGAGCTTGCGCTCTGGAGAAGCGCACCGAGCCCTTCCGGCTCCGCCCCGCCGCACACCCTCAGCACGAGCTCGATTCCCGAGACGCCCACGTCTGGGGCGGGAGAGGGAGGCGAGAACGATGCGGCGACCTCCGAGTCGTAGAAGGCCTCGAGGAAGCGTCTCGTGCCTCCCGGAAGACAGGACTCGGAGAAGTCGACGGCCTTGCCCATCGTGTTCATTGCCTGCTCGAGGTACAGCTCGTCATATGGGTGGGTGCGCAGCACGATGCCTCCTCCTTGGGGTCAGGTCTTCCCCGGCCCTCTTTCTGCCTCTATAAATGTGTAGAAACGATGGACGAGTTATGAACGGAAGGAATCGATTCGCCTCTCACCGAAATGGCAATTCACTGGACAGCTAACGAAATATCCAAAATAAAAGTAATACTATGCAGAATCTATTTACTATCTCTACAGGGATAGTAAATGCAAGTCGACAAGTACGCAATCGCTCTGGCTTACGCGTTTTTGAGCGTCGCGCACTTTGCCGCCTGGGTGTCTCCAAGGAGATACAGACGCTAACCCCAGGAACGCATCCCTCTGCCTTTTGTTGCCCTATGCGCGGGCACCGTTGAAACAATGGCGCAACTTCCCGGAAAAAGGCGTCGGCGAGCGGCTTACCGGCCCTCGTTGTGTGCATCCTAGATGGCGGGCCTGTGTCACATGCATTCGGAAAGAGGGAAGGGAGAAACCATGGCAACCCTACAGATCGTCCTCATCCTCGTGGTGTTCCTCGGCGGGGTAGCCCTGATGATGACCAAGAAGCTGCCGGCAATACTGGCGCTTCCGTGTATGGGCATCCTCATCGCCGCCGTTGCCGGCGTGCCGTTCATGTCCGCCGACAAGGACGCCCAGTCCATCACCGCCTACGTCATCTCGGGCGGTGCCGCCAAGCTCGCGACCACCATCACGGTCACTATCTTCGGCGCCATCTTCGCCAAGGTCATCCAGAAGGAGGGCATCTCTGACGCCATCATCCGCAAGGCCGCCGAGATGGCCGGCGACAAGCCGCTTGCCATCGCCGTGGCGCTCACGGCGGCGACGGCCCTGATCTTCACGGCCATGAGCGGGGCCGGCCCCGTCATCATGGTGGCCCAGATCGCCATCCCGCTGTTTCTCTCCGCTGGCATTGAGCCGGTGGTTGCGGCGAGCCTGCTGCTCTTCGGCCTCAACATCGGCCTCATCTTCAACGTGTCGCAGTACCAGCTCTACGTCGACACCATCGGCATGAGCATGGACGTCATCAAGTCGACCTCGGTCGTCATGGGCATCGTGTGCGTTGTCGTGACGTTGGCCTACATCCTCGTGAAGGTGCCCAGGGGTGCCAAGAGGGCTGCGTGGGCCATGCCCGCCAGCGACGCAGGTGCCAAGAGCGTCAATCCACTGGCCATGTGCATGCCTGTCGTCCCCATCGTCCTCGTCTTCTTCCTCAAGTGGAACGCCGAGACCTCGCTCATCGCCACCATCATCGTGACGGCGCTCATCACGCGCCCGCGCGATGCCGTGCAGGTGCTCTCGGCGTCCGTTGTCGAGGGCATCAAGGACGTCGCGGGCGTCGTGGGCCTCATGATGGGCATCGGCATCCTGCTGAACGGCGTCTCGGCCCAGGCGACCTCCGCGCTCATGCAGCCCATCTTCAGCGCGATCCTGCCGACGAACCCCATCGTCTATGTCGTCGTCTTCACGATCCTCTCGCCGCTCGCGCTCTATCGCGGCCCGCTCAACATGTACGGCCTGGGATCGGGCATCGCGAAGATCTTCGTGACCGCGGGCACGCTCTCCGCGCCCGCCGTGGGTATGGCGCTTCGTTCCACGAGCGTCGTGCAGTGCGTCGCCGACCCCACGAACACGCAGAACGTCATCGTGGCCGACTACGCGAATGTCGACGTGAATGACGTCCTCAAGTCCACGCTCGCCTACACGATGGTCATGGCGCTCGGCATCCTCGCCTACACCGCCTTCGCGCTGTTCTAGTCCTCTTGGCACAGGCTTAGACGCCGCCTGGGGCCTTGGCGGCGTCCCCTTACGGATGGGCTCGTTGCCCCGTTCTGTGCGAGCCCATCCGCAAGGGAGCGTGACGCCCGGTGAGGCCGTCCGGTGTCTGCAGTCTTCCGCAGTGATGAGAAAGGCAGTCCATGAGCAGCAAAAAGTACCGCATCGGCATTGACGTTGGCGGCACCTTCACCGATGCCGTCGTGATCGACAACGACACGTTCGAGATTGTGGCAAAGGAGAAGGTCGCCACGACGCATCATGCCGCGCAGGGCGTGGCGGCCGGCATCGTCCAGGCCATCCGCGACGTGCTCGATAAGAACAGCATCGCGCCCGAGGACGTCATCTTTATCGCCCACGGAACCACACAGGCCACGAACGCCCTGCTCGAGGGCGACGTCGCCAAGGTTGGCGTCATCGGGATGGGCAAGGGTGGCGTCACCGGCCGCGCAGAGGCGGAGAGCACCGTGGGCAGCATCGAGCTTGCCCCCGGCAAGTTCCTCGAGACGGAGCATGAGTTCATCGACTCCTCGAAGCTCTCCGACAAGGCCATCGAGGCGGTGGTGCGCCTGCTTCGTGACCGGGGCTGCGAGGTGGTCGTGGCGTCGGAGAGCTACTCGGTCGACGACCCCGCCAACGAGCTCCGCGTCATCGACGCTGCCGGACGCCTCGGCATGGTGGCTACCGGCGGCCACGAGATCTCGCAGCTCTACGGCCTGCAGGCCCGCACGCGCACGGCTGTGGTCAATGCGGCGCTCATCCCCAAGATGATGGAGACCGCCAACATGACCGAGTCGGCCGTGCACGACAGCGGCATCACGAGGCCCCTCATGATCATGCGCTGCGACGGCGGCGTCATGAGCATCGACGAGGTCCGCAAGCGTCCCATCCTCACGATGCTCTCCGGCCTGGCCGCGGGCGTGGCGGGCGCCCTCATGTACGAGAAGATCACCGACGGCATCTTCCTCGAGGCCGGCGGCACCTCGACCGACATATCCGCCATCAAGGACGGCAAGGTGATGATCAAGAACGCGCAGGTGGGAGGCCACAAGCTCTACCTCACGTCCTTGGACGTCCGTACGCTGGGCATCGCCGGCGGCTCCATGGTCGTCGTGCGAGACGGCAAGATAGCCGACGTGGGCCCGCGCTCGGCGCACATCGCCGACAAGGCCTACGAGGTCTTCACCCCGGTCGAGTTCATCGTGAGCCCGAGGCTCGAGCTCATCGCCCCGCGCGAGGACGACCAACCCGACTACGCGGTGGTCTCGTGCGAGAACGGCGAGAGCTACGCGCTCACGCTCGCGGGTGCGGCCAACGTGCTGGGCTACGTTCCCGAGGGGGACTACGCGCGCGGCGACGTGGAGGCCGCGCGCAAGGCGTGGGGTGCCCTCGCCGCATACACGGGTGCGACGGTGGAGGAGCTCTGCCAGCAGGCGATGGACATCGCCATGGCCAAGGTCAAGGAGGTGGTGGATGGCCTGGTGGCCGACTATGGCCTCGACCCGAGCCTCATCTACCTCGTGGGTGGGGGCGGCTCGGCC
Source organism: uncultured Coriobacteriaceae bacterium (assembly GCA_900549525.1). Lineage (GTDB taxonomy): Bacteria > Actinomycetota > Coriobacteriia > Coriobacteriales > Atopobiaceae > Parolsenella. The sequence continues at coordinate 11,490 of UWSJ01000038.1, read as the reverse complement.
TCCGTGGTGGCCCCGGCGCTCGGCGAGCGCATGGGAATCAGGCACCGCATCGCGAAAAACGCCCCCTACATCTCCACCATCGGCGTGGCGTTGGCGCTTGTGCGCGAGCAGATCGAGCGAAACGTGGCAAACCCCACTGACGAGGACATCCGCAAGATTCGCCACGACGTGATGGAGGTCATCACGCGCGCGGGTGCCGACGCGCGTACCGTCGACATTGCCGTGGAGATCGACTCGCAGAAGAACATCCTCCGTGCGACGGCGACGGGAGCCACGGAGCTGCGCACGAAAGACCGCGCTGCGGCCCAGAAGTCGCCCGAGGAGCTTCTCGCGACGGTGGCCGACGTCCTCAAGGTCGACCCTTCCGCCGTCAGCGAGGTTGCGGCGGAGGGACGCTGGCACGTCTTCGACGTGGCGTCAGAGAAGCGCTCGCTGTTCGGCCTCATCAAGTCGAAGCGACACCTCATTCGGGTTGCCGACGACGAGGGCGTCATTCGCCTCCAGAAGAACGTCGCGAAGGTCATAACCTTCACGAGAGGGCAGCTTGGCACCACGTTCTCCGAATTCGTTGACGGCATGACCCAGTACACCGACGCCGGCGCCACGCTGCCCAAGACCTACCTCTTCTTTGGCCAGCGACTCTCGGACCTCTCGGGCGTCGTGAGCAAGGAGCAGCTCATGGGCCTGGCCGAGATGGAGCTTGAATTCGTCGCCGGCGACGAGCCCGTCATCGCCGTCGCGGCCAAGGACTAGCCGTGGGCGCGTGCGAGCTCGAGCGGCTGTCGCGGGAGTCGTCTTCTGGGGCGCTCGCCATGCTCGACCTCATGCGCAGCCCGCTCTTCGGGCGTCTCGCTGCCACCGACGCCGCCTGGCTCGCCCTCGCCGCAGTCCAGCTCGGTGAGGGGAGGGCGGAGAAGTACGCCGGGGCCGACCTCGAGGCCGAGCTCCGCCGTGAGGGCGTCGAGGTCAGGCGGCTCGACTGCGACCCTCCGGGACTCAGGGCGGGCTGGCGGCTTATGGCCCAGACCACGTTTGGGGGCGACCGCTGCCGCATCGACCTCTACGGGGGGCAGCTCGCGGAGAAGACCTGCGCCCTCGTCGAATGCGGCTGTCACGTTGGCCGGGACGAGGTAGAACGTCTTCATCTCGCGCACGAGTTCTTTCACGTGCTCGAGTTCTGGGAGGGGATCACGGCGGACGAACGCCTTGGGCCGGTGCGTGCTCGTAGGCCCTTTGGGCTCGGATGGGCTCGTCGCCGCGTCGCCTCGGCGCGCGAGGCGGCAGCCCACGCGTTCGCACGTGTGCACGCCGGCATATGCGTCGCCCCCGAGCTCACGGACTATGCCGTGCTCGTTCACGAGGGCGGGCGAACCATGGATGACGTGAGGCGGCAGCTGGCGCGAGCCGGTGCCGCCCTGGAAGGGAGGGGCAGTGATGGGTGAGGGGCTCGGCCGCAAGGCGACCGACGAGGTCGTGTTCGGGGCTCAGAGGGTTCCGGTGCTCGGAACGTATGACACGGTGATCGTTGGGGGTGGCACGGCCGGGGCGTCTGCCGCCATCAGCGCCGCGCGCGGCGGCAACAGGACGCTCCTGGTCGAGAAGGCGTCGATGCTCGGCGGCACGCCCGTCCGCGCGCTCGTGACCCCGATGATGCCCTCGTGGGTGCCCACGCACGAGGAGAACTTCCGCGCCATAGAGGCCCGCCTGAGGGAGAAGGGCCTTGAGACCAGGGGCGACGAGGGGCTCATGGGCTATGTGTGGTTCACACCCGAGGCCATGGCCGAGACGCTTGACGAGCTGCTCGCCGAGGCGGGCGGGTTGGCGCTGTTCGACGCGACGCTCGCGGGCGTCGTGATGGATGGGGACGGCGCGCTCGACGCGGTGGTGCTCGCGTGCGTCGAGCGGCTTGTCGCGGTGCGTGCCGTGCAGTTCGTGGACGCAACCGGCGACGCCTCGCTCTCGCGCATGGCGGGGGTGCCCGCGAGCGCGGGTGACGATGAGGGCAACAACCAGATGAGCTCGCTGCGCTTTGAGATGGGCGGCATCGACGTCGAGGCGTACCGAGCCTACTGTCTGTCGCTGCACGATGATTTCTCGCCGCTCAAGTCCGGCTTCTTCTGGGAGAGCGCCATGGTGGCGGGGAAGGGCTTCAAGCTCGAGCCCAAGTTTCGCGAGGGGGTCGAGCGAGGGCTGCTGCAGGAGGACGACCTCGTGTACTACCAGTGCTTCTCGCTGCCTGGGGAGCCCGGCTGCATGGCCTTCAACTGCCCGCATCTCCCTGGGCTCAGGCGCAACACGAGCGCGATGGCGCGCTCGGAGGCCCTGGCGGAGGGGCGGCGCAAGGCCCGCCGCTACGTCAACTTCCTACGAGCCTGCATGCCGGGCTTCGAGCATGCGTTCCTCATCCGCCAGGCAACCATGCTCGGCGTGCGCGAGAGCTGGCGCATCCAGGGCAAGTACACCTTCACGCAGGACGACTACCTCGCCCGCTCCCGTTTCGACGACGCCGTGGCGAAGGGGGACTGGTACATCGACGTACACTCCGCGACGAAGGGACTCGTCCACATGGACAAGTTCGAGCGAGGCGAGTACTACGAAATCCCCTATCGCTGCCTCGTGAACGACGTCGTGCCTAACATGCTCACCGTGGGTCGCTGCATCTCGGTCAATTTCCTCGCCCAGGCAAGCGTCCGCATCCAGCCGACGCTCATCGACATGGGCGACTCGGCCGGCAAGGCGTGCGCTCGGGCGCTCGCTGCCGACGTTGAGCTTGCCGACTTCGACGGTCGTGGGCTTACGACGCGCTAGGGGGAGCCTGCCGCCCTCGTCGGACGAACTCCGGGGCCGGAGGCCGCTGCAAGCCCTGGCTCCGGTTCACATCGTCGCGACCATTCGCCACGCTAGAATCTAGCTCCGACGTACGTGACGCGAGGGGAGAGGCCGTGGTAGACGGAAGGATCGGCGAGAGGGGGGCCGCAGGGGCCGCGGGGCTTGGGGCGATGGCCCCTGCGGACGCGACGGGCTCAGGGTCGTCTGGCGCCGCGCCAGCCCCCGCCGCCCGAAACGGGGTCGCCCCGGTTTCCGCCGCCGCGCCCACCCTCGCCGAGCAGGTGGCGTCCGTGCCCACCGACCCAGGCTGCTACCTTTGGAAGGACGCCGACGGCAACGTCCTCTACGTCGGCAAGGCCAAGAACCTTCGTGCCCGCATGCGACAGTACGTGCAGCTCACCGACGAACGCCCCATGGTGCCGCGCCTCATGGCGGCCACGAAGAGCTTCGACTACGTGGTGGTGGGCTCGGAGCACGAGGCGCTTGTGCTCGAGATCAACCTCATCCACCAGTACCGCCCGCCCTTCAACGTCGACCTCAAGGACGACAAGAGCTACCCCTACATCGCCATCACGAAGGGCGACGTCTTCCCCGCGATCAAGTACACGCGCGAGAAGCACCGCGCCGACACGCGCTACTTCGGCCCCTATACCGACGCCCGCGCCGCCCGCGCTACGATCGACGTGGTGCGCAAGGTGATGCCGCTGTGCATCGCCACCTGCGCCGAGTGGAAGCGCGTCCGCCGGCAGCTCCAGTCCCATCCCGAGCAGGCCAGCGTCGCGGCGCTGGCGCAGGCCGAGAGTGGGCGTCCCTGCTTCGACTTCCACGTGGGTCGCGGGCCCGGCGCGTGCGCGGGCTGCATCACGCCCGAGCAGTACGCGACGCACGTGGCGCAGGTGGAGCGCTTCCTGGCGGGGCACCGAGGCGAGTTCGTGTCGGAGCTCAAGGCCGAGATGGCCGAGGCCGCCGCCAACCTGGACTTCGAGCGGGCCGCGCGCGTGAAGCGCCGCCTCGCCGTCATCGACGGGCTTGACGACAAGCAGCGAGTCGTGCTGGGTGGCGGGCAGGACGCGGATCTCATTGGCTTCTGGCGCGAGGAGACCATCGCGGGTGCGTGCGTCTTCGTGGTGCGCGAGGGCCGCGTGAGCCGTACCTGCGAGTTCGTGCTCGACAAGGGCCTCGACGTGGGCGAGGAGGAGCTCGTTTCCGGATTCGTCAAGCGCTACTACGACCAGACGAGCGACATCCCGCTCGAGGTCTGCGTACCCGTGGAGCTCGCCGATGCCGAGACGCTCGAGGGCTGGCTCACGGCTCGGCGCGGTCGGCGCGTGACGCTGCACGTCCCCAAGCGCGGGCAGAAGGCGCAGCTCGCGCAGATGGCCGTCAACAACGCGCACCACTACCTCGCGCGCTACGAGCTGCGCACCGGCTACGAGGACAAGCGCACCAACGAGGCGCTCCTGCAGCTCGAGAGTGCGCTGGCCCTCGACGAGCCGCCCATGCGCATCGAGTGCTTCGACATCTCGACCATCCACGGCAAGCACACGGTGGCCTCGATGGTGGTCTTCACCGGCGGCAAGCCCGACAAGAGCCAGTACCGGCGCTTCAAGATCCGCGCCGAGCTGGACGAGGCCAACGACTTCGTGTCCATGAGCGAGGTGCTGGCCCGCCGCTACGGGCCCGAGCGCATGGCCGACGAGCGCTTTGGCAAACGTCCCGACCTGCTCATCCTCGATGGTGGCAAGCCCCAGCTTACGGCAGCCATCGAGCAGCTGGGAGCGCTGGGGGTCGACATCCCGATGGCGGGCCTTGCCAAGTCCGACGAGGAGCTCTTCGTGCCGTGGGACGACATGCCCGTGGTGCTGCCGAGCGGCTCGGCCTCGCTCTACCTCGTGAAGCGCGTGCGTGACGAGGCGCACCGCTTCGCGATTACCTTCCACCGGGAGCTCCGCGACAAGGCCATGACCGTGTCCATCCTGGACGAGATTCCCGGCGTGGGCGAGAAGCGCAAGCGGGCGCTGCGCCGCGCGTTTGGCAGCATGAAGCGGCTGCGCGAGGCGTCCGAGGGCGAGATTGCCGCCGTGCCGGGCGTGCCTGCCGAGGTGGCGCATGAGATCTGGGAGACTCTGCGTGCCTGGGACGAGGAGCTGGGTCGTGGCCGCGAGCGCGCGCTGGGCGAGAGTGACGCGTAACACCGTGCGCACATGTGCTCGATAGTGTTGCTATGACAGTGCCGTTCGCCGGATATAGCGATAGCGTGCGCATTCATGGGCTCAATCGCGCAAAAACGTGCAATAGTACGCATTAGCAAGCACTCATCGTGTACGTAGGGGGGCCGCATGCTCGCAGAAGAACGTCGTCAGCGTATGGTGGAGATGGTGGGGGAGAGCACGGCCGTGTCGGTGTCCGACCTCGCGCGCGCCTTCGACACGTCCGAGTCCACCATCCGCCGTGACCTCGAGCGCCTCGATGCCGCGGGCAGGCTCGTGAAGGTGCACGGCGGCGCCACCAGCGTGGAGTCCGCCGCCGACGCAACGCCGTCCACCCCGCTTGCCACGCACGAGCCCACCATGGCCGAGAAGCGCGACCTCCACGCCGCCGAGAAGCACGAGCTCGCTGCCTGGGCTGCCTCCTCCATCACCCCGGATGACTTCGTCTACCTCGACGCGGGCACCACCACGCAGGCCATGATTGCCCTGCTTGACGAGGCTGCCCGCCGTGCCACCTTCGTCACCAACTCCGTGTCGCACGCGCTCGCCCTCGCCGCGCTCGACGTTCGCACCATCGTCATCGGCGGCAACGTCAAGGGGGCGACCGAGGCCATCGTGGGCCCGGGTGCCATCGACGCGCTCTCCGGCTACAACTTCACCAAGGGCTTCTGGGGTACCAACGGCGTCACCCCCGACCAGGGCTTCACCACGCCCGACCCCAGCGAGGCCATGGTCAAGCGCGTCTCCATGGAACGCACGACCGAGCGCTTCGTCCTCGCCGACCCCAGCAAGCTCGGGGCCGTATCTCCGGTGATGTTCGCGCCCTTCTCGGACGCGACGCTCGTCACCTGCGCCCCCGTCGCTTCCGGATATGCCGCGTTCCCCAACGTTGTGGAGGTTTCAGCATGATCTGCACCGTCACGTTCAACCCGTCCATCGACTACGTCGTCCGCGTCGACGACATGCGCCTCGGCGTCATCAACCGCACCACCTACGAACAGGTGCTGCCGGGCGGCAAGGGCATCAACGTCTCCATCGTGCTCGGTCACCTTGGCCACAAGAGCCGCGCGCTGGGATTCCTTGCAGGCTTCACGGGTGACGAGATCGCCCGTCTCGTGCGCGAGGAGGGCGTTGACGCCGACTTCATCCACGTGGACGAGGGCATGAGCCGCATCAACGCCAAGATCAAGTCGAACGAGGAGACCGAGCTCAACGGTCAGGGCCCCAAGATCACCGAGGCCAACATCGAGGAGCTCTACGCCAAGCTCGACGGCCTGGGCGACGCCGACACGCTCGTCATCTCCGGCTCGGTTCCCAACACGCTGCCCGGCGACATGTACGAGCGCATCATGGAGCGCCTCTACGGTCGCGGCGTGCGCGTCGTCGTCGACGCCGAGCGTGACCTGCTCACGCGCGTGCTGCCGCTGCACCCGTTCCTCGTGAAGCCCAACAACATTGAGCTGGGCGACATCTTTGGCGTCACGCTCAAGTCGCGCGACGAGGTCATCCCCTACGCCAAGAAGCTGCAGGAGAAGGGCGCGGCCAACGTGCTCGTCTCCATGGCGGGCGAGGGCGGCGTGTTCGTGGGCGACGACGGCTCGGTCTTCCAGAGCCCTGCCGCCAAGGGCACGGTGGTCAACTCCGTGGGCGCCGGCGACTCCTCGGTGGCCGGCTTCCTCGCGGGCCTTATGGAGACGGGCTCCTACGAGACGGCCTTCCACATGGGCCTCGCCGCAGGCAGCGCCAGTGCCTTCTCCGACCACCTCGCCTACCGTGACGAGGTCGAGACCCTCATGGCGTAACTGTCGCTTGGGGACAGACGCCAATCCGCCATGTCGCTTGGGGACAGGCACCAATCAGCCACCCCGCCCGCCACGTTCCGTCGGACAGTTTTCAAGCATGGGCTCGCGCCCGTGAGAGAAAGGTGAAGCATGAGAGTCAACGATCTGCTCAAGCCTGAGGCCATCAAGATTGGAGGTGCCGCCTCCAGCAAGAGCGATGCCATCGACAAGCTCGTCGAGCTCATGTGCAAGGAGGGAAACGTCGCCGACGTCGAGGGCTACAAGGCAGCCGTCCGCGCCCGCGAGGCCGTGGGCACCACGGCGCTTGGCGAGGGCATTGCCATCCCGCACGCCAAGACGGCCGCGATCAGCGCTCCGGGCCTCGCCGCCATGACGCTGCCCGAGGGCGTCGACTACGACGCGCCCGACGGCCAGCCCACGACGCTCATGTTCCTCATTGCCGCACCCGACACCAAGGCCGACGTCCACCTCGAGGTGCTCGCGCGCCTCTCCATGCTCCTCATGGACGAGGGCTTTCGCGCCGACCTGCGCACCGCCAAGACGCCCGAGGAGTTCCGCTCGGTCATCGACGCGGCCGAGAGCGCCAAGATTGCCGCCGAGGAGGCCCGTGCCGCCGAGGCCGAGAAGGTCGCCGAGCAGGACGAGGCGACGGTCGAGGGGGCGGCTTCCAAGGCGGAGGGCTACGACGTCGTGGCCATTACCGCCTGCCCCACGGGCATCGCCCACACCTACATGGCCGCCGAGGGTCTTGACCAGGCCGCCAAGAAGATGGGTGTTCGCATTAAGGTCGAGACGCAGGGCTCGGGCGGCGCCAAGAACGTGCTCACGGCCGCCGACATCGCGAGCGCCAAGGGCGTCATCATCGCCGCCGACAAGAACGTCGAGCTCAGCCGCTTTGACGGCAAGCCCCTCTACAGCTGCGCCGTCTCGCGCGGCATCAACGAGCCCGAGGAGCTCATCAACATCATCCTCGAGGGCAAGGCTCCCGTGCGCCACAACGCCGGTGGCGCCGCTGCTGCCACCGAGGCTGCGGGCGAGCAGGAGTCCGCTGGTCGCAAGATCTACAAGGACCTCATGAACGGCGTCTCCCACATGCTGCCGTTCGTGATCGGCGGCGGCATCCTCACCGCCATCGCGTTCCTCGTTGACCAGCCGGGACTTGGCACTTCCGCCTACGGCTCGTCCATCCCGGCGGCGGCGTTCTTCAAGACCATCGGCGGCGAGGCGTTTGGCCTCATGCTGCCGATCCTCGCGGCCTACATCGCCTCCTCCATCGCCGACCGTCCCGGCCTGGCCGCCGGCTTCGTGGGCGGCCTTATCGCCAAGGCGGGCTACAGCTTCGCCTACATCGGCTTCGCCCCTGACCTCGCCGGCGATGCCGCGCAGGCCACGCTGGTGTCCGGCGGCTTCATCGCCGCGCTGTTTGCGGGCTTCGCGGCTGGCTACATCATGCTTGGCATCGAGCGCGCCTGCGACAAGCTGCCCCAGGCGCTCGAGGGTATCAAGCCCACGCTGCTCTACCCGGTGCTCGGCATTCTCGCCATCGGCGTCGTCATGCTCGGCCTCAACCCGGTCTTCGCGCTCATCAACACCGGCCTTAACGGATTCCTCAAGGGTCTCGGCACGGGCAACATCGTCGTGCTTGGCCTCGTGCTCGGCGGCATGATGTCCATCGACATGGGCGGCCCCTTCAACAAGGCCGCTTACGTCTTTGGCACCGCCGCGCTCGACCCCAGCTCAGGCCTTGGCACCACGGGCCAGGTCATCATGGCCTCCGTCATGGTCGGCGGCATGGTCCCGCCCATCGCGATTGCCCTCTCCACCACGTTCTTCAAGAACCGCTGGACCAAGACCGACCGCAACGCCGGCATCGTGAACTACATCATGGGCCTCTCGTTCATCTCCGAGGGCGCCATCCCGTTTGCCGCCGCCGACCCCGGCCGCGTGCTTCCCAGCTGCATTGTCGGCTCCGCTGTCGCCGGCGCCCTCTCGGCCGCCTTTGGCTGCACCAGCCCCGCTCCGCACGGCGGCGCCTGGGTCACGGCCGTCATCGGCAACGGTGGCATGTGGCTCGTCGCCTGCCTCGTGGGCTCCATCGTGGGCGCGCTCATCCTGAGCTTCCTCAAGAAGCCGCTTTCGCCCGAGGAGAGCGGCTTGAAGAAGTAGGTCTCTTTCGCAGGTAGCTGCTGAGCAGTCACTTCGAACGGGGGCGTCCGACGCGTGCGAACAGCGGGCGCCCCTGTCGTCATATCTCGAGACGCCGAGGCGTCACCTTCCGCGGGCGGTGCGGCGTCTCGCATCGTCGTGTGCGCCTTGCCGGAACCGCTCTTGTGCTGGCGGCTGGCCTCGCCATGGCGGTGCCCATGTTCGCAAGCCACTTCGAACGGGTATCGTTCGACTTCTATGCGCAGGCGGTGGCACCCGCGGCGTTCGCGGAGTCTGGGTGACGCCGCCGCGCTGTTGGCAGCACATGCACGGACACGTGCGGCGGCGGTGGTACCATTTGGGAGCTGTCAGGACGATGTAAGGCGTGCGTCAGGCGCGTCTCGACCCCAAAGAAGAAAGGCCTGCCGTGGGCAAGATTCTGGTCATTGGCGTCACCTGCGTTGACGTCGTCATCAACGTCGACCACCTTCCCTCCACGGAGGAGGACGTCCTCGTCAAGAGCCAGAAGATGACGCTGGGCGGCTGTGCCTTCAACGCCTACTGGGTCATACATGCGCTCGGCGAGCCGTCCATCCTCTTCAGCCCCATCGGTAAGGGTGCCTACGGTGACTTCGTCCGCAACGCCCTGGGAGCCGAGGGAATCGCTTCGCCCATCGCCGACGCTCGTGGCGAGAACGGCTGCTGCTACTGCTTCGTCGAGGGCGGGGGAGAGCGCAGCTTCATCGCCCACCATGGCCAGGAGTACCTCTACGACAAGGGCTGGTTCGACCGCATCAACATGGACGAGGTCGACTCCATCTACGTGTGCGGCCTCGAGATCGAGGAGCCAACGGGCACCTATGTGGTCGACTTCCTGGAGCGTCGCTGTGCCGGCAAGGCCATCTTCTTCACGCCGGGCCCGCGCCCGGACAAGGTGCCGGCCGACCGCCTCTCGCGCATCTACGACCTCCACCCCATCCTGCACCTCAACGACACCGAGTCCATCGCCTCGGCCGAGCGCGTCACCGGAACCAAGCCCGCTACCGTGCGGGAGGCGGCCGCGGCGCTCCATGCGCGCACCGGCAACACGGTGTTCGTGACGGTGGGCCGCAAGGGCTGCTACTACAAGACGGGCCCCGAGCAGGGCACCGTCCCGGAGGCGCCGCTCGCGCACCGCGTGGACACCATCGGCGCCGGTGACGCGCACATTGGTGCCCTCATGGCCTGCCTGCACCGCGGCGACACCGTGGAGGATGCCGTGGCGTGCGCCAACCGCGTGGCGGCCGCCGTTGTGGGGACGGCCGGCGCGCATCCCGAGGCCTGCGTCGTGCGCGAGGCGGCCAATACGCCGACGGGCTGTCGCATTGTGGTGAGGGCGTAGGGGGTTCGCGCGTTTTGGCGGCGTTTGGCATCGGGGTGCGCGCTTCTCGCTCATATAAGCGCAACGCTGCTGGTAGAGAGCCTTTCTAACCTCTCACCTCGAAGCGGGTGCCCTGGGGAAGGTTTCGGGGTGCCCGCTTCTCGCATCTCGCTACGGAGAAGCGCAACCGTCGGAGCATAGGGTAGCGCCGTCGCGCGTCCTCAAACTGGTCGCGGATGCCGCGCAGCACGCTCGTGATGGCGCGCCCCGTACCCTGCAGCTCGGCCTCGACCGTGCCGTCGGGCATGTTCTCGACCCAACCCGTGACGCCCGACTTGTTGGCGAGCTCCTGTGTGGTCCTGCGAAAGCCCACGCCCTGCACCGTGCCCTCGAACACGAGGAAGAGCCGGACCTCGGCATCCGTGTCGTAGCGTCCGATTACCTCGTTGACGTTCATGTGCTTCCTCCCTCGTCCTGTTCGCTAGTATGCCTTGTGACACGTGGTCGTTGAAGGGAGACGCATGGGTGACGAGGTTTCCGGGCGCGTTGTCGCCGCGGTTGGCGTGGGCGTCGCGGCTGCCATTGCCCTGCCCTCTTCGGTTGGTGTTGCCGTGGTTGTGTGGGAACGGCTCGTGGCGCTGTCGCTCGTCCTCGCCTGTGCGCTGCTGCTCGTTGCGTCGGCTGTGGTCGCGCTCGTCTCCGGTGTGCGGGCGCGCTCCAACCCCGACCGCGCGGCGGATCGGCTGCTCACCCTCGCCGACGCCTTCCTCATCTCGGCCGTGGGCGTCGTGGCCGTTGAGGCTGTCTTCCTCTTCGTGCTTGCCGTGCTGGCGACGGTGGGATAGGGCTGCGGGCCGTCGGCGGCATACGATTCGCCCCATACACTAAAATGACCACGTCATAAAGAACAACTGTGCCATCTAGCAGCAAAAATTCGGTAAAGGTAAGCCCTGTGCGACTACTTGCGCGCCGTCGTCGGTATACTGTCTCGTGGTTCGTTAAGTGCGTTTCTAGCTACGGAGGTATCACATGCTCGTCAACGCAGCCACCATGCTCCAGCACGCCGAGAAGGGCCACTACGGCATCGGCGCCTTCAACACCAACAACCTCGAGTGGGCCACCGCCATCCTCGACGCCGCCGAGG
>UWSJ01000037.1 GCA_900549525.1 uncultured Coriobacteriaceae bacterium | reverse complement strand
ACGTCGCCGATGAGCTCGGCGATGATGCGGCGCGTCTCGGGGTTGGAGGCCCACTCGTACTCGGGCATGTCGCCCACGACCTCGTGGCCCACGGTCTGCTCGGGGTCGAGCTTGTCGGACTGGCCGAGGACGCCCACGGTAATGCCGCGCCGCCAGGTGACGGTGCCGTCGTCGGGCTCGAGCGCGTGGTCGATGAGCGACAGCAGCGTCGACTTCCCGTCGCCGTTCTTGCCCACGATGCCGATGCGGTCGCCTTCGTTGACGCCGATGGTGACGTCCGAGAGCACGCGCTTTCCCGGCCATTCCTGCGAGAGGTGCTCGCAGCCGATCAGAATCCCCATGTCACTCCTCAGCCGCCCCGTCACGCAGGCGACGGAGCTCGTTCATGGTTTCGTCGACGTCCGCCCCGTCGGCAAGGGCACGCAGGGCCGAGATCTCGGCGGCATATCCCGGCAGCTCGTTGGGCGTTTCCAGAATCATGGGCAGCTCGCGCAGCCGCTCGTCCCGGACGATGCGGGCGAAGCAGGCGAGGCCGAGGTGCCCGAGGCCCAGGCGCTCGTGCCGGTCCTTGTGGGCACCCACGGGATTCTTCGAGTCGTTGAGGTGGAGCGCCCGTAGCCGCTCCAGGCCGATCACGCGGTCGAACTCGGCAAGCACCCCGTCAAGGTCGGCGGCGACGTCGTAGCCGGCGTCGCTCACGTGACAGGTGTCGAGACACACCCCAAGGCGCTCGGACGGGCCCACGAGCGAGATGGTCTTGGCGAGCTCCTCGAAGCTGCGTCCCACCTCGGTGCCCTTGCCCGCCATGGTCTCGAGCAGAACGACCGTTGATCCTTCGCTCTGTTCGAGCACCTCATTGAGTCCCTCGGCGATCTGCTCGATGCCGACAGTCGCTCCCTGGCCCGTGTGGCTGCCGGGATGGAAGTTGTAGAAGCATCCCGGAAGGAGCTCCATGCGCCGCAGGTCCTCGACCATGGCCCGACGGGCGAACGCACGCACGTCGGGCTTGGCGGAGCAGAGGTTGAGCGTGTAGGGCGCGTGGGCCACGAGCGGGCCGAAGCCGTGAGCGGACATGGTCTCGCGCAGCTTGGCGACGTCTGCGGGATCTGGCTCCTTTGCGTTGCCACCCCGAGGGTTTCGCGTGAAGTAGGCGAACGTGGTGGCCCCTATCGAGAGCGCACGCTCCCCCATCGCCGCGAACCCGCCCGAGGTAGAGAGGTGGCAGCCTATCGAGAAGGTCACGAGCGATCGGCCCTCGGCATGAGGACGGTCTCGTCGAGCGAGGGGTCGGGCGCACTGTCGCTGCTGGGCCCCGCGGCGCGCAGCATGGCCGCGACGCGCCTGATGATGACCTCTGCGACCCCCTCTTTCGGCATGACGTCGAGACCCTGCACGTCGTGCGGCGTGACGAGGGTGACGCAGTCGGTATCGGAGCCGAAGGTGGAGTCGGCACGCGACACGTCGTTGGCGACGATCATGTCGCAGCCCTTGGAGGCGAGCTTTTTGCGCGCGTGCTCCACCACGTCGTCGGTCTCGGCGGCGAAGCCCACGACCACGCGGCTGCCGCGGTTCTTCGAGATCTTGGCGAGGATGTCCTCGTTCTCGACGAGGTCGATCTGGTCGAGGGGCTCCTTGTCCTTCTTGAGCTTGTGGTCGCTCTCCTGCTCGGGGCGGTAGTCAGACACCGCGGCAGCGAGAATGGCGACGTCGGCCATGGAGAACGCGTCCTCTGTGGCCTCGAGCATCTCCTTGGCCGTGGTGACGCGCACGATGCCCACGCCGGGCGGGACCGGCAGCGAGACGGGGCCCGAGACGAGCGTGACGTGCGCGCCGTGAGCTGCGGCGGCTGAGGCGATGGCGTAGCCCATCTTGCCGGAGGACGCGTTGGAGAGGTAGCGAACGGGGTCAATGGCCTCGTGGGTGGGGCCGGCAGTCACGACGACGTGGCGCCCGGCAAGGTCGCCGTCGGCATGGAGGCAGAAGAGCGTGGTCGCCACGATCTGCGATACCTCGGCGAGCTTGCCCGGCCCTTTCTCACCGCAGGCGAGCCGTCCCGTGGCGGGGCCGGCGATAAGTGCGCCGCGCGATGAGAGCGTGTCGACGTTGGTCTGGGTGGCGAGGCTCTGCCACATGCGGACGTTCATGGCCGGAGCCACGACGAGCCTGCCAGCGAAGGCGAGTAGCGTCGAGCTTACGGCGTCGTCGGCGATGCCGTTGGCCATCTTGGCGATGACGTTGGCCGTGGCGGGGCACACGAGCGCAAGCTCGGCCCACTCGGCGAGCTCGATGTGCGGAATGGGCGTCTCGGGGTCGTCGAAGAGTGTGGTGACGACGCGGTGGCCGGAGAGCGCCTCGAACGTGACTGGCCCCACGAACTTCGTGGCGGCCTCGGTCATGGCGACGCGCACCTCGCAGCCGGCCTTCTGCAGACCGCGCAGAACCTCGCAGGCCTTGTAGGCGGCGATGCCGCCGGTGACGAAGAGTGCGACGCGCGGGGCGTGCGTCGTTCGTGCGTCGGAGTTGGCTTCGGACTCCATGGCTAGTCCTCCTTGGACACGATGAGGATGCGGTGGCAGTAGGGGCAGGTCGTGACGTCGGACCCGCTCCTGCGGATGTCGGAGAAGCTGCTCGGCTGAAGGGCGACGCGGCAGGCGGAGGGGCGGTTGCCGACGAGCGTCTCGACGGCGAGGCCCCCGAAGCGCTTGCGGGCCTTCTCGTAGGCCTCGACCTCGGCCTTGGGCAGGGACGAGACGATCTGGGCGCGCTCGGAGGCGAGCTTCTTGACGAGGGCCTCGATGTCGGCGATGGCGGCCTTGTACGCCTCGGTGAGCGCGGCTTCCTCGGCGTTGATGCGCGCGAGCAGGGCCTTGGCGTTCTTCTCTGCGGCCTCCACCTTCTCGAGGCGCTCGAGCGCCTGCTCGGTGTCGTAGTCGACCTTCTCGAGCTTCTTGGCGAGCGATGAGAGGGAGAGCTCGATGTCCTGCACCGAGCGGTAGTCGGCAGAACCCGGAGCCTGCTCGTGAACCTCCTGGACCTTGCCCTCGAGCATCGCCTTGCGCTCGCCGAGGTCGTTGATGTCGATCTCGAGGTCCTTGCGCTCGAAGGAGATGTTGGAGAGCTCGGAGGAGACCTTCTTGGCGGCAGCCCGCGCGGCGACGATCTTGGCACGCTGGGGAAGCTCGTCGGCGACCTTCTTCTGCCTGAGCAGCGTGAGGTCAATCTCCTGAAGCCTGAGCAGTGCGGTTGCCTCTGACAATAGAATCACTCTCCCTGTGGCCACGCACGCCAGCGCAATGGCTCGTCCAAGACCTGTATGCCCGTGTCAGGAGCCGCGTCGCGGAGAGTCCGCGCAAGCAGGCCGGCATACGGCCGCTCCGAGGCATCGTGCCCAAGTAGTATAGCGTCCACGCCTGCGCAGGCGAGCTCCGAGAGCCGGTGGTAGCCGACCTCCCCGGTGATGACGCAGCCCACGCCGCGACGGGCTGCGTCCTGTCCGAAGGGGCCGAGCGAGCCCGAGCAAAACACCGCCGTCTCAAGAGCTCGCGCGGGGTCGCCCCAGACCGTTGGCGCGCAGCCGAAGGCCGCGCCGGCGCGGCTCGCGAGCTGGCCGAGGGTCAGACCATCCGTCTCGAGCAGCGCCCCGTAGCCTTCGGGCTCCTGGAGCCTCCCTGCCCGCTCGAGGCCGAGTAGCTCGGACGCGAGGTCAAGCGCGGCCTCCGAGCGGTCGAGGTTGGTGTGTGCGGCGACGAGGGCCACACCGAGGCGGACTGCCTCCCAGACGCACGCGCCCGCGAGCGAGGACGTACGCACCTCTGGCGTCACGGGAAAGGGCGGGTCGAGAAAGGCCGGATGATGCGTCACGAGCACGTTGCACCCTGCGTCACGGGCGGCGCGGATGGCCGTGGGCGTCACGTCGAGCGCACAGGCAACACCCGTGACCTGCGCGCCCGGGTCCCCCACGGACAGACCCGGCCTGTCCCATGACTCCGCGAGCTCCGGAGGGAACGCGGACGCGACTACGTTAACGATGTCGAGAACCCTCAAGATACCCTCAACCTCAACCTAAGCTCGAGCCTGAACGACGGAAAGCAGCGCGTCGCAGAAGGCGTCGAGCTCCTCGGGCTTCACACGTTCGTCGAAGCTCACGCGCAGGGCGCCAAGGGCCTCGTCACGCGCGATGCCCATGGCCGAGAGCACGTGGCTCGGGTCGAGCGAGCCCGACGAGCAGGCCGAGCCCGCGGAGACCTCAAAGCCGAGGTCGTCGAGCTTGAGGACGAGGGACTCGGAGTCCATGCCCGGCACCATGAGGCTGAGCATGCCCGGAAGGCGCGTGTCGTCAACATGCGCGACGGTGGTGGGCACGATGCCGGTGCCGGGGGCACAGAGCCGCTCGTAGGCGCGGTTGGCCATCGCGGCCACCGCCTGCCGGACGCTCGGTAAGTCCCGAACCACGAGCGTGGCCGCAGCGGCAAAGGCAACCGCCCCTGCCACGTCCTGCGTGCCCGGGCGCCTACCGCCCTCCTGCCCGCCACCGAGGCCCTGGGCCTCGAACGGGCAGCGCGTCCGCACCGCGAGGGCGCCCATGCCGAGCGGGCCGCCGATCTTGTGCGCGGCGACCGACACCGCGTCGGCATCCCGCGCGTCGAGCGGCACGCGGCCAAACGCCTGGACGGCGTCGACGTGCGCGAGCGCCCCGCCCTCGTGAGCTGCGGCCACGATCTGCGTCGTTGGCTGCACGACGCCCGTCTCGTTGTTGGCCGCCATGACGCTCACGAGCGCGCAGGACTCGCCCATCGCGCGCCGTACCTCGTCTGCGCTCACGACGCCGTCGCGGCCGGGACGGGCGAGCTCCACCTCGAAGCCGCGTCCGCGCAACAGACTCGCAACGTCGAGCACCGAGTCGTGCTCGATGGCCGAAAGGACGACGCGCGTGCGCGTGTTGCGACTCCGGCGGCGCTGGCCCTCGGCAAGGGCAAGGATCGCGAGGTTGTTCGACTCCGTGCCGCCCGAGGTGAGGACGATCTCGCTCGGCCTGAAGCCGCAGCAGATGGCGCGGGCGAGGTCGCGCCGTGCCGCCTCGAGCCGCGCAGACGCCTCGCGGCCGAGGGTGTGGAGCGAATTGGGGTTGGCCATGCCGTAGGGCTCGTCGTGGTAGGCAAGCCAGGCATCGCGCGCCTCGGGACGTAGCGGGGCGCTTGCGGCGAAGTCAAGGTAGACGTAGTGCTTTTCGGACATGGACGTTAGGCCCTCCTGGTAAGACCGGCCCGGCCCGCCTCGCGAATCGCGGTGATGGCGGCCGTGCGGTCCGGTTTGTTGTAGACGGCGCTCCCGCAGACGAGCAGATTGGCGCCGGCCGCCACGACCTCGCCGGCGTTGGTCTCCCCCACGCCCCCGTCGACCTCGATGAGGGGGCACACGCCGCGCTCCTCACAGAGGGCGCGCACCTGACGGATCTTGCGGAGCGTGTCGGGGATGAACTTCTGCCCGCCGAAGCCGGGGTTCACCGACATGAGCAGCACGAGGTCGAGGTCGGCAATGATCGAGTCGAGCGCGGAGACGGGCGTCGCGGGGTTGATGACCATGCCCGCCTTGCAGCCGAGCTCGTGGAGACGCGCCGCGGTTCGGCTCGCGTGCACCGAAGCCTCGACGTGGAAGGAAACCATGTCGGCCCCGGCGAGGGCGTACTCCTCGGCAGCCTGGTCGGGGTTGGCGATCATGAGGTGGACGTCGGCAGGAACGGACGTGTGCGCCTTGACGGCCTTCACGACGTTGGGGCCAAAGGTGAGGTTGGGCACGAACTGCCCGTCCATCACGTCGACATGGACGTAGTCGGCGCTGGCGATGGCGTCGAGGTCGCGACCGAGGTTGAGGATGTCCGCCGAGAGTATCGACGGGGCGATCAGCACGTCGTCAAGCATGGTGCTCCTTCCCGAGGCATTTCCGCATGAGACGGCGCGGGCGTATTCTAGTTCGTCCGCATGCCGTAGAACTCGCTGGTGGGGGCACGGCCCGTGAGCGTGGCCGAGACCGACGCTATGGAGGCTCCCCCGTAGATGACGCTCCAGACCGCGTCGCAGAGCGGGACGTCGACGCCGCGCGGCCGTGCGAGCTCGCGTACCGACACGACCGCCCGGGCACCCTCGACGACCATGTGGCTGTCTCGCTCGAACTGCTCGAGCGAGACGCCCCGGGCGAAGGCCTCGCCGAAGCGGCGGTTGCGGGAGTGCTCGCTCGTGCAGGTTGCCACGAGGTCTCCCATGCCGGCGAGGCCCATGCACGTCATGGGAAGCCCGCCGAGCGCCGAGACGACGCGGCCGATCTCGGCAAGCCCGCGCGTCATGATGAGGGCCTGTGTGTTGTCGCCAAGACCGGATCCGGCGCAGATGCCGCAGGCGATGGCGATGACGTTCTTGACCGCACCGCACACCTCGACCCCACGCGCGTCGCCCGAGGTGTAAACACGGAACGCGGGCGTCGAGACGAGCGAGCGCCAGAACTCGGAGAGGCCCGCGTCCTCGGAGGCCACGACGGCGGCGGCAAACGACCCCTGACAGACTTCCTCGGCGTGGTTGGGGCCCGAGAGCGCGGCGATGGCGGCGTGCCCGCCAAGCGCGTCGGCCGCGACCTCCGTCATGAGGAGGCCCGTGTGCGGCTCGATGCCCTTGGTGAGGGTGAGCAGAGGTACGTTGGCCGGAAGCGAGGGGGCAAGCTGCTCGCAGGTGCGCCTGAGGTGCGTGGACGGCAGGGCCAGCACGACCGCCTCGGCCCCCAGAACCGCCTCGGCAAGCGAGGCCGTGGCCCGCACGTTAGGGGCCATGTCATAGGACGTGAGGTAGCGGGGGTTGCGGCGCCGCTCGTTGACGCCATCGGCCACTTCCTGCGAATGGCACCAGAGCGTGACCTCGCTGGCGTTGACCGCGACGAGCCCCGTGAAGGCCGTGCCCCACGAGCCCGCGCCGACGACGGCGACGCGGCTCATCGGGCCCCTCCATCATCATGCCCCGTGGGGGCCAGGGGGTCGGTGCCCTCACCCTTCTTGTGGAAGGAGAAGGGCGACTCCTGCCCAGCCATGAGCTTCCTGATGTTGGAGCGATGCGCCCAGACGACCGTCCAGCCCGCCACGGCCGTGGTGGCCATGAGCGGCAGGTTCCAGCCGTAGAGAACGCCGCAGGTCAGCGGCAGTAATGCCGCGACCGTGACCGAGCCGATGGATACGCGCTTGGTGATCAGCACAAGCACGATGAAGATGCCGAGCTCGATGAGCCCGCACGCCCAGAGGAAGCCCAAAAGCGACCCCACGCCCACGGCAATGCCCTTGCCGCCGTGGAAGCGCAGGAAGGGTGAGAAGATGTGCCCCCACACCGCCGCGATCATGACGAGCCCCACGAGCCAGGCGCCGCTTTCCGTGGGGGCAACCGAGACGCCCGTGGCGCCGGTGAGCGCGAAGCCGCCGTGCTGAAAGAGGGCGCTCGCAAGCCCGGTCGCGAGCGCACCCTTGCCGGCATCGAACAACAGGGTAAGCGCGGCCGCCCCCTTGCCGATCTCGCGCGCGACGTTGGTAGTACCGATGTTTCCCGAGCCAACCCTCTGGATGTCGACGCCCTTGGCCCGCGCGATGATCTTGCCGAAGGGGATGCCGCAGACGAAGAACGTCGCGACAAGGTACAGCGCGAACGGAACCCAGTTGATCGAGTGGTTGAAGAGCACGGCGTTGGCCTCCCCTAGGCGGACTGCTGCTTCTTGCGGAACCTGAGCCTCACCGGTGTGCCCGTGAGCTCGAAGGTGGCGCGCAGGCGGTTCTCGAGGAAGCGGCGGAAGTTGTCGTCCACGAGCTCCGGGAAGTTGCAGAAGAACGTGATGGCGGGCGGGCGGTTGCCCGTCTGGTTGGCGTAGGTGATGCGAAGGCGCTTGGGGCCCTTCACGACCGTGTGCCCGCTCTCGCGCATCTTGGCGAGCATGTCGTTAAGAAGACCCGTGGGGATCTTGCCGTTGTGGGCGGCGGCGACCTTGTCGACGAACGGCCACACCTTGTCGAGCGAGCGGCCCGTGAGCGCCGAGACGCGCACGACCGGGGCCCAGGGGGCGAAGGTGAGCCTGCGCGCGACGGACTGCATGACGTCCTCGCGCTGCTCGTCAGTCGAGACGAGGTCCCACTTGTTGAGCAGGACGATGAGGCCGCAGCCGCGCTCGATGGCAAGGCCGGCGACCTTCTGGTCCTGCTCGGTGACGCCGATGGAGGCGTCGACCACGAGCAGGCACACGTCGGCCTCGTCGATGGCGCGCAGGCCGCGCACGAGGCTGTAGTACTCGACGTCCTCGTGCACGAGGTTGCGCTTGCGCATGCCCGCCGTGTCGACGAGCCGGTAGCGCTTCCCTCCGCGCTCGACCACGACGTCGAGCGCGTCGCGCGTGGTGCCGGCCACGTCGGAGACGATGGAGCGGTTCTTGCCCGCGAAGCGGTTGGTGATGGAGCTCTTGCCCACGTTGGGCCTGCCGATGATGGCGAGGCGCAGGGCGTCCTTCGGGTAGACGGGCTCGTCGGCGGGCTCGGGCAGGGCCGCGACGACCTCGTCGAGCAGGTCTCCCGTACCGTGGCCGTGCGAGGCCGAAAGCGGGCGGGGCTCGCCGAGACCGAGGGAGTAGAAGTCCCAGATGGTCTTCTCGTCGGCGGGGTTGTCGACCTTGTTGGCCACGAGGAAGGTGGGCTTCTTGGTGCGTCGCAGGATGCGCGCGACCGTCTCGTCCTCCTCGGTGATGCCGGTGGTGGCGTCGACCACGAAGACGATGGCGTCCGCCTCCTCGCAGGCGGCCTCGGCCTGCTCGCGGATGCGTCCGGCGAAGGCGTCGTCGGACTTGCCGGTCTCGATGCCGCCGGTGTCCACCAGCGTGAAGTCGACGCCGTTCCAGTCGGCGTCGTGGTAGCTGCGGTCGCGCGTGACGCCGCGCGACTCGTGGACGATGGCGTCCTTCTTCTGGGCGATGCGGTTGACGAGCGTGGACTTGCCGACGTTTGGACGGCCGACCACGGCGACGATGGGCTTGGGCATACGGGCGCTCCTTGCTCGGTTACTCAAGCGAGACAGTGTACCAGACGCGCGTGGAGTTCCCGGAAGCGCGCCCGGAGAGGCTAGGCGCAGAGGGCGCGGATGGCCGAGACAAGCTCGTCGATCTGCGTGGTGGGCGTGCTCGCGCCGGCCGTGACGCCGATGCACTCGGCCCCGGAGAACCAGGCTTCCTCGAGCTCCTGCGGCGTCTCGATGTGATGCGTGCGCGGGCAGGCGGCGGAGCAGATCTCGGCGAGGCGCGTCGTGTTGGCGGAGTTGCGCCCGCCGATGACGACCATGACGTCGGACGCCCCGGCAAGCTTGGCGGCCGCCTGCTGGCGCTCGCTCGTGGCCTCGCAGATGGTGTTGACGACGCAGACCTCGCTCGTGCGGGCCAGAAGCTCCGAGACCACGGCGTCGAGCGTGGTCTTGGCCTGCGTGGTCTGCACGACGACGCCGACGCGGCGCGAGAGCGTGAGGCGGTCGAGGTCGGCGACGCTCGCCACGGCGACGGCGCCGGGCGCATGGCCGAGGATGGCCTCCACCTCGGGATGCCCCGCCTCGCCGACGACGAGCACCTGGTAGCCGTCGCGCTGGAGGCGCTCGGCCGCGTGGTGCACGCGCTTCACGTAGGGGCAGGTGGCGTCCACCACGGAAAGGCCGCGCTCCTGCGCAATCTCCTCCACCTCGGGCACCACGCCGTGTGTGCGAAGCACAAGGGTCGATCCTGCCGTGGCAGGAACGTTGTCGACTACGGTGACGCCGGAGCTGGCAAGCCCCGCGACCACCTGCGGGTTATGGATGAGGGGCCCGAGCGTGTGGACGGACCCGTGGGCGTGCTTTGCCACGTCGTGCACGAGGTCGAGCGCGCGCTGGACGCCGTAGCAGGCACCGGCGTGCTCGGCGACGGTGATGGTGGGCATGCGGCCTCCTTACCAGAGCCGGGGGTTCTCGGTACGAAGCGCGTCTCGCAGGGCCATGACGCGCTCCCAGGCGAGTCGCTCCATCTCGGCCATGCGTTCCTTGCGCGAGCCCGCCGGAAGGGCGTCGAATGACAGCAGCTCGCCGACGCGGATGACGGGGTGCTTCACATGTGTGGGGCGCGTGTGGTGCGGGTCGGCGGCACCAACGACGGCCATGGGAATGACGTCGGCCTTGCCCATCTGGGCGACCATGGCAAAGCCACCGTGAATCTCGGCGGGTTCGTCCGTGCGGATGCGCGTGCCCTCGGGGTAGATGAGGACGCACTCGCCCCTGAGCAGGGCCTCCTTGGCCGCACGCAGGGCGGCGAGGTCGGCCGTCCCGCGATTGACGGGAATGCCGCCGACGCGCGGGAAGAAGAAGGCCGCAGGCCCTATCTTGTCGAACTCGCTCTTGTAGATGGGCCTCACGCGGATGCCGTGTCGCCACAGCCACGTCACCACGACCACAGGCTCGATCATGGAGACGTGGTTCATGACGATGACGGAGCCGTGCTCACGCGCCTCGGCGAGAAACGCCTCGGCTCCCTCGACACGCGTGCGCCACCGCAGGCGCGAGAAGGCCCACACGACGAAGAAGATGAAGTTGTAGGCAATCCGAACGGGCAGCGGGAACTCGTCGATGCCGTGCGTGAGGTAGTCCTTGCGCGAGCAACGGAAGGCGCGGAGCCTTGGGCTGGACGGGGCGGCCTGGCTCATGCGCGGGCCTCGTCGATGAGGGCGCAGATGCGGTCGCAGACCTCGTCGACCGTGAGGGCCGTGGAATCCACGCGCACGGCGTCGTCGGCGGCCTTGAGCGGCGCGGTGGCGCGCTCGGAGTCGGCCTTGTCGCGGGCGACGAGCTCGGCCTCGATGCGAGACGTCTCGGCGGCGTCGGCCGTGGCGTTGGCGTCGGTCGCGGTGTCGCCGCCGGCGCGCTGGACGGCACGCCTGCGGGCGCGGGCGGCGGGGTCGGCCGAGAGGAAGACCTTCACCTCGGCGTTGGGAAAAACGACGGTCCCGATGTCCCTGCCCTCGGCCACGACGTCGTCCGTCTCGGCGGCGCGACGCTGCAGCACGAGCATGGCCTCGCGCACGGCGGGAACCGCGGCGACGGCGCTCACGTTGGCGTCGACCTCGGGCGTGCGGATCTGGGCCGTCACGTCCTGCCCGTCGACGGTCACGGTCTCCCCGTTCTCGCCGGGCGTGAGGACGACGTCGAGCGCCCAGGCAAGCTGGCCCACGGCCTCGGGGTCGTGCAGGTCGACGCCACGCTCGAGGGCGGCGAAGGTGACGGCGCGGTACATGGCGCCGGTGTCGAGGTACGTGAGGTGCTCCCGCTTGGCGAGGGCACGCGCGACGGTGGACTTGCCGGACCCGGCGGGCCCGTCGATGGCAACGATCATGGCTTTGCTCCCCCTCGGTTCTCTAGTTGTCGGCGTAGTTGTCGGAAAGGCGCTCGTAGGTGGCGTTATGGTCGCTCGGGACGAAGTGGTGGTTGGCGCGCATCTCGAGCTCCTCCGGCGAGATCCCGCAGCTCTGCAGACGCAACCTGCCGCCCTTGGAGACGAAGACCTGCGACGACACGTTGGGCACCACGCGGAACCAGAACTTGTCGACGTCCTCGCCGTAGGCCGCGGCAAAGATGGCGCGCGTGAAGCCGCCGTGGGTGACGCAGGCGGTCTTGCCCTCGAGCGTCACGGCGTGCTCGATGAAGCCACGGGCACGCTCGATGATGCGCTCGTACGATTCGCCGCCCTCGCAGGGCACGCTGCGGCCGTCCACGATGGGCCAGGGGAAGGCGAGGCCCATCTGAGCCACCTCCTCGCTCGTCTTGCTCTCGATGACGCCGAAGTCGATCTCGATGAGCCGCTCGTCGACGACGAGGGGGACGCCGAGCTTCTCCGCGACCGGCTCGGCGATGGCGCGGCACCGCCTGAGCGGGCTCGTGTAGACTCGATCGGGCTCCCAGGCCACGAGCGCCTGGATGGCACGGTCGCGCTGGGCCTCTCCTTCCGGCGTGAGGTCAACGTCAAGCCGACCCGAGAAGAAGTGCCTCGTGTTCCCGAGCGTCTCGGGGTGTCGCATGAACAGAACCCGCGAGGTTGTGGGCTCGCCTGCCATCGTCAGTCTCCTTTCGCTGCGGCCAAGACCGCACGTCTCTCGTCGTCTGCGAGCTCACGCCAACGGCCCTCGGGAAGAGAGCCGAGACGGAGCGGCCCGAAGCTGTCCCGGTGGAGCTCGTAGACCTCGTGTCCCACCTCCCGAAGCATACGCCTCACCTGGCGCTTGCGCCCCTCGTGGATGGTGAGCCCCACCACCGAGCACCCCCGTGGCACGCCCCTCGGCGCCAGGATGCGGGCCTCGAAGCCGCGCGGGTCGAACTCCTCCACGCGCGCGGGGGCGCAGGGGCCGTCGTCAAGCACGATGCCCCCTTCAAGCTCGTCCCACTCCCGGTCGCTGAGACGCCCCTCGATGAGCGCGAGGTAGTGCTTGTCCTTCTCGAAAGAGGGGTGAAGCAGCGCCTGGGCCGCCTCGCCGTCGGTGGTGAACAGTAGAAGCCCCGTCGTGTCGCGGTCGAGCCGTCCCACCGGAAAGAGCCCAGGATGCTCGCGGGAGGGGACGAGCTCGGCCACGCAGGGACGACCGCCCGGATCGCGCATGGTGGTGACGTAGCCGGCTGGCTTGTTGAGCATGATGAAGGTCGCCGTGTCGGTGATGCGCACCTCACGGCCGTCGACGGTCACGACGTCTACGTCGGGATCCACCTTGCTGCCAAGCTCCGTGACGACCTCGCCGTTCACGCGCACGCGCCCGGCGGTCATAAGGTTCTCCGAACCACGGCGGCTCGCCGCCCCCGCCCGCGCGAGGAACTTCTGGAGCCGCATGGGCACGACGCGCTCCTCGGGCGCCGTCACGAGGCCTCGCCCTCCCCGTCCGCGCCGTGCGCGGCCGCATCCTCGCTGCCCTCGCCGGACGTCTCTTCAAGCAGCGCCCGCTCTTCGTCGACGTCGTCGGCGGTCTCCTCGAGCGTGCTCTCGATCGAGCGGCCCGAGAGGCGCTCGCGGATGAACTGGCGCGACTGCTCGTCGGGGGCAAACTGCTCGAGGTCAGGTAGCTCGCGCAGGCTCTTGAGGCCGAAGCGCTCGAGGAACGCCTGCGTGGTGGCGTAGCGCATCGCCTGGGGACGCTTGGGGTCGCGGCCCGCCTCGCGCACGAGCCCCTTGTCCACGAGCGACGAGATGACGCCGTCGGAGTTGACGCCGCGGATGGCACGCACGCCCTCGCGCGTGACGGGCTGGTGGTACGCGATGACGGCGAGGGCCTCGAGGGCAGCCTGCGACAGGCGTCGCGCGTCCCAGCTCATGACGAGGGCCTCCACCTGGTCGTGGTAGGCGGGATGGGTGTAGAGCCGCCAGCCTCCGGCCACCTCGCGTAGCTGAAACCCGCGGTTGGCGTCGGCGTACTCGGCCGCGAGCTCTGCCAGGGCCGCCGACACCTCGCCTGGTGCCGCCCCGAGGACGGACGCGAGCGACGTGGCGCTCACCGGGTCGCTCGAGACGAGCAGCATGGCCTCGAGCGCGCCCTTGAGCTCGCCGGGGGGCAGCGTCGTAAGCTCTTCCATCAATACTCCCCTTCCAGCTCGGCGAGGGCGCTCTCGTCCGGCTCGTAGGCCGGCGCCCCCTCGACGCGGTCGATGTCGATGGTGCCGAAGACCTCGTGCTGGGTCACGCGAACCATCCCCAGCTTGAAGAGTTGCAGCACGGCGAGGAACGTAACGACGACTTGTTCGGGCGCCGAATTGCCGTCGAGCAGCTCGTCGAAGGTGACGTACGGCCGCGAGCGCGTGACGCGGTCGACCGAGGCCACCGTGAGCGCCACGGGAAGCCGCTTGGGGGCGATGTGCTCGGCCTCGAGGAGGAACCCCTGGCGACGGCTGTCGAGGTCGGCGCAGATGACGGCAAGCCCGCGCAGCGTGATGCCCTCAAGGAAGTCGGGCATGGTGCGCACGAACTCAGGGTCGGGGCCGGCCGTGCGCGGGTGCATGCGAGCCTCTGCCTCCATGCGCGCCCCGAGCGCCGCGGCGGCGTTCCTGAACTGCTTGTAAGCAATAAGCCGGGCCACGAGCACCTCACGGGCCTCGTCGGCGGTGAGGCCGTCGAGCTCGTCGTCCTCATCGTCTGGCGCGGGTGCTGCGGGCTCGTCGGGCACGAGCGAGGCGGCCTTGATGTCGAGCAGCGTGGAAGCCACGAGCACGAAGTCGCTCGCGACGTCGAGGTCGAGCTCGCCCATGCGCTCCACCTCGGAGAGGTACTGGTCGGCCACCTCCGAGATGGAGATGGACCCGATGTCGACACGCTGCTTGCTCACGAGCTGGAGCAGCAGGTCGAAGGGCCCCGAATAGGCCTGGGTCTGGACGCGGTAGCTCATGTCAGTACCCCAGGATCGCGGAGGCGGCGCGAGCGAGCAGGGCGTAGCTGCCGTCGACGGTGAAGTCGAGGTAGGCCGAGACGGGGTCGATGCCCAAGCGCGGCAGCAGGTACAGCAGGACGATGAGGATGGGCATGGCGTAGCGCTGCACCTGGTAGTAGCGTTGGAGGGCCTGGCCGTCGAGGAAGAGACAGAGCACCTTGGATCCGTCGAGCGGCGGCAGCGGGATGAGGTTGAAGAACGCGAGCGAGAGGTTCACGAACACGTAGGCCGTAGCGACGTAGGCGAGAAGCTTGGGCCAGCTCATGCCAAAGACGCCCACGCCAGCCACAAGCTGGGGGTTCGCGTTCACGAGCGCAACGATTCCCGTGTAGACGGCCATGCCGAGGACGGCCTGCACGAGGTTGGACGCGGGGCCGGCGAGTGCCACGAGCACCTCGTCACGACGGCGGTTCTTGAGCCGCAGCGGGTTGTAGGGAACGGGCTTGGCGAAGGCGAAGAAGAACCCGCCCGCCATGTAGAACAGGATGGGCAGCAGCACCGACCCCACTGGGTCGATGTGCTTGAGCGGGTTTAAGGTGAGCCTTCCGGCGTTCTTGGCCGTGTCATCGCCGCAGAGGTGCGCCACCCATCCGTGAGCGACCTCGTGGACGATGACCGACACGAGCAAGAGGGCGATGCTGATCGCGACGCGGGCAAGTTCAGGCATCCTCGGCCTCCTCCACCTGCGTGGAGAGGTCGAGCCACTCCTCCTCGAGCTGGGGGATGCGGCTCTTGAGCTTGTTGTACTCGGCCAGGCAGGCGCCGAACTTCTTCTGGTCGGCGTAGAGCTCCTCGGAGGCCATGAGCTGCATGAGCTCGTCGTAGCGCTTGTGGGCGGGCTCCAGCTCGTCCTCGACCTGCTTGAGACGGCGCTTGGTGGAGCGCAGGGCCGCCTGGCGCTGCCTGCGCGCCTCCTGCTCGGCCTTACGCTCCTCCTTGCTCTTGGGCTTGGGAGCCTCGGGCTTGCTGGTGGCCGTGGACTTGCTGCCCTTGCCGCCCTTCGCAGGCGAGCCGCCTTCGTCCTTCTGGGACGCGCGCGCGGCCAGCTCGTCACGCTTCCAGAGGTAGTAGTCGTAGTCGCCGTCGTACTCGGTCACCTTACCGTCGCGGATGTCGACGACCTTGGTGGCCACGGCGCGCACGAGGTGCTCGTCGTGCGAGATGAGCACGATCGTGCCGGGGAAGGCCTTGAGCGCGTCTTCGAGCATGTCGACCGAGTCGATGTCGAGATGGTTCGTGGGCTCGTCCAGACAGAGCAGCGCCTCCGGGGCCACGAGCATCTTCGCGAGGGCAAGACGTGCACGCTCGCCGCCGGAGAGCACGCGAACCTGCTTGTCGACGTTGTCGCCCTGGAACAAGAACGCCCCCAGGAGCTGGCGCTGCTGCGGCACCGTCCACTGCGGGGCCACCGAGTCGATCTCCTGCATGACGGTGTTGCCCTCGACCATGCCCTCGAGCTGGTGCTGGGCGTAGTAGGCCACACCCACGTGCAGGCCAAGCTCGATGGCGCCCGTCGTGGGCCTCTCCTTGCCAAGCAGGATCTTGAGCAGGGTCGACTTGCCGGCGCCGTTGGGGCCCACGAGCGCGACGCGATCCCCGCGATAGAGCGTGAGGCTGACGCCATCGTAGACCTTCTTGTCCTCGAAGGACTTGGAGACATTGGTAAGCTTGGCCACCATGTCGCCGCTTCTCGGCGGGTCGGGGAACTTGAAGCTCACGCGCTTGTGACCCTCGGGCAGGATCACGAGCTCGCTCTTGATCTGTTCGATTCTCCGCATGCGCTCCTGCGCCTGGGCGGCCTTGGTGGGCTTGTAGCGGAACTTGTCAACGAAGACCTGCATGTGGGCGATCTCGCGCTCCTGGGCGGCACGCTTGGCCCGCATCTGCTCGAGGTTGTCCTCGCGTGCCTTGAGGTAGGCGGAGTAGTTGCCCGTGTAGGTGGCGAGGCGGCGGTTCTCGAGCGCGGCCACGTGCGAGACGCAGCGATCCATGAAGGCGCGGTCGTGCGAGACGAGCAGGACCGCGCCGGTGTAGCCGGAGATGAACTGCTCGAGCCAC
The DNA here is from genome assembly GCA_900549525.1 of uncultured Coriobacteriaceae bacterium. Lineage (GTDB taxonomy): Bacteria > Actinomycetota > Coriobacteriia > Coriobacteriales > Atopobiaceae > Parolsenella. The sequence goes on along the minus strand of UWSJ01000037.1, from coordinate 1,218 downwards.
TGGACGCTCTCGAGGTCGAGGTGGTTGGTCGGCTCGTCGAGCAAGAGAAGGTCGGGGTGCTTGAGCAGGAGCTTCGAGAGGGCGATGCGCATCTGCCAGCCGCCGGAGAACTCCTCGGCGGGCTTGTCGAGGTCGGCCACGGGGAAGCCGAGGCCGCAGAGGATGGCGCGCGCCCGGCTCTCGAGCTCGTAGCCGTCAAGCCGCTCGAAGCGGTCCTGGGCGGAGGCGTACTCGGAGAGCATGCCGTCGAGCTCCTTGCCCTCGGGCGTGGTCGCGATCTTGCCCTCGAGCTCGTGGATGCGCTCGCCCAGCGTGCGGATCTCGGTGGCCGAGTGCAGCACCTCCTCGAGCGCCGAGGCGTGGCCGGCGAGCTTGGACTCCTGCTCGAGGTAGCCCACGGTGGTGCCCTTGGCAAAGCTCACGTCACCGGAGTCGGGCGACTCCACTCCCATGATGATCTTGAGCAGCGTGGTCTTGCCGGCGCCGTTTGGTCCCACGAGGGCCCAGCGCTCCCCCGCGTTGACCTGCAGCGACGCCTGGTCATAGAGGGTTCTGGCCCCGAAGGACTTCGTGATCTTGTCGACGAGAAGGATCAAGGTGCGCTCCTGCGTGTGGTACGTGTCTTACGTGCGGTGCGGTGCGGGCGGGGGCGACTCCGTGCGCCTGGGCACGGGTGCCGGGCCTAGTCCTGGCAGAGGTGGATGGCAAAGCCCGCAATCTCGCGCTTGAAGTAGACGAGCTTCGTGGAACCGTCGGGATTGAGGGCACGGGAGTCCTCGTTGATCTCGAACCCGCGCGCGCTGAACCAGCGCTCGGCTGCGGGCAGGTCGTTGACGCCGAAGCCGATGTGGCCGTTGGTGCCACGGCCACAGCCGCCCATGACCTCCACGAGCGCCCCCGCGAACCACGAGACGGGCGTCTCGACGGGCGGCAGGCCCATGAGCGCCTGGAAGAGCTCGGCGACCTCGCACGCCTCATCTGCGCTTTCGGCGTTGATGCCCACGTGGGCCACGTGAAGCCCGAAGGCCTTGACGGGATCGGTGATGGCCTGCTCGCTCATAAGAACCTCTTCCCGCGCCCCACGCGAGCCTCGGCACGGCAGACGCGCGGCGCTATCTCGATGCCTGCATAAGAAAAAGGCCGGCTACGAGAGCCGGCCTCATCTTAGATGGTGGAGATAAGGGGGTTCGAACCCCTGACCTCATGACTGCCAGTCAT
>UWSJ01000036.1 GCA_900549525.1 uncultured Coriobacteriaceae bacterium | reverse complement strand
CGGGGCCCACGCAGAAGGCGGCGTCGATGGCGCCGGCCTCGCAGAGGCGCTTGAGGGGCAGGGTGACGACGCCCTTCTCGCCCTCGGAGCCATCGTCGGTGGTGATGTAGAGGCCCTCGAGCGGAAGCTGCTTGATCTGGTCGGTGAGGAGCAGCAGATCCTTGGTGCGGGCGCCCATGATCATGGAGACCTTCTTGCCCTGCTCGCAGAAGGTGCGGGCTACGGGGTAGGCGATGGCCAGGCCCACGCCGCCGCCGATGACGGCCACGCGCTCGCCCTCGATCTCGGTGGGGTTGCCGAGCGGGCCGGTCAGGTCGAGGACGGAGTCGCCCTCCTCGAACTTCGAGAGCATCTCGGTGGTCTTGCCGATCACCATGAAGATGAACTCGACCCAGCCCTCCTCCGGGTTCCAGCCGGCGAGGGTGAAGGGCACGCGCTCGCCCTCCTCGTTCGCGCGCACCATGAGGAACTGGCCGGCATGGGCCTTCTTGGCCATCTGCGGCGCCTCCACGCGGAACTCAAACACCTTCTCCGAGAACTGCGTCTTTTTGAGGATCTTGTACATGCAGATCTCCTCTCCTTACGTTCTCTTCCCGCGCACACCGCAGCCACCCGCGCGGACTTGCCCCGATCCGCGAGGGTGGCATGCGACGTGCGTCGAATTCACGAGGTCATTCTATCCCGTTGAACATGTTTCAATGCCGTTAATTTGCAGGTTGTAATACTTGTTGGGGTCGGGTATTTAGTGAGCTGCGACATTGTTTGTGAACGCTAACGAGCAGCGCGAGAAAACGCCCCTCCGCGGGGGCGCCGCGAAGAGCCGTCGCTTCGACACCTAGCGGGCGCCCGGCTTTCCGGCCCCGTTCACGTGGTCGCGCGCGTAGATGACGCCCTGCTCGAGGGCCAGCTGGGCCGCGTCGGCGGCGTCTGCGGCGGCGAGGGCGGCCTCGTCGAGCTCCTTGGAGCGGTACTCCTTGAGCACCCAGTCCACGACCGGCATGCGGCCCGGCGGCATGCCGATGCCCACGCGAATGCGGCTGAAGTCGCGGCTGCCCAGCTTGTTGATGATGGACTTGAGGCCGTTGTGTCCCGCGTGCCCGCCGCCCACCTTCACGCGGACGGCGCCGGGGTCGAGGTCGAGCTCGTCGTGGATGACGAGCAGCGCCTCTGGTGCCACGCCGTACTCGGCGCAGAGCTTGGAGACGGGGCCTCCGCTCGTGTTCATGTAGCTCTGCGGCTTGGCGAGTATCACCTCGGCCACGCAGGGCTTTCCCTCCTCGTCGAGGGCGCGGGAGCGCACGACAGCCACCTCGGCCCCGCACTGGCTCTTCCAGTAGCCGGCCCCCAGGCGCTCGCCCAGGACGTCGATGGCGCGGAAGCCCGCGTTGTGGCGGGTGTTGGCGTACTCGTCACCGGGGTTGCCGAGACCCGCCACGAGGCGGATGGGCTGCGGCGTTGGTGCTGGCATGGACGCTCCTTCATGAGAAGGGCCGCACGCCATCTGGCATGCGGCCCGGTTGCGGTACCTGAGGGTGGGACTAGAGGTTGAACCTGCCGCCCACCATGCCGGAGACCGAGGTGTCCGTGAACACGTGGTAGATGCACTCGGAGATCTCGTTGGCGACCGAGATGGTCTTGATCTTGGGGCCGAGCTCGCCGTCGGCGTGCGGCACGGCGTCGGTGACCACGCACTCCACGATGGGGGCGTCGTTGAGGCGATCGATGGCGGGGCCGGAGAAGATGCCGTGCGTGGCGCAGACGTAGATGTCGCCGGCGCCCAGGTTCTTGAGCTCCTTGATCGCGGCGCAGAGCGTGCCCGCCGTGTCGATCATGTCGTCGTTGATGATGCAGGTCTTGTCCTTGATGTCGCCGATGATGCCCATGACCTCGGCGGCGTTGTGGCGCGGACGGCCCTTGTGGGCGATGGCGAGCGAGCAACCCAGGTCGTCGGAGAGCTTCTTGCAGGCCTTGGCGCGTCCCACGTCGGGCGACACCACGACGGTGCTGTCCCAGTCGAAGCCCCTGCTGCGGTAGTACTCGCCGAAAAGCGGCAGGGCGGTGAGGTGGTTCACCGGAATGTCGAAGAAGCCCTCGATCTGGCCCTGGTGCAGGTCGAGCGTGATGACGCGGTCGACGCCGGCCGTCTCGAGGAGGTTTGCCACGAGACGAGCGGTGATGGGCTCGCGCGGGGCGGCCTTCCTGTCCTGGCGCGCGTAGGCGTAGTGGGGGAGCACGGCGGTGATGGAGCGGGCCGAGGCGCGCGTGGCGGCGTCGGCGACGATGAGCGTCTCCATGAGGAGGTCGTTCACGTTCTGGCCCACGATGGACTGGACGAAGAAGACGTCGCAGCCACGGACCGACTCATCAAAGCGGGCGTAGATCTCGCCGTTGGCGAACTGCTCGAGCACGAGGCCCTCGACCTCGACGCCGAGCGTCTTGGCGATGTCGGCGGCGAGCTTGGGGTTGCTCGACCCCGTGTAGATGCGCAGCCGCTTCTTCATGGGTACGAGCTTGTCGAGGTCTTCGTACATGCTTCCGCCTTTCTTGTCGGCCGTCACCGTTGGCCGCCGTAGGTTCCCGCATCGTTGCTGTGCCAGTCTAGCGCACTTGCGTTTCTCGTCCGAGTCGTGCGGCCCCCGACGTCGTGATGCGACGTTTTCGACATGTCGCGGACGGTGCCGTGGGCCTCGGGACTACTTCTCGCGCTTCGCCTGCTCCTCGAGCATGGCGCGGTGCTTGGGCGCCCAGTCCTCGATGACCGTCTGGCGTGCGCGGCCGATGCCAAGGGCCTCGGCCGGGACGGGCTTGGTGATGACCGAGCCGGCCGCCACGAGCGCCCCGTCGCCAATCTCGGCCGGGGCCACCATCATGGTGTCGGAGCCTACGAACACGTCGTCGCCTATGACGGTCTTGTGCTTGCGGACGCCGTCGTAGTTGCAGGTGATGGAGCCGGCGCCGATGTTGACGCCCGAGCCCATCGTGGTGTCGCCGATGTATGAGAGGTGCGGCACCTTGGAGCCCTCACCGATCGTGGACTTCTTGATTTCCACGTGGGTGCCGGCCTTGGAGCCGTTGAGCATGTGCGTGCCCGGGCGCAGGTAGGCACGCGGCCCGCAGTCGACCGCGTTCTCGAGCACGCAGTCGATGGCGACCGTCTCGTCGAGGGTGCAGCCGTCACCGCAGCGCACGTTGGTGAGGCGCGTCTGGGGGCCTAGCTGGCAGTCCTCGCCCACGTGGGTGTCGCCGATGAGGAAGGTCTGCGGCCAGACCACCGTGTCGCGACCGATGGTGCAGTCCGGTCCAACCCATGCCTGCGCGGGGTCGATAAACGTGACGCCCTCGTCCATGAGGCGGGCGTTCACGCGGTTGCGGGCGATGGAGGCGGCGCGGGCGAGCTCGGCGCGCGAGTTCACGCCGAGGCCCTCGGTGTAGTCGTCGACGTGGACGACGGCCACGCGATCGCCGTGGGTGCGGAGGATCTCGATCATGTCGGGGAGGTAGTACTCGCCCTGAGCGTTGTCGTGCCCAATCTCGCCGATGCGCGCAGCGAGCCTGCTGCCGTCAAAGGCGTAGCAGCCAGCGTTGAGCTCGTTGAGCGTCTCGAGCTGCTCGGGCGTGCAGTCCTTCTGCTCGATGTTGCGGATGACGTTGCCCTCGGCGTCGAGCTCGATGCGGCCGTAGCCCGTGGGGTCGGGGGCGGTGATGGTGAGGATGGAGGCGGCGGTTGATCCGTCCGCGACGGAGGCGACGAAGCGCGAGATCGTCTCGGGCGTCACGAGCGGCAGGTCGCCGTTGAGCACGACGACGGGGCCGGAGGCGATGCCGGTGGCCTCGAGCGCGCAGCGGACGGCATGGCCGGTGCCGAGGCGCTCGGCCTGCTCGACGCACTCGACGGTGACGTCCGTGCGCTCGCCGTAGGCGGCGGCCACGAGTGCGCGCACCTCGTCGGCGTGGCTGCCCACCACGACCACGATGCGGCCGCAACCGCCCGCGGCGGCGGTGTCGACGACCCAGCGAAGCAGCGGCTTCCCGAGAATCTCGTGACTGACCTTGGCGTGCTTGGACTTCATGCGCGTGCCCTCGCCGGCGGCGAGGACGATGGCCGTGGCTGACATGTGTGCCTCCGCTCGATGCGATGTGAGTCGACGCGCGGCGCCGCATGCCACGGTGGCCGCGCGACAGCAGAACGCCCACGCTGCGCTGGGGCACTAGGATTCGAACCTAGGTAACGGGAATCAAAATCCCGGGTCCTGACCACTGGACGATGCCCCAGCGAAACGTGGGCGTATGAGAGTGTAGCAGAGCGGGGGAGCGGCTGGATGCGCTCGCCGCCGGACGTTGCCGGGCGGGGCCCATGCCTCGTCCCGCTTGGTCTTCACGACGAAGCCGAAGTAGACGACGTGCCCCACCCACACGACGGCGCCAAGCGCGAAGGCGAGCAAGCCGCCCGCCACCCAGAGCCTGCGGGCGAGGGCGCCTCCACGCCGCGCGGTGGGGGCGGTTCTGGTGCGGGGGTCGTTCGTGCCGTTGCCCATGTGAGTCCTGGTCGCGAGGTCAATAAGTTAGGAATGGTTTACTTTTGCGGATTGAAGCTGCGGAGTATGTTCTCGGTGCTGGCTTCGGCCCCGGTCTTGCGCGAAAAGAGCGTTTCTCGCGCCGCGACGGGTCTGGCTTTGCTACACTGTCCGGCACGTCAGAGAGAGGAACCCAGCCCCATGGCTTGCATCGCTTCTCACATGCAGCTCCTAGGCCTAGCGCTACTACCTGCGGGTACGCGTTAGGGTTCCTTCTTCACGCTCGATTTTCTCGGCACCCAGACGCGTACGCACCCCGCTCGCAGGGGTTCTCGCGTTGGGTGTCTTTTCTCTTTGCGACCATGCCCTGACTCGGCTGTGGTCGCGCACCTCCCACGAGTTCTCCTGCGGGCACGCTCTACCGGCATCCCATCCACAGGAGGACACCATGACCCGCAAGATCGCCATCTTCGACACCACGCTTCGCGACGGCGAGCAGAGCCCCGGCGCCAGCATGAACACCGAGGAGAAGCTCGTCATCGCCCGGCAGCTTGTCCGCATGAAGGTCGACGTCATCGAGGCGGGCTTTCCCATCTCGAGCCCCGGCGACTTCAAGAGCGTCCACGAGATTGGCCTCATCGCGGGCGACACGTGCACTGTCTGCGGCCTCACGCGTGCCGTCGACAAGGACATCGACGTGGCGGCCGAGGCCCTGAGGAGCGCGAAGCGCCCGCGCATCCACACGGGCCTGGGCGTCTCTCCGAGCCACCTGCACGAGAAGCTCCACATGACCGAGGACGAGGCCATCGAGCGTGCGGTACATGCCGTGAAGCGGGCCCGTGGCTACGTGGACGACGTCGAGTTCTATGCCGAGGACGCGGGGCGCGCCGACCAGGACTTCCTCGTGCGCATCATCGAGGCCGCCGTGAAGGCCGGCGCCACCGTCGTGAACATCCCCGACACCACGGGCTACAACATGCCGTGGGACTTCGGCGCGCGCATCCGCGACCTGCGCGAGCGCGTGGACGGCATCGAGGACGTCACCATCTCCGTGCACACGCACAACGACCTCGGCATGGCCACGGCGCTGGCGCTCGAGAGCGTGCGCAACGGCGCCACGCAGATCGAGTGCACCATCAACGGCCTGGGCGAGCGTGCCGGCAACACCGCGCTCGAGGAGGTCGTCATGGCCATCAAGATGCACGGCGACGGGCTGGACGCCCACACCGACGTGGTGACCCAGGAGCTCACCCGCGCGAGCAAGCTCGTGAGCAGCATCACCGGCATCAACGTGCAGCCCAACAAGGCCATCGTGGGCGCCAACGCCTTCGCGCACAGCTCGGGCATCCACCAGGACGGCGTCCTCAAGGCCCGTGACACCTACGAGATCATCGACCCGGCCGACGTGGGAGCGGGCGGCTCGCAGATCATCCTCTCGGCGCGCTCCGGCCACGCCGCGCTGCGCCACCGCTTCGCCGAGCTGGGCTACACCTTCGACGACGATCAGTTCGAGACCATGTACCAGCGCTTCCTCGAGGTCGCCGACCAGAAGAAGGAGGTCTACGACGAGGATCTGGAGTCGATGGTCCAGGAGCACCAGCGTGACGCCGAGGCCGTTTACACGCTCGACGCGCTCCAGGTGAGCTGCGGCGACCCGCTTGTGCCCACCGCCACGGCCACCATCACCGACGAGGTGGGGGCCACGCACGTGGTGTGCGCCACGGGCTCCGGCCCGGTCGACGCGGCGTACAAGGCCATCGACAAGGTCGTGGCCGTCCACGGCGACCTGTCGGAGTTCTCGATCAAGGCCATCACCCGCGGCATCGACGCGATTGGCGAGGTCACGGTGCGCGTGGCGGCCGAGGACGGCAACGTCTTCACCGGGCGCGGCGCGGACAACGACATCATCGTCTCGAGCGCGAAGGCCTACGTGAACGCCATCAACCGCATGATCCAGACGTCCCGCGCCAAGAGCGGGAAGTAAGCGCCGACGGTGGGGCGCCGGGGGGTGCCCCGCCTTGACAGGAGAGGTTTCTGCTATGACCAGACCCATGACCGTGGCCGAGAAGATCCTGGCGGCGCACGCCGGGCTTGACGAGGTCCGTCCCGGCCAGCTCGTCGAGTGTGACCTCGACCTCGTGCTCGCCAACGACATCACGGCGCCCATCGCCATCGACGTCTTCCGCGAGCTGGGGGCCGAGCGCGTCTTCGACCCGGAGCGCGTGTGTCTCGTGCCCGATCACTACGCGCCCAACAAGGACATCAAGAGCGCCGAGCAGACCAAGACGATGCGTGACTTTGCGCACGAGCAGCACATCACCCACTACTGGGAGCAGGGCTGCGCGGGTATCGAGCACGCGCTGCTCCCCGAGACGGGCACCGTGGTACCCGGCGACCTCGTGATTGGCGCCGACTCGCACACCTGCACCTACGGGGCGCTCGGGGCCTTCTCGACGGGCGTGGGCTCAACCGACGCGGGCGTGGGCCTTGCCACCGGCCGTGCCTGGTTCAAGGTGCCGTCTACCATTCGCTTCGAGATCGGGGGGCAGCTCCCCCAGGGTGCCACGGGCAAGGACATCATCCTGCACGTCATTGGCATGATCGGCGTGGACGGGGCGCTCTACCAGGCCATGGAGTTTGCGGGTTCGACCATCCGCACGCTTTCGATGGAAGGCCGCATGACTATCTCCAACATGGCCATCGAGGCCGGCGGCAAGGCCGGCATCATCGAGGTGGACGACCTCGCACGCGAATGGCTCGCGGGCAGGTGCCAGCGTCCCTACGCGGAGTACCACGCCGACCCGGACGCCGAGTACGCCGCCGTCTACAAGATCGACGCCGCCGACATCAAGCCATGCGTGGCCTGGCCGCACCTGCCGTCCAACACGCACCCGGTGGAGGAGAGCCGCCACATCACGATTGACCAGGCGGTCATTGGCAGCTGCACCAACGGGCGCATCGAGGACATGCGCGCCGCGGCCGAGGTGCTGCGCGGGCACAAGGTTGCCGACGGCGTGCGCTGCATCGTGATTCCGGCGACGCAGAAGGTCTTCAAGCAGTGCATGCACGAGGGCCTGGCCGACGAGTTCATCGACGCCGGCTGCGTGTTCTCCACGCCCACCTGCGGCCCGTGCCTGGGCGGCTATATGGGCATCCTCGCCGCGGGGGAGCGTTGCATCTCCACGACCAACCGCAACTTCGTGGGCCGCATGGGCGACGTCACGAGCGAGGTCTACCTGGCGAGCCCCGCCGTTGCCGCCGCGAGTGCCGTGGCCGGCCACATTGCCCTGCCGTCCGACATCGCCTAACCGGGAAGGATCACACATGCAGTTCAAGGGAACCGTCTTCCGCTACGGGCGCGACGTCGACACGGACGTCATCATCCCGGCTCGTTACCTCAACAGCTCCGACCATGCGCACCTGGCCGCGCACGCGATGGAGGACATCGATCCCACGTTTGCCACCACGGTGAAGCCCGGGGACATCATCGTTGCCGAGGAGAACTTTGGCTGCGGGTCGTCGCGCGAGCACGCGCCGGTGGCGCTCAAGGCGGCGGGCGTGTCCTGCGTCATCGCCAAGAGCTTCGCGCGCATCTTCTACCGCAACAGCATCAACGTGGGCCTGTCCATCCTCGAGTGCCCCGAGGCCGTCGACGCGATTGTTGCGGGTGACACGGTGGCCGTGGACACCGAGGCAGGCGTCATCACCAACGAGCGCACGGGCGAGACCTTTACGGCCGAGCCGTTTCCGCCGTTTATCGCCGAGATTATCGAGGCGGGCGGGCTCGTCGCCCGTACGCGTGCCAAGCTGGCGGCGGGCCGTTAGCTGTGATGCGCGGCGCTGCGCTGGGGAGTGATGCGCGGGCGGTTCGGTAATGTGGGGCGATACGCGGATGATTCGGTAATTATTCGCGCCGAGAATTACCGTTTCGTCCGCGCATGGCATGGGCCTTACCGTTTCGTCCGGCCCTCTGACTCCGGAGCTTCCGGAAGAACCACGCTCCCGAGAGAAACGCCCGGCTGGCGTCAACGAAAGGAAGATGTGATCGAATGACTACGTACAAGATCTGCTGCCTGCCGGGTGACGGCATCGGCCCCGAGATCATCGCCGAGGGCAAGAAGGTGCTTGCCGCAGTGGGGAAGCGTGCGGGCGTGACGTTTACCTGCGAGGATGCCCTTATTGGCGGCGCCGCCATTGATGCCGCGGACGAGCCGCTGCCGGCCGCAACGCTCGATGCCGCCCGATCTTCTGACGCCGTGCTGCTCGCCGCGGTGGGTGGCCCCAAGTGGGACACCACCGACTCCACGAAGCCGCGCCCGGAGCGGGGGCTGCTCGCCATCCGCAAGGCGCTCGGGCTTTACACCAACCTGCGGCCGGTGCAGATCTTCAAGCCGCTCGCCGGTGCCTCGACGCTTCGCCCTGAGGTCATCGAAGGCGTCGACCTCATGATCGTGCGCGAGCTCACGGGTGGCCTCTACTTCGGCGAGCGCCATCGCTACTACGACGAGGCCGGCGCGGGGGCGGGCGGCGCTCCCGGCCAGCGCGCGGTCGATACGCTCGAGTACCGGGAGTACGAGGTCGAGCGCATCGCGCGTCAAGCGTTCGAGGCTGCCAGGCGCCGTCGCGGCCGCGTGACGAGCGTCGACAAGGCCAACGTGCTCGACACGAGCCACATGTGGCGCGAGGTGGTGCATCGCGTCCATGACGAGGCGTACCCCGACGTGGAGCTCGAGGACATGCTCGTGGACAACACGGCCATGCAGCTCATCAACCGTCCCGTGCACTTCGACGTGATCGTGACGGAGAACATGTTCGGCGACATCCTCTCCGACGAGGCGGCGCAGATTACCGGGTCGCTCGGCATGCTGGCCTCCGCGAGCCTGGGCGACGGCGTTGCGCTCTTCGAGCCCAGCCACGGCTCGGCGCCCGACATCGCAGGACGGGGCGTCGCCAACCCGCTCGCGCAGATCATGTCCGTAGAGATGATGCTGCGCCACAGCTTCGACATGGGAGGCGCGGCCGACGCCATCCGCGCCGCCATCGAGGCCACGCTCGATGGGGGTTGGCGCACGGCCGACATCGCCGACGACGCAACGCCGCGGGACCACATTCTCGGCACCGCGGCTATGGGAGATGCGGTGGTGGAGCACCTGGGCTAGATGGGCGTGGCGAGGACCCCTGCGCGAGCTATCACAATGGCGACAGCCCGCAGTCGCCAGGGACGGGCCCTTTCCCGCTTGTGCGCCGGGTTCGTTCGGTCTTCAATGGAAGGCGTAGCCAACCGCATCCGGAGGACGCATGATCAAGGCGGCATTTTTCGACATCGACGGCACGCTCGTGAGCTTCAAGACGCACAGGATGCCGGAGTCGACCAAGCGCGCGATCGCCGAGCTGCATCGGCACGGCGTGCTGTGCTTCGTCGCGTCCGGGCGGCCCAAGTACCAGCTGCAGCCCTGCATGCGCAACGGCTTCGAGGGCTTCCCGGGCTTTGACGGCTTCGTCACGATGAACGGCTCGTGCTGCTTTGACGACGGGGGCGTCTACTTCGAGTGCCCGCTCGATCCGGCAGACGTCGCGACCGTCGTGTCCCAGGTAGAGGACGGCCTCTACGACGCTCTTGCCCTCGAGCGCGACCGTGCCTACGTGTCCGGGCACTCGGCGGCGGTGCGCGCGGTGGAGCGCAACGCCGGGCTCGTCTACGAGGAGGGCGATATCCGCCAGGCGCTTGACGCGCACGTCTACCAGTTCTGTGCGTTTCTTCCGCCTGAACGGGAGCACATCCTGACCGACGCGTGCTCCCACGTCATGGCCACCCGCTGGATCGAGCACTTCTGCGACGTGGTGCCCAAGGGCAGCAGCAAGTCGGCCGGCGTCCGCGAGACGCTTTGGCACCGGGGCATCGCTCCGGAGGAGGCCGTGGCGTTTGGTGACGGCGGCAATGACGCAGACATGCTCGCCTTCTGCGGCACGGGCGTGGCGATGGGCAACGCAACCGACGAGGCAGAGGCCGCGGCGGACTATGTGACCAGCTCCGTGGACGAAGACGGCGTCTGGAATGCCTGTCGCCACCTCGGGCTTATTGGCTAGCGCAAGACGTGCGGGCGGGGCCAGGCTGCGGTCAGGGCCCCGCGCGAGCGGAGACCCCGGCGCGCCTGCGGGGCCACCCGCGACCTACGCCCGCGGTGCCATCGGGTGCTCGAGCACTTCCGTCACGCGATCGACCACGTGTAGCTTGCCGTCTCGCACGAAGCCCTCCTCGCGCCCTTCAAGCTCGTGCACAAGCAGCGCTCGCAGCTCCGCGATGCGCTCCTGTCGCGCGGGGTCGGCAATGAGGTCGTGCTCTTCGCGCGGGTCTGTGTCGAGATCGAAGTAGCGCTCCACACCGCTCTGCGAGAACCACACGTACTTGTCGTGGGGCGTGACGATCCACTGATTCGACTGCTCGTACGTGAAGGCGTGTCCGCCATGCACGTAGGCGCGCTCGATGGGCCGCTCGCCCAGAATCTCGCCCACAAGTGACAACCCGTCCACGTCCTTCGGCGCCGACACGCCGCAGAGGTCGAGCAGCGTGGGCATCACGTCCATGAGCTCCACCACGCTGTCGCTGCGGTGCGGCACGGTTCTGGCCACGTTCTTGCCTACGCGTACGATGAGCGGCACGCGCGTGGATCCCTCGTAGGGCAGGAGCTTGCGGAAGCTCGCGTGGTCGAAGAGCATCTCGCCGTGGTCGGCCACGAACAGGATAATCGTGTCGTTGAACGAGCCGTCGCGCTTGAGCGCCGTGATGAGCCGCCCAATCTGGTGGTCGACGTGCGTGATGCAGGCGTAGTAGCCGGCCATCGCCTCGTGGCGCAGGGTCGCATCGCGGCAGCCGTGCACGCTGTTGGTGACCCAGCCGTCGCGCTCGCGCGCCTCGTCATCGTCCCAGTCGCCGTGGGCAGGCTCACGCAGCTCGCGCTCGTTGTAGAGGTCGAAATACGACCTGGGCGCGTCGAGCGGTGGGTGAGGACGCACGTAGCTCGCCATGCAGAAGAAGGGTCGCGTGCGGTCGCGCGTCTCGAGAAAACGAATCGTCTCGTCGGTCACCCAGTTGGTGGGGTGCAGGCTCTCGTCGTAGTTCCAGGGGTGATAGACCCACGAGTTGCACTCCGGCCCCGTGCTGTCCACCCATACGGGGTGGTCGACGTGCTCGCGCAGGAAGCGCAGGTAGTCGTCGTGCACGTCCTGGTGCATCCAGTGTGGCACGTCGGAGTTCTGGAAGCAGCCCAAATAGCCGTCGTGCAGGCGCAGGGTCTCGAAGCCGCAGGCCAGGCGCGGCGGATGCACGTGGAGCTTGCCCAGGCAGGCCGTCTGGTAGCCGCTGTCCTTGAACTCCTGCGGCATCATGTGCGGGAAGTCCCAGGTGACGCCGTCGCGGTAGCCTACGCGTCCGGTGTGCGCCGGTGTCTTGCCGGTGAAGAGCGTGGCGCGCGCCGGCACGCAGGTGGGGCAGGCACTGTAGGCGTTTTCGAAGAAGGTGCCCTGCGCCGCGATGGTGTCGAGGTTGGGAGTCTTCACGTCGGGGTGGCTGGCGAAGCCCAGGCAGTCCCCGCGAAACTGGTCGCACATGACGAGCAGCACGTTGGGGCGATTCGGCTTTGAGGGAATCTCGAGCTGGGGCATGCGTCCTCCTTTGACGAGACGTTTGCAGCCCAGTCTAGTCATTTGGCGACCGAGATGCGCCCTGTATGCCGCGGCTGACGGCCCTCTCAGTATCATGAGTGTCTGATTGATGACGACGAGGAGGGGCGGATTCGAGATTCGAGGCAGAGCTGTCTCGTCTCGCGCGCTTCAGGAAGGAGATCCCATGGGTGAGTTCGAGCAGATGGCGGCCGAGGCCGAGCAGGACTTCGACCTCAGCGACTTTGCGCAGACGGTGAGGAGGTGTCGGAGCTATCGGCGCTTCGACGAGGGTGACCCCATCCCCGAAGGGCTGCTCGTGGAGCTCGTCAACCTTGCCCGCGTGACGGCGTCCGGGGCGAACCGCCTGCCCCTTCGCTTTCGCGTGGTGAGTGCCGCCGCAGAGCGGGAGGCCGTGTTCGCGCAGCTCAAGTGGGCCGGCGCTCTGCCCGAGTGGGACGGGCCCGAGCCGGGGGAGCGCCCGACGGGCTACGTGGTGATCTGCGACGCGAGCCAGGGCGCCACCACTGCGGTCGATGAGGGCATCGCCGCGCAGACCGTCCTGCTCGCGGCCACGCAGGCGGGCTTCGGCGGCTGCATGCTGCATGCCTTCAACCACGCCGCGGTCGCCGAGGCACTGGGCCTTGACGCGGCGGCGGCCGAGAAGGGCCTGCCGCAGCTGAAGCCCCTCATGGTCGTGGCGCTGGGCCGTCCTGCCGAGACGGTGCGGCTTGAGCCTCTCTCGGCCAGTCCCGACGGCTCCACGAACTACTGGCGCGATGGCGAGAGCGTGCACCACGTGCCCAAGCGCTCCCTGACGGACGCCCTGGTGTAGGCGCGGGGGCTGCGCGGCACGGGGGCTGCGCGGCATCCCGGGGCGCTCGACAACTGCGTGGTGATCCACTCGCCGATTCGGGCTGCGTCCCGCGCCCCGCGCCCGTAGCCGGTGGCGGCAACCGGCACCGCGTCGCCCGTCCGCTACGCCAGCGACTCGAGACCCAGCAGCGCCGCGCCAATGGCACCGCAGAGCTGGGAGTCTTCGTGGGTTGCCACGGGGGCTCCCAGCACGCTCTCGAGCGCGCGCACCACGCCCACGTTCTGCGCCACGCCACCGGTCATGAGGTATCCCGGCTCGGCCTTCACGCGCTTGGCGAGCGCCGCCGTCTTGCTGGCCACGCTCATGTCGAGCCCGTGCACGATGTCGGCGATGGGCGTGTCGTCGGCGACGAGGCTCACCACCTCGCTCTCGGCGAAGACGGTGCACATGTTGGAGATCTTCACGTCGTGCTTCCACTCCAGGCCCACGCGGCAGAAGTCCTCCAAATCGAGCTCCATGGCGCGTGCGGTCGCCTCCAAAAAGCGCCCGGTACCTGCGGCGCATTTGTCGTTCATGACAAAGTTGACCACGCCGCCCGCCTTGTCGAGGTGGATGACCTTGGAGTCCTGCCCGCCGATGTCGATGACCGTGCGGGCGTCGGGCGCGAGGTAGTGCGCCCCGCGCGCGTGGCAGGTGATTTCGGTGATCGCAGAGTCCATGCCGACGATGGCGTCACGCCCGTAGCCGGTGGCGACGCGCAGCGTGAGGTCGTCGGGGGAGAGTCCCGCCTTCGCGAGCACCTGCTCGATGGCGTTCTCGGCACCTCGCGAGGCCTTGGCGCCCGTCGGCACGATGACGCTCGCGACGATGCGCTCGTTTGCGTCCATGACCACGGCATCGGTGGAGGTGGACCCGGAGTCCACGCCGAGCACGTAGGTGGGCCCGTCGGCGCGGCGTGCCCGGGCGACGTCGCGCGCCTCGGCCATGCCGCGGAGCGTCTCGTCAAAGGCCTTGAGGCGCGTGCGGAGCTGACCGGCGCTCTGGCGTGTGCCGTCCGTCTCGATCTTCAGCATGGGAACCCTGCTCTCCTTCGCCGCCTGCAGGTACTCGAAGCCGTAGTAGTCGCAGAACTTCATGGTGTGGTAGATGACGCCGTGCTGTCCTGGTGCCCCCATGAGCCGGCTGCGCGCCGCCGCATCCACCATGCGCATGCAGGGCATCTGGTTGAGCAGGGCGTCGGCGTACCAGTCGAGGAAGCGGTCGAGGTCGGGCCGGCCGTCATCCGGCACGTGCTCGGCGCGTGCGTCGCAGGCCGGTGCCGGGGCGCGCACGAGGCCGGGCGGGGGCGTCTGCACGAGCCGCCAGCCGGTGCAAGTGCCGTTCTCGACCGGTAGTGACAGCTCGTCTCGGCACTCGTCGACGAGCGAGAGGGGCCCGTGGGCGCCGAGCAGCGTCACGCGGTCGTCGACGCGTGGTACTGGCGGCACGAATGCCGCGCACGCCTTGGCAACGTCGAACTCGCGGCCGCTCCAGGCGGCGAAGGCGTCGGCGAGACGTCGCAGCTCTCCGCGGAAGCGCGCCACCTCGCGCGGGCCGCGCAGATGCGGCAGGTCGAGTAGCCACAGGAAGTCGACCGCGTGCGTGTCGGCCAGGACGTCGTAGACGCGGCGCATGACGTCGCAGCAGCTCGTGAGCACGAGCGCGTGCACGTCGGGGGAGAGTGCGTGGGCCAGCAGGCTCTTGCCGTAGCCGCACAGGTTGGGGTGGGCAAGCTCGTCGGCCTCCTCGAAGGAGGTCGCCTCCTCCGTGCAGGGCCAGCAGCCGGCACCGAAGCCGGAGAGCAGCTCCACCGGCACGTACTTGCAGGGGAAGTAGACCGTGAGCTCGTCGCCCATGGGCGCATCGGTCGCAGGCCTGACGTCGGCGCGCCCACTCCTTGCTCGCTCACGGCGCGCGAGCTCGTCGTTCTCGGTCACGCGTCCGCCTCCTCGCCCTTGCGCGTGCGAAGCATCTCCAGAAACGCCCCCATGCGCGTCGACGCCTGTCCCTCGGCGTTGTTGGCGCGGTGGCAGCCGTCGCCGTCGAGCACGAGCACCGGCAGCCCGGCTGCCTCAAGCGTGCGTTTCGCGAGTTGCGAGGCACCCATGGTCTCCTTGCATCCCCAGTGGCAGAAGCACACGACGCCGTCCGAGCCCGTCACCTCGGCAAGCGTCCGAATGCGTCCCACGCGCCGCCGCGCCGGCCCGTTGAAGGCGTTCTTGATGAGCCGCTCGGCCATGGCCTCCCACGGCTCGCTCGCGTCGTGTGCCCAGGCGGCCGTGTGCGGGTCGCGCACAAGCTGACCGTCCGCACCCATCGCGAGCCTGCCATCCTTCTCGCGCGCCAACCCGTCCAGGCTTGCCTGGTTGAAGCACATGTCCGAGACGCAGATCTGTGCCTGGGCGTTGGCGTCGAGCATCTGCTGAAGGGCGTAGGAGAAGAACGGCGCAGCGTGCATCCAGGTGAGCGAGAGGCCCCGGTACTCCTCGGCGGCGGGCAGGTCCTTGAGCATGCGCTCGGCCATGGACAGCGTTCCCTCGCTGCCGAGCGAAAGGTGCAGCGCAAGGGCCTCCTGCATCTCGAGGCCCATGTCGTTGTGCAGGTAGCGGCCGCGTCGCAGGGGCAGCGTGCGCACCATGGCGTCGAGCGTGGCCTGGGTGCGCCCCACGTGCGTGCGCAGGGCGTCCTCGTCGAGTGCCCGTCCGTAGGTCTCCTCGGTCGCGCGGGCGAGCTCGCGGAGCTGGTCGGCCACGTAGGAGCAGGCGTCCTCGTCGTACTCGTAGGGGACGTCCACGTAGACGTGCGGGCTGCCAAGTTCGTCGGCAAGCCAGCGAAACGTCGTGGTATTGGCGTCGCAGGCAACCGAGCAGTTGGCGATGAGGCGGGGCGGTGCCAGGACGCGCGCCGCCGCCGCGCCCAGCAGCACCTTGTGGAAGGAACAGTACGTCTCGGGGACGCCGCGCTGCTCCGCCGCCCGGACGAAGCCCTCCTCGGCGCGGGCGCCCGTGATGAAGTCCGCGAGCGCCTCGGCGATGAGCGGGCGCAGGCCCATTGCCTGGAAGAGCTCCGTGGGCAGGAAGATGCTCGTGAGCACGGCCTCGTCGGGGTGTTCGAGCGCTCCGGTGACGCCCTCGAGGGCGATGCGGGCGCCGATGCGGCCGCTTGGGAGCTGGCGGCGCTCGGGCAGCGCACGCGTCTGGAGACGCTTCGTCTCGAAGGCGCGAAGCAGCAGCGTCGCCGCGCGGTCGGGCCTGTCGCCGACCATGTCGGTGACGGCAGCGCCAAAGCGGTCGATGATCTTTGTCGTAAGCCGCGGGTCCTCAGCCACGAGGTTCGCCCCTGTTCTGTCCGTCCCCCGCCCTGTCCGCTTCGCCAGTTCCTACGCCGAGAAGAGCTCGGTCGTCTCGAGGCCCAGGCCACTGGCCTCCACCTGCGCCTTTCCGCCGAACACGCAGATGCCGCGGCGTTCGGCAAGCTTGGCGAGGGGCGTGGCGAGCGCGCGCACGTCATCGACCGTCGTGGCGAGGGTCTGATCGCGCAGGCGGGCGCGCCAACCTGCGTCACGGCCCGTTAGACGCGTCGCGTCGAGCCTCCTGCCCAGCGCGCGCGGCTTCACGGGCGCGTCCATGCCTGCGACCGTCGCCACGACGTAGCCGTCGAGCTCCTCGGGCGTGGGGTCCCACGCCGCGAGCCACTTCGCGGCCGCCTCGTAGCGGCGCACCGTGGGGTCGACCGCCGGGTCGCGGTAGGAGTAAAACTGCAGCAGCGCGTCGGGGGTGCAGCGGAAGCCGCAGCCGTAGGCGCCACCCAGCACGCGCACCTCGTTCCAGAGGTAGTCGAGCGAGAGCGCCTGCGCCGCCACGCGCCAGGCGCCGCTCAGCTTCACGCCCAGCGGCAGCCCAGCCATGCCCTCGCCCACATAGCAGACGTTGGCGGGCACGACGAAGGCCTCCTCGCGCACCACGGGCGCGGGCACCGCGAGCGCGGGCTCGTCGTCCGCAGCGGCAGCCCCCAGTGCAAGATCGCCAGCGGCCTTCCAGAACGTGGAGACGTCCTCGGTGGGGCCGGTGAGGCTCATCTCGGTCCCCCGGCGCACGAAGATGCGTCGGGCCAGCTCCTCGAGCTTCTCGAGCAGCGCGTCGGACCGCTCGTCGAAGTCGTCCACGAGCTCGCTCAGGAACTGGTAGAACGCCACGCCGCCCAGCTGCTCGCTCACCTCGGACGACGCGAGGAAGTACGAGCCCACGTGCGAGAGCGCCGCCGCATGGCCCGACTCCACGAAGGTCTGCTCCATCCCGAGCTTGCGCTGGGCGAGGATGTCGCGGACGCGCTTCTTGTCCGCGAAGCGCGTCTCGGCCCACACCTCGACGGGCAGCGTGGCCAGCCAGCGCACGTTCTCGGACAGCGAGCTCGCGCCCACCACGAGCTTGGGGCGGGCGCTCGCGGGGTCGTCGTCGGTGCTGTAGACCTCGGTGAAGAACGACAGACTGCCGAGCCTGGACTCGGTGAGCGTGTCGAGTTCGTAGGCGCTCCTACGCTTCGTGTCGAGCTTGCCGAGAAGCCCTGCCAGCACGCTCACGTACGGCAGCTCCTCAAAGGAGACGTGCCCGAGGTCGAAGTACCAGTAGACGTAGTCGATGTGACGGGTGTCGATGTCGTGGTGGTAGCACGGCACCGGGGCGTCCACGAGCTCGGTGGCGGGATCGTCTGCCGCTTCGCCGATGTCGGCGCGCTCCAGGTGCGGCAGGGTGGCGAGCGCCTCGGCCGAGTCCGGGCGGGCCTGCTCCTCGTGCAGGGCCTCAGCCTCCGTGCGCACCTCCTCGAGCCTCTCGGCACCCATGTCGGCCTGCAGCTTGTCGAGACGCGCGCGCTCGGCTCCGCTGCCGGCACCGCCCTCGGTGGGCACGACCTCCACGCAGCACGCGTAGGCGTTCTTGACCACGGCGTCATCGAGCAGACGCTCGAAGTAGCCGTCCGCGAGCCCCGTGCGCATGCGGGCGATCTCGTCCTCGTAGCGCAGGTAGGTCGTGGCGTCGTCGTCGCTGTAGAGCCAGCCGCTCATGGCCTGGATGGCGAGGCCCACGCCGTCAGGGTAGCCCCAGTCGCCCTCGCGCAGGTTGAACTC
>UWSJ01000035.1 GCA_900549525.1 uncultured Coriobacteriaceae bacterium | reverse complement strand
GGTGCTGTGGCGGGTGGTCGCGTGGGGGTTCGGGCTGTGAGGCCCGCCGACCTCATACGGCTCGGCGAGGCCCGCACGAGGGCCTACCAGAAGCCGGGGGCGCCGCTGCGAGATTGCCCAGATGGGCAATCCACAGAATCCACACAACTCTCTCAGAGGGGGCGGAGGGGGCCGTACGAGCGCTACCGGAAGCTCACCCGCGAGGAGGTGGGCGCGGTGCAGGCGCACCCGGCGGAGACCGCGCGGGAGGTGTCGGAGATGACCGGCATCCACCCGAATCGCGTCGCCTACGTCCGCAAGCGATTCGGCCGGGGCTGGGACAGGGCCGCGTCCGTGTGCGTGGCGTGCGACTCGCGCCCGGTGTGGCAGGAGTCCCCGCCCGCCCGGCGCATGCACCTGTGCAAGGGCTGCTACCTCGAGGAGATGCGGCGCAGGCACGCGGAGGACAGGGACGGCGCGGCCGTCAGGCAGATGGCGAAGAGGGACAGGGACGGGAGGGGCCGTGGAGGTCACTAGCGGCAGGTACGAGATGGTGCCGGTGGCGGAGCTGGTGCCGTACGACGGGAACGCCAAGGAGCACACGAACGCGCAGATAGACGCCGTGAAGGCGAGCATGTCGCAGCTGGGCTTCGGCGCCCCGCTGGTGTGCTGGCACAACGACGACGGCAGGCCGGAGATCGTGGCGGGGCACGCCCGCGCCATCGCGGCGAAGCAGCTCGGCATCGAGCGGGTTCCGGTGGTGTTCCGCGACGACTGGACGGACGCGCAGCGCAGGGCCTACACGCTGGCCGACAACCAGACCACGATGATGACGGGCTGGGACGACGACCAGCTGGCCTACGAGCTGGACACGCTGGCGGACGAGTTCGACATGGGCGACTTCGGGTTCGACGCGGAGGCGCACGGGTTCAGCGCCATCGACAGCCTCATGAGGGACGGCCTCGTGTCCAACTCCCAGACGGAGAGCGCCGACGGGTTCTCGGTCACGTTCGTCTTTGACAACGCCGACCGCGAGAGGGTGACCGCCTACCTCAAGGCCATGGGCAAGGACGCAGTGGCAAGTCGCATAGCCGAGGAGGCCCGCGAATGGGAGTAGACTGCGGCTCGCAGTGCTACCTCTGCAGCTACCCGATTCGCTTCGACACGTACAAGGGCTGCAGCCACGGGTGCAAATACTGCTTCGCGCAGCTCAAGGTCAACCTCGACGACATCAGAATCGACAACTGCATAGAGAGCCTGAGGCGCTTCGTCTCCGGCAGGAGGACGCAGACAACAAGCTGGTGCGACTGGCGGATACCGCTTCACTGGGGTGGCCTCTCCGACCCGTTCCAGCCCATAGAGCGTCGGGGGGGTGTCCCTCGAGGCGCTGCGGGTCTTCGCCGAGACGGGCTACCCGTTCATCGTGAGCACCAAGGGTCGGCTCATAACCGAGGAGCCGTACCTGCCCCTGCTCTCAAAGTGCGACTGCGTCGTTCAGGTCTCGATGGCCTGCCCGTCGTACGACCGCATGGAGCCGGGGGCGCCGACGTTCGAGGAGCGGCTTGGCATGCTCCGGAGGCTCAGCGGGCACTGCAGGCGGCTCGTGGTCAGGGCTCAGCCGTTCCTCCCGGAGGTGTCCCGCGAGTTCCGCAAGCAGATACCGCGAATCGCCGAGGCCGGGGCGGACGCCGTCACCGTCGAGGGCATGAAGTTCAAGCGCCGCGTTCCCGGCACCGTCCGGGTGGGCGGGGACTGGTGCTACCCGGAGGAGCGCCTGCGCTCGCACTACGAGAAGATTAGGGATGCCTGCCACGAGAGCGGGCTGCTGTTCCTGTGCGCCGAGAACCGGCTTCGGAGCATGGGCGACAGCATGGCGTGCTGCTGCGGAGACCTCGACGGCTTCAGGCCGAACGACTTCAACGCGGTCTCGCTCGCCTCCGGGGTGAGGGCGGAGCCGACGCCCGCCATGACCGTCCCCGGAAGCGCAATGTGCTTCAAGGCGTCGCACCAGGACACGCTCAGCTCGGCGCGTCTCAAGATGACGACCTTCGAGCAGGAGATACGCGGGGAGGCTGCACGCCTTCTCGGCATGTAGGAAGGCCCTCCTCGGGGGGCCTTTTTCTCTAGATTATTGCTTGCACATATAAGGATATCCCTATATAATTACAGTTGTAACGAGGGCAAGAGAAAGGAGGGAAGATGTTGGACAAGGCCCTCGACTTTGCGGCGACGGTGCTGGGAACCGCATTGGGGGCGCTCCTGATCCATCTGGTCGACAGGCGGCTGGACGAGAGGGAGGAAGGGCAAGCGGAAGGCCCCGGCCAAGGTAAGCACTTCCGCAAGCCGGAATAGGAGGAACGGGGCGGCGGGAGCCGCCCCACCCCTCCGTTGGAATGTAGCACAGGAGGACACATGGCGGAGTTCGCATCGACGTTCGCAAGGGCCTTCGGCCTCGCGGTGGCCGTCGGCGTCGTTTACCTGCTCGCGAAGCACGGGAGGCGGTGAGCGTGGCTACGGACGCCCAGAGGAGGGCGACGGCCAGGTACAACCGTCAGAACGTCACCCAGAAGCTCGTGAAGTTCTACCCCGCAGACCGCGACCTTCTGGAGTTCGCGGAGTCCCAGGGGGCGTTCGCGACCTACGTCAAACGCCTCATCAAAGAAGACATGAGACGGAACGGCAGGTAGGTGACGCGGCCCGGACAATGGCCGCATGGCAGAGAAGAAGCAGGCCCGCAGGGGGCACCCCACGAAGTACGACCCGGACGTCCACCCGGTCATCGTCCGCAGTCTCGCGAGAACCGGCTACACGGCCGACGAGATCGCGGAGAAGCTGCGAGTGGCGCGCTCGACGCTGTTCAGGTGGCGCGACGCGCACCCCGAATTGCGGGACGCCCTAAAGGAGGGACGCGCCTTCGCCGACGGGATGGTCGAGGACGCCCTGTACAAGGCCGCGTGCGGCTTCACGCGCAAGACCGTCCGGAAGAGGAAGACCCCGCAGGGCATCACCGTCGAGGAGGTGCTGGAGGACGTGCCGCCGAGCGCGACGGCACAAATCTTCTGGCTCAAGAACCGCAAGCCCGCCGAGTGGCGCGACCGGCGCGACGAGCGCCCGGAGGACGCGCCGCAGGCCACGGCCCCCGCGCCCGACTTCGGCCTGCTGCTGGCCCCGCCCTTCCTCGCGGTGCACCGGGCCGTGGCGGCGGGCGCCGTGACCGACGTGTGGGAGGCGGGAGGCCGAGGCTCCACCAAGTCCAGCTCCATCTCGCTGGAGATATGCGAGATGCTGCGCCGCGACCCGGAGGCCAACGCCCTCGTGATGCAGCGCTTCGGCACCGACATCCGCAACGGCACGTTCGCGCAGATGGCGTGGGCGCTCGAGCGGCTGGGCATGGACGGGGACTGGGAGCAGGCCGCGAGCGCCCGCCGCATCCGCAACCGGGAGACGGGCCAGCTCATCCTCTTCAGGGGCGCCGACGACCCCCGCAAGACCAAGGGCGTGAAGTTCGACCACGGCCGCTGCGCCGCCCTCTGGCTGGAGGAGGTCGACCAGTTCGGCGGCATGGGCGACGTGCGCACCATCCGCCAGTCGGTGACCCGAGGCGAGGGCCACCAGGTTCGCTTCTACTCCTTCAACCCGCCGCAGAGCCGGACGAGCTGGGCGAACGAGGAGTTCGGCCGCGTGGCGGCGCTGGGGGACCCGGCGCAGATGGCCATGCGGTCCACGTACCTCGACGTGCCGCCGGAGTGGCTGGGCGCGCAGTTCCTCGCGGACGCCGAGGGGCTGCGCGAGGCCGACGAGCAGGCGTACCGCCACGAGTACCTGGGCGAGGCCACGGGAACCGGCGGCGAGGTCTTCCCGCGGCTGGAGGAGCGGCCCATCACGGACGAGGACATACGCGGGTTCGACCGGCTCTACGCCGGGCAGGACTGGGGCTGGTGGCCCGACCCGTGGGCCTTCACGCTCAGCGCGTGGGAGCCGGGGACGCGCACGCTCTACACCTTCGCCGAGGCCGGGGGCCGGAGGATGCAGCCGGAGGAGAGCGCGGAGGCCGTGAAGCGGCTGCTCACGTGGCCCGAGCCGCAGGCCGACGGCACCGAGCGCGAGGAGTACCACCCGCTCCCCGTCCTGTCCGACGACGCCGACCCGGGCCGCATCAGCGCCCACCGCGCCGCCGGGGTCAACGCGCGGGCGGCGGGCAAGGGCGGCATGCGCATGCGGTCGTACCAGTGGCTCGCGTCCGTGCGGTGGGTGGTCGACCCAGCGCGGTGCCCGAACCTCGCCAAGGAGGCCCGCGCCATGCTGCACGACCGCGACCGGGACGGCACGTGGCTGACCTCCGTGCCGGACGGCGACGACCACTGGGTGGACGCCACCCGCTACGCGCTCATGCCCGTCGTGACCCGGAGGGGAGCATACGGCACCGAGAGGAAGTAACCCGAGGTGAGGGGCCGTATGTCAGTGGACGAGTGGTCGGTGCCGCAGTGCGTCGCGAAGTGGCTGTCCGAGGGGCTGGGACGCGCCCCGTACGTGTCCATGTCGGACGACGTGGCCCGGTGGTGGGAGTGGTACACGGCGAGCGCCGCGTGGTACTCGCGCCGGGTGGTGGACTGGTCGACCGGTCAGCCAAAGTCCCGCCCCGTGCGCACCTACTCCCTGCACCCGGCCCGCCGCGTGTGCCGCGAGTGGGCCAGCCTGATGTTCGACGAGGGCACCGAGTTCGCCGCCGAGGGGGAGGTGTCCAACGCGTGGCTGCACCGCTGGGCGGCAGACATGGGCCTGCTGCCGCTGGGACAGAGGTGCGTCGAGCGGGCCTTCGCCCTGGGCACCGGGGCCATGGCGCTCGCGTTCGAGGTGCCGGGCGACGCGTCCGTGCCCCCGACGATGCGGGTGCGCCGCTACGACGCCCGCATGGTGCTCCCGCTCAGCTGGGACGAGGAGGGCGTGAGCGAGTGCGCCTTCGCCACGAGGGCCAGGGTCGGCGGGAGGACCGTCACGCAGGCCGTGGCGCACCTGCTCGACCCGGTGACCGGCACGTACCACGTGCGCCCGGCGTTCTTCGACGAGGAGGGCCGGAGGCTCGTCCCGCCGGGGTTCGTCGACGACCTCGACACGGGCCAGCCGCTGCCCACCTTCTGCGTCGTGCGCCCGGCGGTCGACAACGTCGTGGCGGACGTGTCGCCCATGGGGCAGTCGGTCTTCCACGACGCGCTGGACGCGGTGAGGGCCGTGGACTCCGCCTTCGACACGATCGTGCGCGAGCTGGCCGTCACCAAGCCACGCGTCTTCATGAGCGACGAGCTGCTGACCCCCGTGACCGGCCCCGACGGGAGGACGGTGGCGCTGCCGTCGGCCCCGGAGGAGACCGTCATCCGCGCCGTGCAGGGCGTCACGGGCGGCGACGTCATCGAGACCTTCCAGCCCGCCATACGCAGCTCGCAGCTCCGGGAGATGCTGGACGTGGCGCTCGCGGAGCTGGGCGACCTCACGGGCTTCGGCCAGAACTACTTCACGCTGTCCAAGTCCGGCGGCCTGAAGACCGCCACCGAGGTCAGCGCCGACTCCAGCGCCCTCATGCGCAACCTGCGCAAGCACGAGGCGGCGGTCGGCGCGTCGCTGTCGCGGATGCTCGGCGCGGCGTGCAGCTGCGCCCGCAGCGTGCTGGGGCTTCCGACGGGGGACTTCGGCCGCGTCGACGTGACGTGGGACGACTCCATCATCGAGGACACGCCCGCCGAGAAGGCCCAGTTCATGGCCGAGCTCGCCGCCGGGGTGGCCGCGCCGTGGGAGTACCGCGCCCGCTTCAAGGGCGAGGACGAGGCCACGGCCCGCAGGCTCGCGGGCGAGGCGTCCGCCTCCGCGTCGGTGCCCGCCGCGATTCCCTCCGAGCCGATGCCCGGCGAGGCGGCGCTGTAGTGCTGACCCCGGACGAGCTGGCCGCGCTCGGGCAGGGGCCGGGCGACGCCGTGCAGGCCCTCGCGGACGGGGCGCTGTCGATGGTGATGACGAGGCTCGTGGCGTCCGTGGCCGGTGCCGACCTCGCGCGCGCCATCGCGGACTCCGGGGCGATACCGGCGATCGTGCTGTCGGCGCTGGGAGGCTCCGCCGAGGGGCTGTCCGCGAGGTGCGCGGCCGAGGCGGAGAGGGCGCTTGAGCGCTCGCGGCGGGTCGACCTGCAGGTAATCAGGGCCAGAAACCCCGAGGCGTTCGGCAAGCTCAACCGCACGGGCGACGAGCTGCTCTCGCTTCTCGGCGACTTCCAGCGCCGGTGCAACCTGTCCATGGCGGCGGACGCGCAGGCGAGCTACCGGGCCATCGTCACCGACATCGTCCCGAGGGTGGCGGGCAAGGTCATCTCCGAGGAGGAGGGCGTCGCCGAGGCCGTGCGCCGCATGGCGGAGCGCGGCATACGCACCGTGGACTACGCGAGCGGGCGCAGGGAGCGGCCCGACGTCGTAATGCGCCGCCACCTGCAGACGCTCGTGAGGCAGGCCGCGAACGACGACACGGAGTCGTTCTGCCGCCGCGCCGGGATACGGCTCGTGGAGGTCGACAGCCACCGGGGGGCGCGAGAGTCGCACCGCGTCTGGCAGGGCGAGGTGTACGGGCTGGACGGCCCGGTGGAGGTTGACGGCGTCAAATACCCCGGCCTCCATGAGTCCGGGGCGTGGGACGGCATGCGCGAGCCGAACTGCCTGCACTCCATGGGGCCGTTCAGGCCGGGGCAGGAGAGGCGCTGGAGCCACACCCCCGACGAGGACGCGGGGCACGACCCGGCCGAGACCTACGCCCTCCTGCAGCGGCAGCGGGCCAACGAGCGCAAGATCCGCGACGCCAAGCGCGAGGCGGCGGAGCTTGAGGCGCAGGGGCTGGACTCGGCGGGCGCGAGGCTCCGGCTGGGACGCGCCCAGCAGGCACAGCGCACGCTCATGCGCGAGAACCCGGGGCTCCAGCGCAGGCCCGACCGCGAGCGGGCGTTCGGCGCGGACGGGAGGCCGGTCAACGTCCAGCCGCTCAACCGCAGCCCGAAGAGCGTGCGCGCCGCGCTCGACGAGTCCCGCGACCGCATCAGGGCCAAGGGCGCGAGCGCCAGCAGGGTCGAGGAGCTTCTGGCGTCGACGCCCGGCTTCAAGACCATGGACAGGGCCGGGCAGGAACGGGAAGTCAGATACGCCATCGACAGGGCGGCGGCGGAGAGGAGGCGTGACGAGCGCGTGCGGGGGCCTTTGCCGAATTCGGTGAACATGGGGTCGCTCCGCAAGCACATACCGGGAACCGATGGCTATGCGAGGAAGGTTGAGAGCTGCAGGAAGAAGGGATATGACGCTCCGAGCGCCTTCGCCATCCCCGAGGCCGACGTGGTTGAGCTGACCGAAAGGGCAGTCGGGAAGGGCGAGCCGATGGTTAACAGGGCGGGGAACTGGAACGGCAGCGAGATTTACGATGCCGGAAGAGCGGTCGGGTATATTGTTGCCGAGGACGGGTCGAGGCTCGACACGTCGATGGTCAAGATTCACTACTCGAAGACGGGGACGCATCCAGTCCCCTATCTGCCGAAGGAGGGCGGGCAATGAGGGTCGGCGGAACCGAGGGTCTGGTCGGCAGGAAGGTCAGGCTGACCTTCGATGACGGGGGCGAGGAGACCGGGGTATACGATGGCTACCAGTCGTTCGCCGAGGAGCCTGACGAGCCGGAGTCGTTCTACATTCGCGGCCCCGTCGGGACGCTGATTGACTGTCCGGCGGCTGAGGTCACGTCCATCGAGGAGGTAGCGTGACCGCCCCCGACAAGTTCGACGCGGTGCTCTTCATGGTGCTCTCGTACTGCTACGCCTGCATGGACGAGGGCGTCGACCCCGACGAGGGGAAGCTGCGCGAGTTCGCGGGCGTGAACCCCGTCTTCTTCGACCGCGTCATGCGATCCGCCATCGACGGCGGCTACCTCTCCGGCGTCTCGTACGCCCCGCTCATCGTCTCGTCCCGAGACTCGCTCGTGACGGAGCCGGGCTGGGGCATCACCCGCGACGGGGCGACGCTCCTTCGCGACGACCCGGGCATGTCCGCCGCCCGGAAGGCCCTCGGCGAGGCCTTTCCAGTCCATCCTCGTCGGCGTCGTCGCCGCGACCGTCCAGAAGGCCATGGGCCTCTAGCCCCGCCCCAGACAACCTAACGCACGGCCCGAAGGCCCCCGCTCACCCGGGGGCCTTCCTCGTGCCCGTGACGCGCCGCCGAACATCTCCCGTGGCAGGGGAGGGGCCGACCCTCCCATAGGCACGGCGCGGCCCACGCGCCACCCGGCAGGCGGAGTGAACCGCCCAACAAACGCCCGGGACGAGGGATGGGGGACGAATGGCCGAAGAGACCACCGACACCGAGACGAAGGCCGAGCCGGAGGCGACCGCGCCCGAACAGACGGGCGACGCCAAGCCGAAGGGAGGCCCCGACTGGCAGCGAGCCGCCGAGGACTACCGCGCCCAGCGCGACGAGGCCCGGCAGCGCGTGGAGGACGTCACGGCGCAGCTCGACAAGCTGAAGAAGGACGTCGAGGGCATGAAGACCGCCGAGGACGTGCAGAGGGCCGTCGACGAGGCGCTGGCCCGCGCGAGCGAGGAGTACGACGCGAGCAAGGCCCAGTGGGCCGAGCGCGAGAAGGCGCTCGTGGTGCAGTCAGCGCTCGCCGAGTCCGGCTGCATCGACGCCCCGGCGTTGTTCAGCCACGTCGACATGTCCGGCGTCACGGTCAAGGACGGCAAGGCGGACGGCCTTGACGTCGACGGCCTGAAGTCCAGCTACCCCTACCTGTTCGGTCGCCGCGCCAACCCCGGCGCGACGGAGGCTAGGCCCGAGGGGGCGGCGTCCGACATCGACGCCGCGCTCGACCGGGCCATGGGCATCAAGGAGGAGTAATGGCACTCGGAGCCTACGTAACCAAGTTCACCAGCCGACTCGACAAGATCATCGAGCGCGAGACCCTGACCAGCGACCTGTCGATGAACGGCGACCTTCTCGGCGACATGACCAGCGCCGGGGAAATCAAGGTCGCCAAGATCGCCATGGACGGCCTCGGCAACTACGACCGGGCGGCGGGCTTCGTGCCCGGCTCGGTCACCACGGACTGGGAGACGCTGAAGCTCTCCTACGACCGTGGCCGCCAGTTCGAGGTCGACGCCATGGACGACGAGGAGCGCGCCGCCATCGTCTCCGCCAACGTCATGGCCGAGTTCGAGCGCACCAAGGTCATCCCCGAGGTCGACGCCATCCGCTTCGCCAAGCTCGCGCAGGGCGCTGGTACCACGGTCGCCGCCAACCTCACGGCCCCCGACGCGGCTCTCGACGCCGTCCTCGCGGGCGAGGAGGCCGTGGAGGACACCGGCGCGAACCTCGCGCAGTGCGTCCTCTACTGCACCAGCGCCGTGAAGGGCCTGCTCCGCAAGGCGCAGAACTACCGCATCGGCCAGGGCGAGGCCCCCAACGGCACGTTCTCGACCTTCGACGACATGAAGATCGTGACCGTGCCGTCCAGCCGCTTTGTCTCAAAGGTCACGCTCAACGACGGCAAGACCTCCGGTCAGCAGGCGGGCGGCTACAAGGCCGCCACCGGCGCCATGGCGCTGAACTTCCTCATCGTCCACCCGAGCGCCGTCGCCGCCATCCAGAAGCACCAGACGCTGCGCTACTTCGCCCCGGACGTGAACCAGGGCAAGGACGCGCACCTCTGGCAGTACCGCGTCTTCCACGACCTGCTCGTCTTCGAGAACCGGAAGGCGCTCATCTACGCCCACACCGCCGCCACCGCCGTCGCCGCCTCAGAGGTCAGCAGGGCCAAGGCGGCGAAGTAGCGTGGCCGCGCCGGAGGTGACCTACGAGGACATGACGAAGGCCTTCGGCATGGCGGTGTCCCGGGAGTCCTTCGGCTCCCTGCTGCCGCACGCCGAGGCGCTGGTGCGCGACCTCACGTGGCCGAACGAGCCGGAGGGCGAGCTGCAGGCAGGCGCGTGGGTGCGCGCCGTGTGCTCCGCCGTGCTGGCAGACTCGGAGACGGGCGGCACGCACGGGGCGGGGGACGGCGGCTTCACCATCGGCAAGTTCTCCGTGTCCGGCGGCTCCGGCGGCTCCGACGCCGCCGGGGCCATCCGCGCCGCCGCGCGGCGGCAGCTGGTGGGCACGGGCCTGCTCGCGAGGGTCGTGGGCGGCGTATGAGGCCCATACCCCTCTCGCTGCTGCCGTCCACGATGACGTGGCGCGACCCGGCCGACCCGTCGTCCGGCGTGGGCGGGTCGTTCGGCCCGGAGAACGTCACGAAGCACGTGCGGTTCGAGGGCGGCGCCGCCCGCTCGTCCGGGGGCTTCGCCGGGGACTACGAGGTCTTCGGCCAGCCCGGCGGCACCGTGTGGGTGGACGCGGTCAACTCCGTCGGGGGCGTGCCACGGGTGGGGGCGCTCGTGACGGTCGACGGCTCGCGCGAGATGACCGTGCGCTCCGTGCTGCCGCTCCACACGTGGGACGGCAGGCTGCACCACACCGAGCTGGAGGTGTCGTGATGGGCCTACGCATCAAGGTGAGACACGACCTCGACCGGCTCGCCAAGGCGCTGGAGTCCACGACGCCCGTGGAGGCGCTGACGCGGCAGGTCGAGGAGGACATGCGGCCGTACGTGAAGAGGGACACCGGCCAGCTGGCGGACTCCGCCCGCGAGATGTCGGAGTTCGAGCGCGGGCGCATCACCTACAGCGCCGACCGGGGCCACGGAGAGTACGCGGCCTACGCCTACTACGACGAGGCCGTGGGCGACCACTACGGCCAGAA
Source organism: uncultured Coriobacteriaceae bacterium (assembly GCA_900549525.1). Classification (GTDB taxonomy): domain Bacteria; phylum Actinomycetota; class Coriobacteriia; order Coriobacteriales; family Atopobiaceae; genus Parolsenella. The sequence goes on along the minus strand of UWSJ01000035.1, from coordinate 7,587 downwards.
CCCCCGCGCCACCGCGAGGTGGGCCGAGAAGGCCAAGGCCGACTGCGGCGAGGAGTGGGCGGAGATGCTGGGGAAGTCCTACGCGAAGGAGATGGGGGCATGAGCGCGACCGTGCGGCAGGTCATCGAGGCCGTTGGAGGCTCCCTGACGGCCTCCGGGCTGTCCCCGGTGTACCTGCGCCGCCTGTCAGCCGTGGACGGGCAGGAGGGCGTCGTGGTGCGCCCCGGCACCCTCTCCGCGCAGGCGGAGTACATAGACGGCTCGGCCGACGTGTCCATGCCGGTGCGGGTCATCGTCAAGCGGCGCGACTCGGCGCTGGCGATGGCGCAGGCGGAGGACGCGGCCGGGCTCCTGGGCATGACGGCCCTGACGGCGGGCGGCTCGGAGGTCACCTTCGCCGCCGCAGCCGACAGGGCAAGGGAGCTGGAGCTGTCCGGCTCCGGCTGGTACGTGTGGGAGGCCGACCTGACGGCCTCGTGGCACATAGACGGAAGGGGAGTGCTTCGCGATGAAGCTGACTCGTAACCTGTTCATCCCGATGCTGGACGTGAGTGCGGACAAGTCCGGCGACTACAAGCCGATCGACCTGTCGACGGTGTTCGAGTTCTCGTGGAACGCCAACACGGAGACCTACGGCTACATCAAGGACAAGAACGACACGAACGAGGTCACCGGCTACGCCCCGACGATGGAGCAGGAGATCGTGCTCGACAACAAGAACCCCATCTACTCCTACCTGTTCCCGAAGTTCATGGGCATGCCCGTGGGCTCGGACTGCGTCATCCCGTGCCTCCTCGTGACGCCTGACATCACCACGGGCAATCCGACCGTGGGCTACCTGTGGTCGGAGGCGACGTGCGTGCCGTCCTCGCTCGCGACGGTGGACGGCAAGCTCAACTTCACGCTCAACTTCAACGGCGACGCGCAGAAGGGCACCGTCGGCAAGGCCGGCGGCAAGGTGACGTTCACGCCCGCCGCGACCGTCAGCTCCGTCGAATCGAAGTAGGCCCCGTGACATAGGCCCGACCATCCCCTCCGGAGGACAACCGACGGAGGGGATCTTTCATGTCAGACCTGCCAGCGTACACCATCGAGGTCGCGCGCCTCTTCGAGGCGCCCGCCAGCGCCGACGGCATGGAGGCGAGGTACCGCGCCGAGTTCAAGGCCGTCGAGCGCGCCTACGGCAAGGAGGGGCTGGCCGAGCGGCTCGGCTCAGACAGGTTCGAGGAGGTCGACCTCGCCCGCCTCGACGCGCTCTTCACCGAGACGAAGGACGAGTACGAGCAGCCGCAGACCGAGGCGCGCGTGCGCCAGTTCCAGGGCATCGCCGAGCAAATGCAGGCGCTCGACCTCGACAAGCTCTCCCGCGTGGCGGAGCTGGTCGAGCGCCCGCGCACGCGCCGGGGCTTCCGGGCGGTCTAGGTGATAGACCTCGCCGCCGACATAGACGCGGGCGGGAAGTGCCTGCAGCAGACGCTCTCCGTGGGCGACGCCGACGTGAAGATCCACACGTCGTTCAGGGCGTGGCTGCGCTTCGGGCGCGTGCTGAGCGAGGAGGGGCTGGTCGACCCGCGCGTCCTGCGCGGCGACCCCGTCCCCGGCTGGCAGGTGCCGGCGGTCGAGTTCTACGCCGACCGGCAGGAGCTGCCGCGCGGGGGCAGCGGCGGGGCAAGGGCTTTCGACCCGGACATCGACGCGGGGCTCGTGGTCGCCGCCTTCATGCAGGCGTACGGCGTCGACCTCACCGACCCGGCGACCGACATGCACTGGCACCTTTTCTGCGCCCTGCTGCGGAACCTGCCCGGCGACACGTCGCTGTCGAGGGTCATGGGCGCGCGCACGTGGACGGCGGCGAGCGCCAAGGCGAGCCCGGAGACGAAGGCGCGGCACGACAGGGCGAGGTGGGAGCTCCCGGAGCGCCGGGGCGCCGAGCGGGACGAGGCCCTGGCGGCGCAGCAGGCATGGTTCGGGGACGTCCGATAGGGAGGCGCGGATGGCCGAGAAGACGGCCGAGAAGTTGGAGATTGATGTCGTAGCAGACGTCAAGGACGTCAAGCAGAAGGTTGACGACCTCACGGCCAAGGTCGACGAGATGGGCAAGAAGGCCGAGTCCTCGGCCGACGGCGGCTCGAAGGCGCTGGAGGCGCTGGGCAAGGCGGGCGCGGCCGTGGGCAAGGCCGTGGTCGCGGCGGGCGCGGCGGCTGGCACTGCCACGCTGGGCATCGGAACCGCCGCGCTCAGCTCGTACGCGAGCTACGAGCAGCTGGTCGGCGGCGTGGACAAGCTCTTCGGCGACGCCTCGGGGAAGCTCCAGGCGTACGCTGCCGACGCCTACAGGACGTCCGGCATGAGCGCCAACCAGTACATGGAGCAGGCCACCAGCTTCTCGGCGTCGATGGTCAAGTCGCTCGGCGGCGACACCGCCAAGGCGGCGGACATGACCGACCTCGCCATGCGGTCGATGTCGGACAACGTCAACGTCTTCGGCTCCAGCATGACTGACGTGCAGAACGCCTACCAGGGGTTCGCCAAGCAGAACTACACGATGCTGGACAACCTCAAGCTCGGCTACGGCGGAACCCAGGAGGAGATGAAGAGGCTCATCTCCGACGCCAACAAGCTCCCTGCCGTCATGAAGGAGGGCAACGACCTATCCATCGACTCCTACGCCGACGTGGTCGAGGCCATCGCCCGCGTGCAGGAGGCTCAGGGCATCGCGGGCACCACGGCCAAGGAGGCCATGGGAACCATCGAGGGGTCAATCGCCATGACCAAGGCCGCGTGGGACAACTGGCTCACCGGCCTGGCCAACCCCGACGCGGACATGTCGGCGCTGACCGACCAGCTGCTCACGGGCCTCGGCGCCGTGGCGGAGAACGTCGCCCCGCGCGTCGTGCAGATCGGCGAGGCCATCCTCACGGAGCTGCCCAAGGCGCTGTCGGGTGCGGCGTCCGTGCTGACGCCCGTCGTCTCCTCCGCCGTCGCGGCGGCGTGGAACTCGGGCGCGCAGCTGCTCTCCACGCTCGGCATCAGCCTGCCGCCGGTCGACGCCTCGCAGGTGCTCGCGGCGTACCAGGCCGTGTCGGACTACCTTACCGGCACCCTGCTGCCAGCCTTCGCCCCCGTGGGCGAGGCGGTGTCGGGGCTGGCGGAGCAGCTGGGGCCGCTCATGCTTCCGCTCGTCGAGCAGCTCGGCACGACGCTGTCCGGTCTCGCCCCGATAGTCTCCGCCGTCGCGGCGGCGGCCGTCGGGCTCGCCACAACGGTAATGGCGACGGTCATGCCCATCGCGACGCAGATACTCGGGTGGGTCAACGCCAACATGCCCGTCATCCAGTCAACCGTGACCGGCGTCATGGGCGCCATCGGCTCGGTCGTCCAGATCGTCATGGCGGCGCTGTCCGGAGACTGGTCCGGCGTGTGGGAGGGCATCAAGGCCGTGGCGATAGCCGTGTGGAACGGCATTATCTCGGTCGTGTCCGCCGCCATCGGGGCGGTCATGTCGGTCGTCTCCGCGGTCCTCTCCGCCATCTCCGGCGTGTGGGGCTCAATCTGGGGCGCCATCTCCGGGGTCGCCTCGGCGGTGTGGGGCGACATCAGGTCGGCGGTCGGCTCAGCCATCAACGCCGTCTCGTCGGTCATCTCCTCGGTCCTCTCCGCCATCCAGGGGACGTGGGACTCGGTGTGGGGCTCAATCAGCGGCTTCTTCTCGGGCATCTGGGACGGGCTCAGGAGCGCCGCGTCCGGCGGCATCGACGCCGTGTACAGCACGGTCACGGGCATCAAGGACAAGATCCTGGGCTTCTTCAGCGGCGCGGGGGAGTGGCTGGTCGACTCCGGCAAGGCCATCCTCGGGGGCCTCAAGGACGGAATCATGAACGGCTTCAACGCCGCCAGGGGCGCCGTCGAGGACGGCCTGTCCACGCTCCGCAGCTTCTTCCCCTTCTCGCCCGCCAAGCGAGGGCCCTTCTCGGGGCACGGCTACACGACGTTCTCCGGCAAGGCGCTCATGGGCGACTTCGCCAGGTCCATCGCCGCGCAGAGGGACGACGTCATGGCGGCGGCGGAGTCGGTGCTCGACCCGCTGCAGGCGGCCATGTCGCCGAGCCTGTCGGCGACGTACGACTTCGCCCCGGCGCCAGCCGCGCCTGCGCAGGTCTCGCAGGTCATCAACTTCAACTCGCCCGTCCAGACGCCCGACCAGATGGCCAGGGAGTCGAGGATGTGGGCGATGTACGGGCTGGGGGCGACGGCATGATAGACGGCAGGGAGTGCCTGATAACCATCGTGCGCGACGACGGGCTGGGGGAGGACAACCCCACCTTCGTCATCGACCAGGACAGGTGGCGGGTGCCGTCCGACGGCCTGGAGGGCTTCGGCGGCGTCGAGTACGAGGTCGGCACGCAGGCCTACGCGCAGTACGACGGCTCGTACCTGCTCGACGAGCGCGTGCCGGAGCGGGACCGCTCCATCACCGCCGACGCATGGTTCGACCCGGCCGAGGCCCGCGCCGAGGCGATGGCGTTCTTCATCCCGCGTCGCAGCTACACGGTGCACTGCACGTACATGGGCGTGACCAGGTACTTCACGGGCAGGCAGTACGCCTTCGAGGTCTCGACGGGCAACGTGTGGTCGCACCCAACGCTCAAGTGGACGTGCCTCGCGCTGGAGCCGATGTGGCTCTCGGAGGACGAGAAGCGCTTCGACCTCGCCGAGGCCTCGGGGCGCCGGGGCTTCCCGTTCGTCAGCTTCGCCGAGGGCCACGCGGTGCTGCCGACGTCCAACGACGCCGAGGCGGACGTGACGGCCACGGAGCCCGAGCACATCAAGGGCTTCGTCGTCGGGTTCATCTCCTCCCGAATCGAGATGACCAACGGCGGACACGGCACCGCCTACCCGCGCTTTGACATCTCGGCGTCCGACGCGGTCGTGAACCCCGCCATCAAGGTGTTCGACGCATCTGGCTCCGTCGTGGGTCAGGTGGGGCTTTCGCTTACGCTCAAGCACGGCGACGAGCTCGTGGTCGACTTCTCGAGGCGCCCGACTTCCATCACACTCAACGGCGCGAACGTCTCGCACAGGGTCACCAGGGGCTCGACGCTGGCGACCGGCATCCCCGTGGGCACGTTCTACGTCGAGTGGTCGGCGTCGTCCGGCGACGCCGCCCTGTCCGTCAGGCCCTCCATCCACGAGAGGTACACCGGCATATGATCCTCTCCGTGCATCACGTCGACGCAGCGGGGGTCATCTCGCTCGTGGCGGCGAACGTCCCCTACTCCAACCTCCAGTGGACCAGGTCGCTCACCGGCATCGGGAGCTTCGCGCTGCAGCTGGCGTGCCCCGTCCCGGTCTCGTGGCCGGGGCGCTACCTGCTCGTGCGCGACGACGCGGACGAGGTCGGCGTCGTCGAGAAGGTCACGGACGAGGAGGGCGAGCCCCCGACGATGGAGGGGCGGTTCGCCGAGTGCCTGTGGGAGCGCTGGGCCGCGCCGTCCGGCGGGGCCTCCGCGACCGGAGCGAACTGGCGGCAGGCGGCGACCCGCGCCCTGTCGTCGTGGCACATGGGCGACCTGCCGCCGCTGGCGCTGGGGGCGGGCACGCAGGCGCCGAGTGGCGGCTCCTACCGCATATCCTGCGACGAGGGCAAGGGCGGCATGTCCGCCGTCGTCGCGGCGCTCGCAGACCAGGGGGCGCGCGTGGTGGTCGGCTATGACCGCGACGCCGACCCGACGCGCCTCTCGGTGCGCATCCTCACGGGCCTCGACCGCACTCGCTCCCAGTCCTCCAACCCGGTGCAGGTCTTCTCCCTCGAGATGGGCTCGGCGGACTCCGTCTCCTACGTCGGAGACTACTCGACCGGGTGCTCGCAGGTCATGGCCCACGCGGAGGCGGGCACCGGGGCGGACGCCATCACGGTCGACCGCACGGTCGCCGTCCAGGGCTTCGACGCCTCGACTCAGTGGGCGGCGCGGTGCCTGGAGGACGTGAGCCAGCTGGCGGGCGACGCGCCCACGGCGGCGTCGGTGGACGCGGCGGCGAGGCTGCGCGCCTACGACCACATGCCGGAGGTGTCCGTCGACTGCGGAGTCTCCGGGCTCGGCTACCGCACGGACTGGGACGTGGGCGACCTCGTCGAGGTGGAGGTGCCGTCCCTCGGGCTCGTCGCCCAGGAGCGAGTGCAGGAGGCGCGCGAGGTGCACAAGGCGGGCGGCGTGACGGTGGAGGCAACATTGGGCACCAAGAGGCTCGCGCGAGTCGCGCGGGCGATGCTCGGGAGGAGATAGATGGCTCTCAGGACAACGTCGATCACCAAGGTCTACCCGATGGACTCGGATCAGCACCCGACCATCGACAATAAGGGCGTGCCGGTCTACGATCGCGAGTACCACGCCTCCGACCTGCGCGAGGTCATGCGGCTCTACGCCACGGACGGCGTGTGCACCGACTACCTCGACGAGCTCGAGGTGTCCAGGTCGGGCGCGTCGTGGTCGGTCGGGGCGGGCGCGTGCGTGGCCGACGGCCTGCTCATCCCGGTGCGCTCGGCGGCGAGGGTGCTCGACCAGTCGGACGTGCCGAGCGGCTCGTACGCCTGGGTGATCGTCGCGGCGCGCTTCGACAGCGCCTACCGCGACGGCGCGGTCTACGCCCGCGTGACGCAGTCGCCGAGCTACGAGCCGGTGCGCACGGAGTCCACGTGGGAGCTCGTGCTCGCCCGCGTCGACTGGCGCGGCACGCTCACCGACCACCGGCTCGACCCGAGCTACTGCGGGGCGATGGCGCCGGTGCTGCCGGTGGACACCGACAGCTTCGTCAAGTCGCTCGAGACGGCGGTGAGCCAGTTCGAGCTCAACGTGGGAGAGGTTGACACCCTGCCGAGCGGCACCGCCGCCACCGTCCACGTGCGCAAGCCCGCAGTGGCGGGCGAGCCCGTGGTGGTCGACTTCGGCATCCCGCGCGGCGCGCCCGGCGCCAACGGCGTCGACGCCGACAGCAACGTGACCTTCGGGCCCGACGCCCCGCCAAAGGTCGTGGGCGCCGTGTGGTTCCACGAGCCCGAGGGCAGCAAGGTGGTCGACGAGATCAGGGTCGTCGACACCCTGCCGCTCTACCCGGGCGGAGGCACGTACCCCGGCCCCGGGGTCTTCCCGGGAGGCAACGCCTCGTGGGTGGCCCACAAGCTCTCGTCCGCAGTGATCGACAACTCCTAGGAGGAACAATGGCAAACCCCGTCGTGCACGAAGCGACCGACTGGAAGGACCTCGAGGAGGGCGGCACGCCCATCACCGCCGACAAGCTCAACGGCATCGACGGCGACCTCGCGAAGATCTGCGCCGCCACAGGTGCCGCCCTGCAGGTATGCTCCGCCGGGCAGGACCCCAAGACGGTGCAGGTGCCCTACACGCCGTGCTGGCTGTGGGACCCCGCGACGAAGGTCATGACCTACGTCGCCGAGGACGGCACGCGCACCAACCCCCTCGCCACGAGCGCCGAGGTCGCGGCGCTCCGGGATTCCGTATCCCAGGCGACGTACGACCTCCCCGAGGCCGACCGCGACCTGCTCAAGATCAACTTCGACCCGGCGTCCGA
>UWSJ01000034.1 GCA_900549525.1 uncultured Coriobacteriaceae bacterium | reverse complement strand
ACGCCATCTTCGGCTTCGTCTCGATGTTCGTGAAGCTGGTCGAGAAGTTCCGCCCCCAGGGCGTCATCTGCGCCTTCGACAAGGGCAAGCCCCAGGTGCGCATGGACATGCTGCCGCAGTACAAGGCCCAGCGGCCTCCCATGGACCCGGTGCTGCACGAGCAGTTCCCCATGGTCAAGGACTTGCTGCGCACCATGGACGTGCCGGTGGTGGAGCTTCAGGGCTGGGAGGGCGACGACATCCTCGGCACGCTGGCGCGGCGCGGCGAGGCAGTCGGCTACGACATGCTGCTCGTCACCGGCGACCGAGACATGTACCAGCTCGTCACCGAGCATGTCAACGTCGTCTCCACGCGCAAGGGCGTCTCGGACGTGAACATCATGACGCCGGAGAGCGTCGACGACCTCTACCATGGCATCACGCCCAAGCTCGTACCGGACTTCTACGGCCTTAAGGGCGACACCTCCGACAACATCCCCGGCGTGCCGGGCATCGGGCCCAAGAAGGCGAGCGCCCTCATCGTGCAGTATGGCTCGCTCGACGAGGTCATCGCGCACGCAGACGAGGTCAAGGGCAAGATGGGCGAGAACCTGCGGGCCCACATCGACGACGCGCTGCTCTCGCGCAAGGTGGCGACCATCCGCACCGACGCGCCGCTCGACGTCAACCTCGCCGACGCTAAGTTCCCGACGTTTGACCCCGCCGTGGTGCGCACGGCGCTGGGCTCGCTCGGCTTCACGGGCATGACGGGGCGCGTGCTGGCGCTTGCGGGGGCGGACGCCGCTGCCGCCTCGCTCGCCGACGCCGCGTCTGCTCGCCTCGAGCTTGGCGAGCGGCTTCAGGACGACGCGCTTGCAGCCGCCCTCGACGACGCGCTCGCGGCGGGGGAGTGGCTGGGCCTTGCGCTTGACGTGGCGGAGCAGGGCTCCCTCTTCGAGCCGGAGCTTGCCGTGTGGGCCTCGACCGAGAAGGGCTTCGGGCGGCTTACGGGCGATGTCGCGGCATCGCTGCTGCTGCGGGCGTTCGCGTCCGGGCGCGTGGCGTCGGACGACGTGAAGGCGCTCATCCACGCCGTCTATCCCGTCGACTCGTCGCTGCCCGCCGCTGCGGGCGCCGCCGGCGTGGCCTTCGACCCGGCCGAGCTCGACGCCTCCCGCATCTTCGACGTGGGCGTGGCCGCCTACCTGCTTGACTCGTCCAAGGGGGCCTATGCCGCGTCCCAGGTGGCCGAGCGCTTCCTCGAGGGCGAGCTGCCCGAGGCCACCGATGCCGTCCCCGCCTCCGCCCTCGCGGCCGTGGCCTCGCGCCTCCTGCGCCCCGTGCTCGTAGACGCGCTCGAGAAGGACGGGTCGGCACGGTGCATGTACGACATCGAGATGCCGCTCGTGGGCGTGCTCGCGCGCATGGAGCGCCAGGGCATGCACGTCGACCCGGAGGTGCTCGCCCGCCAGTCCGCCGAGCTCGCCGCCGACATCGACGCCTCTAAACGCAGGGTCTTCGATGCCGCGGGCCGCGAGTTCAACATCGACAGCCCCATGCAGCTCTCCGGCGTGCTCTTCGACGACCTGGGGCTGCCCACGGCGGGTCTCAAGAAGACCCAGCGCGGCTACTACTCCACCAACGCCAAGGTGCTCGAGGACCTCGCGCAGGTGAGCGACGTGGTGGCCGAGGTGCTGGCATACCGCGAGAAGGCCAAGATCAAGAGCACCTACCTCGACGCCCTGCCCGCGCTCGTCGCCGGCGACGGCCGCATCCACACGAGCCTCAACCAGACGGTGGCGGCCACGGGCCGTCTCTCCAGCTCCAACCCCAACCTGCAGAACATCCCCGTGCGCAGCGAGCTGGGGCGTCGCGTGCGTCAGGCGTTCACGGTGGCCCCGGGCAGCGTGTTTCTCGCCTGCGACTACTCGCAGATCGAGCTGCGGCTGCTCGCGCACCTCTCCGGGGACAGGCATCTCATTGCGGCCTTCTGCGAGGGCGAGGACTTCCATGCCGAGACGGCCGCCCGCGTCTTCGGCGTGCCCGTGTCCGAGGTGACGCCGGAGCTGCGCAGCCGCGCCAAGGCCGTGAACTTCGGCATCGTGTACGGCCAGCAGGCCTATGGCCTCTCCACGTCGCTGCACATCCCCCGGCGCGAGGCGCAGGAGATGATCGACCGCTACTTCGCGGCGTACCCCGGCGTGCGGGCGTACCTTGACCGTACGGTTGCCGAGGCCAAGAGGAACGTGTGGGTGGAGACGATGTTTGGTCGCAAGCGTCACGTGCCCGACATTCTGGCCCGCAACGCCAACATGCGCAGCTTTGGCGAGCGCACGGCCATGAACCACCCCATGCAGGGCACGGCGGCCGACATCATCAAGCTCGCGATGGTGGCGGTGGACAAGCGCATGCGCGAGGAGGGCCTGGCGAGCCGCCTCATCCTCCAGATTCACGACGAACTCGACTTCGAGGTGCCCGAGGCTGAGCTCGACGAGATGAGCCGCGTGGTCAAGGAGACCATGGAGGGCGTGGTCAAGCTCTCCGTGCCGCTCGTCGCCGAGGTGAGCTGGGGCAAGGACTGGGCCAGCGCGAAGTAGGAGGCGGCCGCGGGGCTGGGAATCCTGGCCCTGCGGCCCGTATTGGCTGCAGGTAAGGCTCCCCCTGCGGGTTCTCTTGCCTGCGGTTAGGTTAATTGCTGGCCCTTCTGGCGGCTCTTTTCGACCGCGAGCACACCCCGGAATTGGCCGTTTGAATCCCGAGAGGAAGTTGACGTGGTTCGCTTCGGGGAGACGGACGACATCCGCCTGAAGCGCTCCTCGCTCACGGGCGCGTGCCTTCTCAAGCAGCTCCGGGATGCCGTGTCGTTCTATCGGGACGTCTTTAGCTACGAAGAGGTGACAGGCGTCATCGAGCCCTTTGGTACTGGGGTGGCCAGAAGCTTGCCCTTTGTCTCGGCGGATGTGCGCTATGCCCCCAGCAGGGACATGGGGATGACCATGACCCCGTCGTCGCGCGCGTATGCAAGGCTCCCGCGTCCGACGATCACCGCCAGGAAGGCCAGCTCTGCGTTCTGGGCTGCCGGATTGGCGCACACCTTGTCTCTCAGGCGCAGCAGGTTTTTGGCGCCCTCGTCGGCCTTGGTGTCGCTGAGCTTGACCTCGATGCCGGCCCAGCTGCCTCCGCATTCGATGATGACGTCAACCTCAAGCCCCTGCTCGTCGCGGTAGTAGAACAAGCCGTTCCCAAGTCCTGCGTAGGTAGACAGGAAGACCCTTAAATCCCGGACGACGAGGTTCTCGAACAGCATGCCGAGGGTCTGCGTGTCCTTGAGCAGCCTGGCTGGCGTGGCGCTTAGGAGTGCGGCGGCAAGCGACGGGTCGCAGAAGTAGCGCTTGGGCTTGACGCGCACCCGCGCCTTTGAGCGCATGGGTGGCTCCCAGCCGTGCAGGTTCTGTATGAGCCGGAGTCGCTCGAACAGGTCAAGGTAGGCGACGACCGTACTCTCGGATGCGGCGGATGCTCTGTCCTGCATGTCTTTCGAGAGGGTTTTGTATGTGACCGCCTGACTCTCGTTGAGCGCGAGTGCTCGCATGAGTGCGAACGCCGTCTCGGGGGAGCGCCCGTCCTCCATGACGTTGACGTCAAGGACGGATTGCACGTACTGTGCGGCCGTCTCGGCTGCCAACTCATCGGGAAGGCCAAGGTTCGCGGGCCATCCGCCTCTGCAGCACCAGCGTGCCGCATCTGCGAGGCCCGTCTCGAGGCGTGCCGGTTCGAGGGCGTTGCCCTCCAGGAGCGCCTTGAGCGAGATGGTGGGGCGAGAGTCGCCGCTCTCCGCTAGTGACATGGGCCACATGGAGAGACGGGCTATCCTTCCCGCGCCGCTGTGACGAACCTTGCCGCGCTCTTCCCTGTCGAGGGAAGTGGAGCCTGTGAGCAGCAGGGTTCCGCGTTCGTTGCCGGAGGAGTCGACATAGCGCCGCGCCGCGTCCCACACCTCGGGGACTTCCTGCCACTCGTCCACGAGATGGGGCTTGTCGCCAACCAACGCAAGAGCCGGGTCCATCTCGGCCGCCTTGCGCTCTGACGGGTCGTCAAGCTTGGTAATACTGGCGGAACGGGTCATCGCAGTCCATGTCTTGCCGCACCACTTTGGCCCGGTTATCTCGACGCACCCGAAGGCGCTCATGAGCGCATCGAGCCTTTGCTCGACAAGCCTCGGACGGTACCCGGCGGGCGTGAGTCGTGCATCAGCATTCACGTAGTCCCCCTAACAAATATAATTTGTATTCTACCTCGTGCGTTATAGAAAATACGTGACTTCGCCTATGGAGAATACGGAAGATTCGCAATGGAAATTACGTGTCTGAGGATGTGGAAAACGCGCGCCTGAGACTGCGGGAAAAGCGCGGGGGCGGCGCGGACCTTCGAAGGGTTATTCTTAGCGCCCAATCTCCACGGTCTTGAAAAAGATGCAATCCGCGACTGCCAAGGGTCTGAAAAGCTGCAATCTACTACGCCTTGACACCGTGAAAAGCTGCAGAATAGTCATACTATACTGTCTGAAAAGCTGAAATAAGCAGGTAGAAGGAGCGTTCATGCTCAGGCGAAAGATGCTCGAAACACTGCGTGACTGGCGAGTTCATAAGGGAAGCGAATGCCTCCTCATCAAGGGGGCCAGGCAGGTTGGCAAGTCCTTCATCGTGAAGACCTTTGGCGAGCTCGACTACAAGCGTTTCATTGCGATTGACTTTATCGAGAACCCCGAGCTCAAAGACATTTTCAAGGGTTCTCTTGACGCTGGCTCGGTTTACTCGCGCATGTCGCTGCTTGTCGATGGAGTCGAGTTCATACCGGGTGAGACGCTCCTGTTCCTCGATGAGGTCCAGGAGTGCCCCGAAGCTCGCTCTGCACTCAAGTACTTGGCCCAGGACAGCCGGTGTGACGTAATCGCGTCTGGCTCGTTGCTTGGAATCCAGTATCGCGAGACGGGAGAGGGCCTGTCCTCCATACCCGTTGGCTACGAGCGTGCCGTGGAGATGCACCCCCTCGACTTCGAGGAGTTTCTGTGGGCGCGAGGGTATGCGGACCCATCCATTGACGTTCTGCGCGGCTACCTTGACAACCTGGAAATGGTGCCTCGGGCGGTCGGCGACAAGATGATGAGGCTGCTTCGCGAGTACCTTGCGGTTGGTGGTATGCCCGCGATCGTCCAGGCGTTCGTCGACTCTGGCAACTTCAACGTTGCGCATGAGGAGCAGGTGCGGCTTCTGTCGTCGTACCTCGATGACATCGCACGCTACGCGAGCCCAGGCGAGCGGGTACGCGCGAGGGCCTGCTTTGAGTCGTTGCCTCGTCAGCTTGCCAAGGAGAACACGAAGTTCCAGTACTCCGTTGTGGAGAAGCGCGGGACGGCCAGGAAGTTCTCGGGTTCGGTCGAATGGCTTATGGGTGCAAACATGGTGCTCCGTTGTCAGTCGGTCAGCACGCCTTCGTTTCCGCTTGTCGCCTATGAGGATGAGTCTCGCTTCCGTCTGTATGCGAACGACACAGGCCTGCTCATGGCCATGTACGGCTTTGAGATGAAGGCCGCCGTGGTTGAGAACAAGCTAACGGGGCCCATGAAGGGAGGACTGTACGAGAACCTGGTTGCCGGCATGCTGAGGCGTGCGGGCTACTCTCTGCACTACTGGAGGTCGCAGAACGGGAACAGGGAGATTGAGTTCATCATTCAGGGAAGCGATGCGAGCGTCGTGCCCATTGAGGTCAAGGCGGGCCGGGGTTCGACGGTCTCGCTGAACGAGCTCCTCGCCCGCGATGACGTCAAGGTTGGATACAAGCTCATAGACGGCAACGTCGGGCAAGATGGCAAGAAGATCACGCTGCCGCTGTACCTTGCCCCCTTCCTGTTTGATGAGCTGAACGGGCAGAGGTGGGTTGGTCGGCGAGCGATGGATGATGCGTAGCAGGTGGCGCGCGCGGCCGCGCATTCTCGTGCCAGCAGCGCGGTCGGGTTCCGCAGGGCCTACCAGCTACCAGCTCAGGCTGTCCGCGTTGAGGAGGAAGTCGTAGACGCTCATGGTGAGCACGCCCTTCTCGTCATGAAGCGGCTTCACCACGTCCTTCACGAGCACGATCTTCTTGAAGCTGTCGTCTATGCCGTAGAGCGAGGCCTTCTCCTGGCGCTCCTTCTCGGGCGTGGGCATCTGGTAGGCGGACTGAATGTAGATGCGGTTGCTGCCGAGGTTGGCCACGAAGTCGACCTCCAGCTGCTTGCGGACGTCCTTGCCATCGACCTGGGACCGCCGCTCGACAACCCCCACGTCCACGGAGTAGCCGCGCATGCGAAGCTCGTTGTACAGGACGTTTTCCATTATGTGGTTCTGCTCCACCTGTCGGAACGACAGACGCGCGTTTCGTACTCCGCCCAGCCTTCGTACTTATCGCCGCCGTATGCCTGCATGAACTCGGCAAAGGACAGAGGCCGCACACGAACTTCGTCGCCACGGCCGCGGAACTCCGTCATGACGTCGCTTGAAGGCAGCTTGGAGTTACTCCCGGTCACGTACACGTCGACGTTGCCAAGGCGCAGGAGTCCGTTAAGAACGCCGTAGAGCCCAGGAGGCTCGCTTTCGTCCCTGAGCTCTTCCTTCGAGATGGCAAACTGAACCTCGTCGAGGAGGACGAAGTACTGCTCTTGACGGCTTGCGATGCGGGAGCGCGGATAACTGGCGAGTGATGTCGAGTCGCGCAGGGATGCGTTGGCCTCGTCGTCGAGCAAGACATACCGTTCACCCCGGACGTCACGTGCGGTTCCTCAACAAATGATGTTAAATTGCACTTGTACCGAAAAATTAGGACAACTCCGCAGGCTCATGTGAGGCGCCGAGGAGCGGCCCCGTTTGCGAGGGAGATGGCCATGGCTCCAGAGCCTTTCGGGAGTGCCGCGCGGGAGAGCGCGGAGCCGCGCCCGTTTGATGCGCACGGTCTCCCTCATGCGACATCCCCTCGTAGCTCAAAGGCATCCTCCGTCCTTCACGTGCAGCTGGCCGACGCCCTGCGCGAGAAGGTCTACAGCCGTGAGTGGCCCGTGAGCTCGAAAATTCCCTCTGAGCACGAGCTCATGAAGCACTTTGGCGTCTCGAGGGGGACGGTGCGTCGTGCTCTCAAGTCGCTGGTGGACGAGGGTCTTCTCGTGCAGGAGCATGGCCGCGGGACTTTTGTGGCAGAACCCGGCATCTCACATGCGGCGGGCGTGCGCCCCATTTCCTTCGCCGAGTCCCTCAGGGAGCAGGGCAAGTCGTTCGTGACGCGCGTCATCGACAAGCGCGTCATCCCTGCCCCTGCGGATGTGGCGCACGAGCTGGATATTCACTCCACCGATGCGGTGATGTTCATGCGGCGCGTCCGCCTTGTGGGGGACGAGCCCGTCATGTGTCAGGAGAGCTGGTCAAACCTCGTGGAGTGTCCTGGTCTTGACGCCTTCGACTACGTCACCGAGTCGCTCTTTGACGCCGTCGAGACCTGTTCGGGTCGGCGCATCAAGCTTGCCGAGATGCGCTACCAGGCACGGGTGGCGGGCCGTGAGCACGGGGAGCTGCTTGGTTGCGACGAGGCTGCTGCGGTGCTTGTGCTTGAGCAGCGCATCCGACTCACAGACGGCGCTGCGATCGAGTGGAGCAACACGTGGCTCAAGCCCGGGCAGTCAATCGTGGGCACGGCCGTACAGCCCGATTAGCCCTTCTCGAATGCGTGTTACCTCTTTTCAGTCTTACCTTTGAGTTCGTACTCATGCATCATGTCAAGTGAAAAGTGCATCCTGACCGTCCAACGCGTAATTGCGACCGTTCGTCGCAGGCCGTCCGGTTTTGCTTCACTGCTTGTTCAAGCAGGCGTATACAAGTACTTGTTCAGCTTAGGTTGAACAAGTTGCTCCACACAGAAGGCAACCGTCCACGTCAAACGGCGTCAGGCGTCGTGCGACAAAGGCAAGCAAAGGAGAGACGCCACATGGAGAAGGCCAAGCTCAGGAGGCCGTTTTTCGTCGTCAACCCGAAGTCCTACCTCTACGGTGAGGACATCTACAAGCTGGCTGCCAAGACTGACCAGCTCTGCGAGAAGTACGACTTCGACTGCCTGTTCACCGCGCAGCTCGTCGACCTGCCGCACATCATCGAGACCTGCCCGCACCTCGTGCCCTGCGCCCAGAACATGGAGAGCCTGAAGCCGGGTCGCGGCATGGGTCACATCCTGCCCGAGGCGCTCGCCGCCGCCGGCGTCAAGGCCACGTTCCTCAACCACGCCGAGAACCCCGCGACCGCCCACGAGCTCGCCGCCACCATCGCGCGTGCCAACGAGCTCGGCATCCTCACGGTCGTCTGCGCCGACTCCGTCGAGGAGGGCAAGTGGATCGCCGCCCTCAAGCCTGACGTGATGGTCTGTGAGCTCACGAGCCTCATCGGCACCGGCACCGTCGCCGGCGAGGACTACATGCGTGCCTCCACGCAGGCCGTCAAGGAGGTCTCGCCCGACACGCTCGTGCTCCAGGCCGCCGGCATCCACAGCGGCCAGAACGTCTACGACGCCATCAAGTACGGCGCCGACGGCACGGGCGGCACCTCCGGCATCGTTGCCGCCGATGACCCGTTCGCCACGCTTGACGAGATGTTCGCGGCCCTCGACAAGGCCCGCACCGACTTCTGCAAGGAGGCCTAGGCATGACCGTCTACAAGGGTGAGTTCTCGCTCAAGACCGAGGCTGATAAGCCGACGTATGTTGACGTGACCGAGGAGGTCAACAAGGTCGTCGAGGAAAGTGGCATCAAGGAGGGCACGGTCACCGTCATCTCCTGCCATACCACCTGCGCGGTCTACGAGGACGAGTTCGACCACGATCACACCCCTGCAGGCGACACCTTCCTGCAGGCCGACCTCTCCGACGGCCTTAACAAGATCTTCCCGGAGCAGAAGAACTGGAGCACGTATCGCTATCCCGGTGAGCGTCACTTCGAGGAGGTCGAGTCGTGGCCCAACGGTGCCTCGTACCTCCCGGACGGCCGCAAGTCCCTCTGGAACGGCGACGCCCACCTGCGCTCCACGCTCGTCGGCCGCAGCCAGGTCTTCGAGGTCGCGGGCGGCAAGCTCGAGACGAACGGCCTCGCGAGCATCTTCTTCGTCGACTTCGACCGCACGCGCGAGCGCACCCGCCGCGTCAAGGTCGTCGTGATGGGGGAGTAGCCCCCAATCGGGTATGACGCGCGCGGTTCCGTCGAAGCGGCGGGGAGCGCGCTCGACTTCGGGGCTCGTCCCCGGAACGGTAGCTGGCGTCTTCGGGAGAGGGCGCCCGAGAGAAGGAGTACTACCATGAAGAACATCATCCTGGCCTGTGGCTCTGGTGTCGCCACCTCCACGGCCGTCGCCGCCAAGGTCAAGGACCTTCTCGACGCCAACGGCTACGCCGGTGACTACCACATCGACCAGTGCTCCATCTCGGACGCCGTCGCCAAGTCGCAGAGCGCCGACCTCGTTATCGCTACCACCGTCAAGCCTGACGGTCTCGGCTGCCCCTTCATCTCGGGCATCCCCTTCCTCACCGGCATGGGCAAGGCCAACGCTGAGCAGGAGATTCTCGAGTTCATGAAGAAGTAGCGTGGAGCCGTCTCGGTTTTCGCGCAAGGTTGCGCCTCGGCTTGACGCTGGTGCGCAGGTGTTTCTGTTAGGAAGGAAGGTACTGATGGACGCAATCGTTGGCTTCTTCTCTGGCCTATCGAGCCTGGGCGTCTCTGTTGTGATGCCCATCGTCCTCACGATTCTCGGCGTGTGCTTCGGCGCCGGCTTCGGCAAGAGCCTCAAGGCCGGTCTCACCGTTGGCATCGGCTTCATCGGCCTTAACCTGGTCATTAACCAGCTCATGGGCACCGACCTCGCCGGTGGCGTGAACGCGATGGTCACGCGCTTCGGCCTCGAGCTCTCCGTGATGGACGTGGGCTGGCCTGCCGCCTCCGCCATCGCCATGGGCTCCGTCGTTGGCACGATCATCATCCCGCTTGGCCTGCTCGTGAACGTCATCATGCTGCTCACGAACACCACGCAGACCGCTGACGTCGATATCTGGAACTACTGGCACTTCGCCTTCACTGGCGCGCTGGTGGCCATCCTCACCAACAACGTTGCCCTCGGCATCGTTGCCGCCATCATCAACGAGGTCGTCGTCCTCATCATCGGTGACGTCACCGCCCCGCAGGTCGAGAAGTCCCTTGGTCTTCCCGGCGTCTCCATCCCTCACGGCTTCTCCGGCGCCTATGCGCCCATCGCTGCTGCCGTGAACTGGGTCATCGATCGCATCCCCGGCCTCAGGGACGTTGACATCAACGTTCGCACCATGCAGAAGAAGTTCGGCGTCTTCGGCGAGCCCGTTCTGCTTGGCTCCATCATCGGCCTGATCATTGGCATCCTCGCCGGCTATGGCGTCCTGCCCGGCACCACGGCCGACGGCAAGACCATCCCCTCCATCCTCTCGATGGCCGTTTCCATGGGCGCTGTCATGGTGCTCATCCCGAAGATGGCCTCCCTGCTCATGGAGGGCCTCATGCCCATCTCTGACGCTGCTTCCGGCATCATCCAGAAGCGCTTCCAGAACCGTGGCAAGATCTACATCGGCCTCGACTCCGCCGTGGGTACCGGCCACCCTGTCACGCTGACGATGGCCCTCATCCTCGTCCCGGTCGCCGTCTTCCTGGCCTTCATCCTGCCGGGCAACAAGGTCGTGCCTCTGGCTGACCTCGCGTGCATTCCTTACATGCTCGTGCTCATCACCCCGATCGTGAACGAGAACGGCTTCCGTGGCCTGCTCGTCGGCGTCGTCGTCCTCGCCGTGGGCTTCTACATCGCCACCGACCTCTCGCCGCTCATCACCACCGCTGCCGCGAACGTGAACTTCGACATGGGTGGTGCCGCCGCGATTTCCTCGATCTGCGATGGCGCTAACCCGCTCACCTGGGTCATCGCTCGCGTCGGCGCGCTTGGTAACGGCATCGGCCTCGTGGTTCCCGGCGTTGTTGCCGTGGCCATGATGGTCTGGAACCGCGCTCGCATCCTCAAGGAGGCCAAGGCCATGCACGAGGCCGAGGCTGCCGCTGAGAGCAAGTAGCACGGCTTGTGAGCCGCCCGTGTCCGCGCCTTGCAGCGGGTGCGGGCGGTATTTTGTTGCTTCGTTTTGAGCTTCATCCGTTTGGCTATTTCGACGATTTCGTGACTGCGCATCACGCATCTGGGCATCACGTGACAGGGGAGGCGCGACCATGCAGAAGACGTACCGATACGACGACAAGCTGTACCTCGTTGGTATCACCATCACGGGCTGGTTCTGTGCCTTCGTGGCCGTTGCGAGTCTCGTGCTCGCGTCGCCGCTCTTCTCGTTCCTCCCGCCGCTCATGGCCGTCGTCGCCGTCATTGCAGCCTACGCAGTTTTCAACACGTTTATCTCGCGCTCCTACCCACGCGAGGTGACTGTCTCTGACGATGAGGTGTCGTTCACCGCATTCGGGCGTACCGACACCTTCCGACTGGCCGACATCCACGAGTTCTCCGTCCGCGAGATGGGCAACGACCGTGCCTACGTGCGTATCAACGGCGGCGGCCTGCTTAAGGGTAGGTATTGGGTTCAAGGCGACTATATCGATGGGGGCTCGGAGCTCTGCCAAGCCCTCGTCGATATGGAAGGCCGCATTAACCCGGACAGCTTGAGGTCCCGGGCCAGGCGCTCGTCCCAGCTCTCGAGGGGAGAAGCCGCGGGCGGTGCCGCAGAGCGTTCCAACAAGAAGTAAGTAGGGTCGTTCAACAGGGGGTATTTGCATGCTTGTCAACCTTCGCGACATCTGCGCCATCGCCGAGCAGAACAACATGGCGGTCGGCTCGTTCAACACGCCGAGCCTCGAGGCCGTCCGCGCCGCCATCACCGCGGCCGAGCGGACCGGCTACCCGGTGATCATCGCCCACGCCGAGGGCCACGAGCCCTTCGTGCCGCTTGACGCTATCGGGCCGGCCATGGTCGCCCTCGCCGAGCGCTCCAGCGCCCCGGTGTGCGTGCACCTCGACCACTGCGAGCACCTGTCCTACATGCGCCGCGCCCTCGAGATGGGCTTCAACGGCGCCATGTTCGACGGCTCCTTCACTCCGTACGAGGAGAACGTCGCCAACTCCCGCCGCGCCGCCGCGATGTGCGCCGGCTACGACTGCGGCCTCGAGTGCGAGCTGGGCTCCATGGGCACGCGCGAGAACGGCGCCGGTCACGAGAACGACCATGTGGGCAAGGCCGTCTACACCAACCCCGAGGACGCCGGGGAGTTCGTGGAGGAGACCGGCGCCGACATCCTGGCCGTCTCCTTCGGCACCGTGCACGGCATCTACAAGGGCGAGCCGCACCTCGACTTCGACGTCCTGAAGCAGATCCGCGAGCGCATCGGCGCCCCGCTCGTCATGCACGGCGGCTCGGGCGTGTCCGACGCGGACTACAAGAAGGCCATCGACGCCGGCATCCGCAAGATCAACTACTTCACCTACGGCGCCAAGTTCGCCGGAGAGGCGGCCGAGAAGACCATGAAGGACATGAAGGCCAGGAACGCCGACTCCGTGATCTACTGGCAGGACCTCACCATGGCCGCCTACGATCGCCTCGTCGAGGACTTCACCCACGTCATCAAGGTCTTCGCCAACGGCGCCAACCCCGTGGCGTAGTTCTCGAGTCTGCCATCACCTGCATTCGAAAGGTATTCCATGTCTGCTGTTGATACCAGCCTGTTCAAGCCCGAGCTCGTCTTCTTCGACTTTGAGGCCACCGACCGCGACGACTTCTTCGAGAAGATGAATGCGCTCCTCACCGAGAAGGGGTACGTCAAGGACACGTGGCTAAACGCCATCAAGACCCGTGAGAATAACTATCCGACGGGTCTTGCCTGCGAGCAGGTCTCGGTGGCCATTCCGCACGTTGACCCGGAGCACATCGCGAAGCCCTACATCGCTATCGTCGTTCCCACGAAGCCGATTACCTTCCAGGGCATGGCCGGCATGCCGGACGTGAACGCCGAGCTCATCTTCAACCTCGGCCTTCTCAAGCACGCCGAGGATCAGGTCGCCGTGCTGCAGGCTCTCATGAACATCTTCATGAACGCCGACGCCGTGGCCGAGATCAAGGCTCAGACCACCCAGCAGGGCATGGTCGACACCGTCACCAAGTGGGTCGCCGAGGTGTAGTTCCACGGCGTCACGGCGCGCGGTGTGGCGACGTAGTGTCTCTAGCGTTGTAAGTGAGTAGGGGGTCGCTCGACCGTGCGTCGGGTGGCCCCTTGTTTTAGGACGAGAGTCCGTTCGGGTTCTTGCGAGCCCTTTCGGGTGAGCTGACAAGCCGGAAGGCCTCTTCTGCCAAGTTGGCTGCGAAGTGTATGGATTGTTTATTTCTGTGTCCGGCAACAAGCGCATCTATATGATGCATACAGCATCAATATACCCTGGCTCTCATCCTCGAGCCGTAATACCCTGGGTCTGGCGCGCTCAATCCATACGGTTCATCGCCTTTTCGTCAATCTGGCCGCACGAGCGTGCCTTTCCACACCTTTTGCGGAGGCTCGAACTCGCTGCTAGTGGCGTTGATCTTTCGCCGCATCCAAGCCGTCCGACATGCGTGTCGGACGGCTTCTTCGTATCTGGCGCCCGCGCTGCCGCGTAAGCGCAAGGTACCCTCCTAGCCTCGTCAAGTGATCAAGGACTCAACGAGCAGATGGTACGAAGACAAGCCCTTGTCCGGTATGCCCTTCTTGTCGTTTGCGCCGAGCTCCCGTGATCTTGTCGTGGCCGTAATGACTTGTTTTCCCGTAAAGGTGGTCGGGCCAAGCCTCTTGAACCCGTCGGGCATGTGTCGCTTGAGCTCTGTCTCCACGCGGTGAGCCTCCGCGCTGGGTCTTCCTGTGGTCGGGAAGTGAAGCAGGAGGTAGGCCTCGAACTTCGGGTTGCTTATGGCAAGTCCTTGCCGCTGGTCCTTAGATGCCCATTCGACGGCCTTGCGCATCTGTTCCGGCGTCCATTCGTCGACGTCCATGACGAGCCACTGCTCGTCGTTTCTCTGCAGGTCTCGAGGGCCCCTGCCCTTGGACGTCATTGTCTTGACGAGGCTGGCTGGGTCGGTCTGGCCCTTGTGATGATCGACAATGGAAAGACTTACGTCGTCTGCGTCTCGAATCAAGGCACGTACGGAGTTGAGGCGCAGGTAGTCAAGCTCGGTCTCTCCTTCCGCAACGACCTGAACTATGCGCCTTTGGCGTCTCGTCGCCCGCTTCGGTGGCTTCAACGCCTCTCTTCTCGCGCCCATCTCATTCACCGCCGATGTCGTCTCGGAACATGGGAACCCCGCCAAACCTTCCGTCGAGGTAGCTCTTGAGCAGGTCGAGATCAGGCCTCAGCCCCTCGTATTCGTCGAGCCTGACGAGGGACGACCTGCCCTCCCCGTCACGTTCGGTAATGAACATCTCGTCCCTCCTCAGCACGGACTGGTTCATGAGGAGCAGATCCTGCGTCGTGAAGAGGAGCTGGCGGCGCGACGTGGGGCCGCAGGTGCGGAGGAATCCATCTACGAGCTTCGAGGTGAGCATGGAGTGGAGGCAGCGGTCGAGCTCGTCGACGACGTAGACCCTCTTGGAGTCTTCGAAGCCGCCAAGTAGGTCGAACAGCATCGGCATGAGCTCGACGAGACGCCTCGAGCCTGATGACTCGAGGGCAAGGGAGCACGGGACGAGCCTGCCCTCTGAGTTGCGGTGCTTTGTCACAAGTCTCCGCGCCCGAATCCCGCCTTCGTCTCGGTCAATGAAGAACATGTCGCTCGGGTAGTCCCCGGACTGCTCCATCCTCAGAACCATCGATCGCTGTTCGCTGGGGTTATCCGATACCGCCAGGCTTGACAGCACCTCCTTGGGGAGCGGGAGGGAGTCGACGTCAACCTCGTCGCCGGAGATGCTATCTATGCCGGTGTCCAGGCTCGACAGGGTTGCCGACGCGAACTCGAGGAAGTTGGGCCTCGTGTAGTAGAGGCCGAGCGAGCGGTTTTGCGAGGAGACCCCGACAAGCGCAAGGGAATCCCTAAACCACTCGTATGCGCTCATGATCTCAGCGACGCTCTGCTGAGCCGCCGCGTTTATGAAGAGCTGGTTTGCCCTCGTCCCCTTTGCGACGAACTCCGTTCGCTCCGGTTCCGAGAATGCACTCTCCCCAAACTCAAAGTTATCGCCTTCGCGGGAATAGACGAGGATTGGGTCGTGCTTGTCCTTCATGACCCACAGGGACTCCGAGTGCACGTTGTCTCGGGATACGTTCGCGAGGAGCTGGTACACGATTCCGTTGGCGAGGAAGGTCACTTCGAACGACGTGGGCGAGGTCTGCAGCTTGGGGTCAAGCCTGAACGGGGCTACGGGAACAGCCTCTCCTACGCCAACTCCGAGCACGATGAAGTTGCGCAGGAAGTCCAAGGCCTGGAAGAGCGACGTCTTCCCTGACGCATTACCTCCGTAGATTGCCGCCGTGGGCAGCACCTTGAGGGAGCGAAAGCCGTCGACGGACGAGAGGGACGCCCTGCCGCGGCGCTCCCGGGACGCCACGAGGTTGAGCTCTGCCGGGTCCGAGTAGGATTTCCAGTTCTCGACCCTAAACCCGATTAGCATGCTGTCTCCTTTGAACACGTAAGGAGATAATATCACGCTGCTTGTATTAGTTTGCCTATGCACCGGCGCGCCGGACTATACCGTTTGGTAACAATTTGGAGCAATACGAGTGAATTGCATCGGATGGTAAAACCGGTGGTGCCGGTTCGGCCACCTGGTGCCGGCGCGGCCATCGGGCTGCTGGATTGCCCGAGCGCCGAAGGACCCGCCTACACTCCCGTGAGCAGGATGACGTTGAGCACCGTGACGACCACGCCGATGCCCACAAGCAGCGCTTTGAGCCACGGCCCGTTGGCGTAGGCTCCCATCACCTCTGACGAGCTCGTGAGCCTAATCTGCGTGAAGATCGTGATGGGCAGCTGCAGCGACAGCAGCGCCTGGCTCCAGACGAGGCCCTGGAACGGGTCGGTCACGAAGAAGATGACCACCACGGCAAGCACGAAGGTGCCTATGACGCCGAGGGAGCTGTGGCGGTCATGAATGTCATAGGGCTCTTTGGCGATGCCCGACGAGATGGTGCCCGCCGCCATGCCCGCGGTCACCGAGCTCGAAAGCCCGGCGAAGAGCAGCGCCAGTGCGAAGATGACGCGAGCGGCCTGTCCCAGCATGGGCTCGAGCGTGGCGGCGGCAAGCGAGAGGTCGTCAATGACGATTCCCTGCGAGAAGAAGGTGCTCGCCGCGAGGATGACCATGGCGCTGTTGATGGCCCAGCCCACGATCATCGAGAACAGCGTGTCGACGAACTCGTGGTCAAGGCGCTCACGGATGACGCCCTCGCCCTGACCCTCGTAGTGCTGGCTCTGGATAACCTCGGAGTGCAGGAAGAGGTTGTGCGGCATCACGACGGCCCCCAGCACGCTCACGATGATGGCGCTCGAGCCGGCGGGCATGGAGGGCGCCACCCACCCGACGGCGGCGGCAGGCCAGTCGACGCGCACCATGGCGATCTCGACGAGGAAGGCAAGGCCGATGAGCGACACGAAACCGATGATGATGCGCTCGACCTTGCCATAGGAGTTCGTGAGCAGAAGCGCGAGCGCCACGGCGGCGGTGATGACGCTGCCGAGCTTCTCGGGAATCCCAAAGAGCATGTTGAGCGCGATGGCGCCGCCCAAGACCTCGGCCATCATCGTGGCGACGGTGGCGAGCAACGCAGATCCCAGCACGAGCCGGGAGGCGAGCGGACGCAGGTGGTGCGAGCAGCTCTCGGCGAGGCACTCACCTGTCACGATGCCGAGGTGCGCCACGTTGTGCTGGAGCACGATGAGCATGATGGTCGAGAGCGTGACCACCCAGAGCAGCCCGTAGCCGAAGGTGGAGCCGGCGGCCATGTTGGAGGCCCAGTTGCCCGGGTCGATGAAGCCGACGGTCACGAGCAGGCCCGGGCCGATCCACTTGAGGATGTCGAGGCCTCCCCGGTGGCCGGAGTGGTTGGTGCCAAGAATCTTTTTCCTGAGCCCGCTGGGCACGAAGTCCCCGATGACTTCCGCCCGCGGCAGCATTTCGTCTTCGTCAGTCATGAATCCCCTTGAGATCTCGCTCTTCACCCCCCCCGGCCATAGTAGCCCGCTTGTTTACCGGGCGCGTGGCGGGAGCGGCCGAGCGGCGCGCGAAACGTACAAAAGTAAACTAAGGATAACTCAATACGTACCCGTGGCGCAGCCACGTTTCGCCTGCCTCACGCCCGTGCGCGGACTTGGGCTATCCTTCTTCCCTTGAAGAAGACGACGGGGGAGCCGCATGAAGGTCATCGTGTACTCGGACGGGTCGAGCAGGGGCAATCCGGGCCCCGGCGGGTTTGGCTCAGTGCTGCGCTATACCGACGCCGCAGGCCGACTCCACGAGCGCGAGCTCTCGTGTGGCTACACGCGCACCACGAACAACCGCATGGAGCTCATGGGCGTCATCGCGGCGCTCGAGTGCCTGAAGCGACCCTGCGAGGTCGAGGTGCACACCGACTCGCAGTACGTCGCGAACGCCTTCAACAGGCACTGGGTCGATGGCTGGAAGCGGCGCGGTTGGAAAAACGCCAAGAAGGAGCCGGTCAAGAACCCCGACCTCTGGAAGCGCCTGCTCAAGGCGATGGAGCCGCACCAGGTGACGTACGTCTGGGTTCGGGGTCATGCCGGAAACGACCTCAACGAGCGCTGCGACCACCTGGCCGTGGCGGCGGCCACGGGCCCTCGCGAGTCGCTGCTCGTTGACGGCGGGTTCGAGGGGTAACGGCCGCAGGAGGCACGGCGCGGAACCGTAAGATGCCATAGGGGTCGCGCTACCGACGCGGGGGCCTTGCTACCGCCGCAAGGGGCCTTGCTGTCGCCCACGTTCCTCGTCGCGTACGCAGCAGAGTTCCACGATTGCGGGCAGCTCGCGCGCGAGGTCGCGCATGCGGCCGCTCCATATGGCGCGCCGTGGCCGTGCGTGGCCAACATAGATCGTGCGCATGCCCACGTCGGGACGGGGGAAGTCGCGGCGGGCGTCGTTGCCCACCATGAGGCATTCCTCCGGCGCAAGGCCCAGGGCGCTCGCGAATTCCTCGTAGTAACGGGCGGCGGGCTTGAGGCGCGTGGAGTTGCCCATGTGGCTCACGAGGGCAAACGGCGCGTCGTCAATGCGCGCCCAGCGCATGCGGGTGCGGATGCACGCCTCGGAGAAGCTCGGGTTGGTCGCGAGGGCGCAGGTGAGCCCGAGGTCACCCACGCACTCGATGGCCGCCAGACCCCCCTCCATCGGGCGCGCCGCGATGAGACCGTCTCCAAGCGTGGGGAGCACGTCTTGCTCGTAGCAGGTGATGGCGTCGGAGATGGCGGGGTCGTCAGCGGGCACGCCGGTGAGATTCTCAAACTTCCTGAAGAAGAACTCGAGGTTGGTGAGGTTGTCCTCGCGCCTCTCGCTGGCAAGGGCGAGGTAGCTGCGGGCAAGCGATACGCCAAACGACACCGTGGGCTTTCCGGAGATGGCCGCCAGAATGCGCGAGACGTCGGCGGCGTAGCGGGTCATGAAGGCCGTGAGGTTGATGTCGAGCAGCGTGTCGTCCATGTCGAAGAGGACGGCCTTGATCATGGGGCCTCCTTTACGATGTGAAACCTCATTCTACCCAACGGGGTGCGGGGGAGGTGCGGGCGGACAAGGGGCAGGGGAATGTAACGCCATCGAAAAATCAACCATGAACGTCGAGTTTTCCTTGAAAAGACGCTCGCGGGGAATGTATCCTATCAAGACGTGCGAGTCCGGACGCTCGCGCACTATATCTGTCGGCCCCCGAGCGATGTAAATCCGAGTTGGTGGCCTCGGGCGAGCATGTGGCCCAGGGCACTGCAGGCGATGCGCATGAGCATCGGGGCCCCGTTTCCGAAAGGGGTCCACCTTTGA